>JBEKJJ010000048.1:0-37964 GCA_050011295.1 Bryobacteraceae bacterium
CACCATTCGCCACTCGCTACCGGTTCCACCCTCTGGTTCCGGACCTGGTAGAACATCGCCGCCGAGTTCCGGTATGCTTGGGGCACAGTCTTCGTCAGGTTATCTTTTGCGTTCAGGGAGTCAGTGGCGCGCCCTGCGGCAAATGCGGCCAAGTGGGGCAGGCGCTTCCGCCTGCCAACCGATTCCAGACATCGCGTGGAACGACGTTAGTACAGATACCACCCAAGCAATCGGCGACGCTTTCGGGATAACCGAGCGTTCGAAATAAACCCTGCACGCGCGCGGCGGGAAACGAAGGGAAAAAATCCAACAAGTCCAGGCGCACAAGAACGCGTTTGCCCACGTGAGGCGCGGCGAAGCTTGCGATGGATCGTCCCTTCACAAATCCGTGAACAGCCGGATGGATCGGAATACGATCGAGAATCCCGGAAAGAATCCGCCGCTGCAGCGCCTTTAAATTAGACTTCGGACTTTCAAGCAGACGGACGCCGCCGGATCGCTTCTGAAGAATGCGGTAGTGATAATGCTGGAGCTTCGGGTTGCGAAGTTTGTGGCCGGGCCCCTTCAGGTCGGCATACCACTCCAGTTCCCCAATGCTAAGACAGAGATAATCGGCCAAGTCACCGACGGATTCGATAACGGGAAGCCGCCAGCACCGCGCCGGTTCCACGGGTTGCATCCGCTGCGGCTCGGCGATCCATTCGGCGATTGATATTTCGGTGCGATATTTCGTACAGGCTTGCTCGAAGCCTGGATCGTCCAGAAGGAATCGAACAACGTCGCGGTGGCGCGGACGCGTATGTCCAGCGAAGGCTTCCACGTACCGCCGGGCCAGAGGCCGAAGCCAGCGCCAGCGTCGGCCCAGCGTTCGCACGGCTCGTGCGTGGACGTCATCTACAACCACCTCACCCGCGAGGAGGCTCCGCGCAAGAACGCTGATCATGGCCGGTGAGGGCATAGGTCACGGCGGCGGAAACTCCAACCAGTCTGACTTTGCGTGAGCTGGTCTGCTCGTCATCGCAGCGAGGCTCACGCGACGCAATGGCAATCTAACACTCTGCCCCGGGGTAACCCCGGAGAGGCGAGCCGAACCCGAAAGCTCGATCCCACCAAGCTTGAAGTCGCCGCCGCCAAAGGCATGATAGCAGCCGGAGTGAACCCCAAGCGTTATTTTTCGAAATCATCGAGCGACCACTTCGGCGGCTCCTTTGGCGGCGTTTCCGGCCGTTCCCCAATCCCCTGCGCCACCATCAGCCTGTCCAATTCTTCGCCCTCAGCTTCTTCCTCCTCGGCCTCGAATCCACGCGCCCGATCGTCCCCGTAGCGGATCAGCGGGAGGAGCATTTGTCAAGCCATACTTGTTTTCTGCAGTCGGATCCTGCTGCCGGCATAAAACCCGGTAAGGTAATCTATCAGGAGTAACGATGTCCTTGAGCAAATCTCTGTGGTTGGCGATCCTGTTCGCCGTCTCGGTGGTAAGCGCGGCCGAGTTCCCTGCGCCTGCTGTGGATACTCCCGCGGCGGCGCATAAGAAAAAGGAAACGGCGGTTCTGGCCGGCGGTTGTTACTGGGGCGTGGAAGCCGTATTCGACAGGGTGAAAGGCATCTCGGGAGTGGAGTCCGGTTTCGCAAAGGGCGACAATTCTGGCGCTGCCGAACATGCCGAGTCGGTGAAGATCACTTACGATCCATCTAAGATTTCGTATGGCCAGCTGCTCGAGGTATTCTTCGCCGTGGCGCATGACCCTACCGAACTCAATCGCCAGGGTCCCGACGTAGGCGCCGAGTACCGGTCCGTCATCTTCTATTCGAACGACGAACAGAAGCATGTCGCCGAAGCTTACATCGAACAGCTCAACAAAGCCGGAGTGTACCCTCGGCCGATTGTGACTGCCGTCGCGCCGCTCGCGAAATTCCAAGCTGTCGATGAGTCCCAGCAGCATTTCGTGGATCGCAATCCGACCAGCCCCTACGTGGTCGCGAACGATTTGCCGAAACTGGAGCACTTGAAGCAGCAGTTCCCGAATCTCCTGAAACACCACTAACCAAGGCTGTCCGCTATACAACTCACTGTCGTGCTAGAATGACAGTGATGACGCGATTCGCTCTATTGCTCGCCTTGGCGAGTCTCTCGGGACAGCCCAAGGCGAAGCCTGAGCTCACCATCGCGGCCGCAGCTAATCTCACGGACGTATTCAATCAGCTCGGCCCACGCTTCGAGGCCGAGACCGGCATTCATCCGATATTCAGCTTCGCATCCACCGCGCAACTCACCCAGCAGATCGAGAACGGCGCGCCTTTCGACGTCTTCGCGGCCGCCGATTCCGAACATGTGGCCGAGCTCGAACAAAAAGGGATGTTGACCGTGAGCAGCCGCGCCATCTACGCCCGAGGCGTACTGGCCTTGTGGATTCCCGAAAGCAGCAAAGCAATGGTGGAGCGCGTCCAGGATTTGACGCGTCCGAATGTGCGCGTAATCGCCGTAGCGAAGCCGGAGCTGGCGCCTTATGGCCAGGCCGCTGTGGATTCGCTCCAGAAATTGGGAATTTGGGAGCAGGTGAAACCCAAAGTAGTCTATGCGGAAAATATCAGCATGGCCAAGCAGTACGGAAAGTCAAAGAACGCTGACGCCGTATTCACCGCCTATTCGCTGGTGCTGCACGAAGGCGGAAAGATCATTCAGGTAGACGAAACCCTCCACAAACCGATCGATCAGGAACTGGGTATCGTGGCAAAATCGAATCGTCAGGATGTCGCGAAAAAATTCGTGGCGTTCCTTTTGACGGGAGCCGGCAAGCCGATTTTGACCAGCTACGGCTATAAGTTGCCAACCGCGCGCCCTTAGCGCTTCTGGAACCGAATTGCGAAGCCGGTCAGGCTTTCTTGAATCTCGGCTGCACCGAAACCGGTGTGTGAGAAGAACTCCCGGAACTGGTCAGCCGTGTAGGCGCGGTTGCGCAGGGACTTCAGCTGGGCGATCCCGCTTGCGGGGCGTCTTTCCGCAAAGAGCACGCGATACATCTCTTTCAATGCGCCCACCGGATCGGAAAAATTCTTTGAACGCAGACCGGCAAAGGATGAATTCGAAGCTCTCATTCTCGAATGGCATGTCTGACGCATTGCCTTGCCGGAAGTCCACGTCGACTTGAGCTTCCTTCGCGTTCCGGTTCGCGATTTTCACAAACGTCTTGCTGATGTCGAGGCCGGTGACGCGATAGCTGCCGAGTCTAGCGAGTTCAATCGCGAACTAGCCGGGCCCTGACGCGCCGCGCCAGCGCTTTGAATTCGTTCAGCGATTTGCGAGTGTTGGTGGCATACCATCTCGCGACCATGCCTTCCACGCCCATGCCTTTGTAAGCCTTCGCGGTACCCATGTCGATGTGACTTATTTAATAAGATACTTACAATATATGCTACAATAACAATCGTGTCAAGCCGAAAACGTTTGGAGCTGATCCAAGACATGGTGCTGGAAGTGCGCCGGTTCCTGGCCGCCGGCATCCTGTTCAATGAGAAAGTGGCGGCTGAGCTCGGGTCGAACGGAACCGACTTGCAGTTACTGAATCTGCTGGAGCTGCAGGGCTCGGCCACGCCGGGCGATCTGGCGCGTTGGTCCAGCCTGACCACCGGCGGAGTAACAGTAGCTGTGGACCGTTTGGAAAAGGCGGGCTACGTCAAGCGCGAGCCGAACCCGAAAGACCGGCGTAGTAGTATCATTCGGCCGGTGCCCAAGCGTCTGCTCGAGCTCTATCTAATTTACAAATCGAAGGGCGACGTTGTGGTAAACGTGCTTTCGGACTTCAACGGCCGCGAACTTGAAACCATCATGCGTTTCCTGAAGAAGGCCAATGGAGGTTCAGATTAGCAGGCCTCAGAACCCGATCTCGTTCAACACGCGATCGGCGTGATACACCTTCCGCAATGCCGCAATGATTGCGTTGCTCGCCACATGCACCGACCTGGCTTGCTCCTCGGTATATAGGTAGCGATTCTGCAAGCCCTCAATATTTCCGTCGAAGAGGATTCCGATCAGCTCGCCCTTGGTATTAACAGTGGGGCTGCCGGAATTTCCGCCGTGCGTGTCGGCGGTGGTGACGAAATTGAAGGGCGTATTCAAATCGAGCGAGGATTTCGCCGCGATCCAGGTGGGCGGAAGCTTGAAAGGCTCCTGGCCGGTGGCGTGCTTGTAGAGGCCAGCGAAGGTCGTGCAATAAGGCACAGCGTGGCCCGCTTCATCGATGTAGCCTTTCACTGGACCGTATGTCAACCGCATCGTGAAAGTAGCGTCGGGGTATTCGTTCGAGCCGTACACCGCGAAACGTGCTTGCGCGATCTTAGACGCGCTGGATGCGATCACCGACTGCACCTTGTCTTCATACTCCTTGCGATACTTTCGCGCGGGCGCATCCAGAATCAAAGCCAGTTGGATCATTCCATCTTTGGATTTCTTCACAACATCCGGGTCATCATGCGCCAGCCGCTTGCGCTCCGCCACATCCTGAATCTTGCTGGAGGATACGTAGTGATGAGCAGCCTCCTCGGGAGTACGGCCGGCCAACACGGCCTTCACGGTTGGATCGCCCGCGCCAAGTTCCTGCTGCAAAAACTGGAAGTAGGTTGCTAGAACCAACTCCTCCAGCGCATTGTGAAGTGGGGCGGGCGAATACATCTGCTGTTCGAACGACGGCAATCCCGCATCCTGATATTCACGCAAGCGCTGATCGTTCGGTTTGTGCGTTTCTTCCGCATAGCGAACCACGCTGCGGGCTATCGCGAAAAGCTCGATATTGTTGGGCGCACCTTCCAGCAAATAATCCGGCTTGAAGAATTTCGCGTATTCCTGGTACGCGGCCGCGATTTCATCCCACAGTTTGCCGTACTTTTTTTTCTTAGCCGGATCATCGTCAATGGCCGCCCGCAACTTTCGTTCTTCCTCGGCTTTGCGAGCCATCAGCTTCGGATCTTTTAGACCTTCCTCAAAGCCGGAAAGTGCCTTGAGTGAGTTCTGGAACGACTCCAGATAGTCCTGCGCCACACGCTTGTTCTCTGCGTTCTGCGCGGCGAAAGCCAGTAATTTATCGATGTTGTCTTTCAGCATGCGAAGCACTAAAGGATAAGACACATCGCGGCTAAACTCCATTTGTGAGACCGTCTGCAAGCGGCCAGTGGATCCGGGATTGCCGGAGACAAACGTGAGCTCGCCATCCTTCACGCCCTCATGGCTCCAGCGAAGATAGTCGGGCGGCAACACAGGTCGGCCATTCTCGTAAGCGCGGAACAACGAAAAATCCAGGCAGTAGCGCGGGTACATAAAATTGTCCGGATCGCCGCCGAACTGCGCGATGCTGTACTCGGGCGCGAACACCAGCCGGACGTCGGTGTACTTCTTGTATTGATAGAGGCTGTATTGGCCGCCCGAATAAAGTGTCACTACATCACAGCGATCGCCGGTGGCTGACGTGCAGTCCTTTTCGATTTTCGCAATGGACGCCTTGCGCATGCGGTTCGCGTCGGCGCTGGCTGTGTCCGCGCCAATTCCGTCGTTGACTTTGGCCGTGACATCGCTCGTAGAAAGCAGCGCATCCACTTCGAGATCGGGGCAGGCTTTTTCGCCGGCGTCCGAGGCGGCCGAAAACCCATTGGCCATGTAATCATGCTCGGCAGTGCTCAGCTTCTGAATACAATCTTCTCCGACATGGTGATTGGTGAAGAGCAAACCGCGCGGCGACACGAACGAACCGGACCCGCCATTGTTGAATCGCACGGAGGAGCGCTCCTGATGGCGCAGAAAATCGTCAGTGACTGTGAAACCATAGGTCTTCAGAACTTGCTCCTTGGGAAAGTGGTCAAAAAGCCACATCCCCTCGTCAGCCAAGGCACAAATCGCAAAAACGAACCCAAAAACCAATACTCTACGCGGCATTAAAAATTCTCCGTAACTACAACATAATACACAACTAAATAACTAGGTAAGGGATTACCTTGCTTCACTTTTCGAGCTTCGCCGTGCAATACTGAAGTCAGAAGGCTTCGGACGAAAAAATGACGCAGTTGAGCGAGGCAATAGCCCGCTACCACAAAATACTGGAAGGCGACCACTATAAGGACCTTTCCTGGGCACACGAACTCCAGGAACGCATGAAGGCGCAAAATCTGGCCGTCAGTGGGAGACCTGTCTCTCCAGTTCTTCGTCCGCATTTTATCACGCGCAGGCAGTACACCGGGTTGGTGAAGGCGGTGGAGTCATTCTCGAGCGCCATCGAACGGATTGAGAATTTGGCAATCGGGAATCCAACGCTGCTCTCGCGGATGGAATTGCTGCCGGCTGAAAAGATGTTGGCCGCCGTGGATCCCGGATATGCATCGCTGACGGTGACGTCTTTAATTGACACGCATCTGAACAACGGTACGATGCGTTTCGCGCGTTACATTCCCGATACTCCCACCGGCGTGGCTTATGGCGAGGCGCTATCCGACCTGTTCTACGATACGCCGCCCGTGAAGCAGCTCCGCAAGCGTTATCACGTGGAGAAACTGCCCGGCACGAAATACCTGCTGCAAGCCATTCTCAAGGCATACAAAGAATGGGGCGGCAAAAGCAAAAAACCGAATGTCGCGATTCTGGAATTCCGGCAGCCATTTCAAACTACTGAATCGGGCGAGAACGCCCTGATCGCCGATCTTTTCCGCAAGGAAGGATTGCGGGTGGAAGTGGTTTCTCCCGATCAGCTTGAATATCGGAACGATGTGCTGCGGCGCGGCGATTTCGCCATCGACCTGGTGTTCCGCCGCATCAAAGTGCAGGAGTTTTTGATTCGATTCGACCTCACGCATCCGCTGCTGCGCGCGTATCGCGACCGCGCGGTGTGCGTGGTCAACAATTTCCGCTCGGAGCTGGCTCAGAAGAAGGCCATCTTTGACTTGCTGACCGACGAATCCATCACGGCTGGTTTCCCAGCCGCGGAAAAGCACGCCATCCGCGAGTTCGTTCCCTGGACGCGCGTGGTGCACGAAACCAAGACCAAGTATCACAACCGGACCATCGATCTGCCGGACTTCATCCTGCACAATCGCAACAAGCTGGTGCTGCGCCCCAATGACGACGGCGTGGATCAGCACTCCTTCCGCGGTTCAGAGACAGACGATGCGGGTTGGGAGAAAGCGCTGAAGACGGCGTTGCGCAATCCCTACGTGGTGCAAGAAGCGATGGAGCCGGTGGTGGACACTTTCCCGCTGCTGCAATACGGTCACCTGGAGATGCAGAAGATGCGCGTGGATGTGCATCCGCATTCGTATCTCGGCAAGGTGCAAGGCTGCTCGAGCTGGCTGACGGCGGTGGGTCCGTCGGGATTTTCGACGGTGTCGGGTGTTGCGCCCACCTTTATACTAGAAGGCAAATAGCGCAAGCGCGCCTGCGCGCGCGTGCGGTTATTCGGTTACTCAGTTCTTCGGTTCCAAGGTCACTGAATTCTGATTTATTGCGGGCCAGGTCCGCGAACCGATGAACCGAAGAACTGAATAACCGATGAACAGGGTTTTACTCATACCTGAGCACTCGCATTGGATCTATCCGCGATGCGCGTCGGGCTGGAATATACACCGCGAGTGCGGTGATCGCAAGCAGAGCCGGCGCCACTAGCAAATAGGTACCGAAGTCCCTTCCATTGCTATCGAAGATCGCGTTCAACAATCGCTGCGCGCCGATGCTGGCCGCCAATCCGATTGCGATCCCGCTCAGCGCCAGCACCAGGCCTTGTTTGAGCACCATCCGCAACACCGTGCCACGGGCGGCGCCAATGGCCATGCGGATTCCAATTTCGCGGCTCCGTCGGGTGGCCGCATAAGCCACCAGACCGTACAATCCCACCATCGCGAGCACCAGGCCCATCACCCCCATCGCCGCAACCGTTCGAATAATCACGTTCGGTTGGCCCACGGCCTTATACCGGTAGAAATCGTCAAAGGTTCGCACGCCGTAAACGGGCTGGTTGGCATCCAGTTCGCGGACCATGTGTCGCAGAGGCTCCGCCAGGCCGGCGGCATCCCCTGAAGACTGCGCTAACAATAGCATGCGGGACTGCGGGTGCTGCGCCAGAGGAAGGTAAAGAAACTCGGTGGGGGCCTCGGCGATCCACAGATACTTCAAAGTCTTCGTTACACCGATAATTTCCACCCACGGGCCGTCGGGAGGGTCCAGACGGAAGCGTTTGCCGACAGGATCGCGGCCGGGCCAGTAGCGTTTGGCCAGTTGTTCGTTGATCACGGCAACCAGCGGCGCGCCTTTGTTGTCGGACGCGCGAAATCCGCGGCCACGCGTGATTTGGACATCCATGGTGTCGAAAAAATGCTCGTCCACTGTGTTCCCGAACACTGAGGGGTTGTCCTGCCCTTTGGGAAGCTGGTAACCTTCCGGCAAAATGCTCATGGAACCACCGTCCTCCGGATCCATGGGGGCTGCGGAGGCAATCGCCGCGGATTTTACACCACTCACCGAACGTGCCCGTTCTACAACCTGGCGGTAGAACTGCTGTGTCTGGGCTTCGTTGTAGCGCACCAGGCTGGGGTCAAAGCTCATCATCAGCACGTGATCGGTGCGGAAGCCGGGCCCCTCGCCCAGTACCTGTTGGAAGCCCCGATAAATAAATGTGGACACCATCAACAGCACCAGAGAGAGGGCCACCTGTCCAACCACCAGCGCGTTGCGGCCTAGTAGCCGGCGCCGCTGTGGAGTTTCCGCGCCCGCGGTGCGGAGGCCGCTGATGACATCAGTGCGGGTAGTTTGCAAGGCCGGCGCGAGGCCAAAAAAGATCGCGCTCAGCAACGACACGGTCATGCTGAAGAGCAGCGCCCGTTGGTCCAGCTGGATGGTCATCTGGATCGGCAGGTCTGTCGGAGGCTGCAATCGGCTGAGAAAATCCACGCCCGCATATCCCACTGCGAGACCCAACAGTCCACCCGCAATGGCCAGCAATAAACTCTCGGTCAGCAACTGGCGGATCAACCGTGGACGTCCGGCGCCGATGGCCAGCCGCAGTGCCATTTCGCGCGCGCGCACCGGCGCCCGGCTCAGCAGCAGACCGGCGACATTGGCGCAGGCCACCAACAATACGGCCATCGCCAGCAGGGTCAGCATAGCGGCTATTTTCGCGTCCGGCGGTGATTGCTCCAGCCTCCTTTGAAACTCCGTACGAACCTCCACGATACGATTCTTGTTGGTGTCCGGATAGGCCTGCTCCAGCGCTTTGGCGATTCCTGTCATCTCGGCCTGGGCCTGGCCCACCGTGACTCCGGGCTTCAAACGTCCCTTGATGCCGAGTGCGCGATAATCGCGCGCTTCGAGTGGCCGGTCTTTGGGATTGGTCACAAACCTCGGCCACATGGCCACGGGCACAAAGAACGACGGCCGGAAATATAAATCCATGCCTGTAAAGCGAGCGGGCGCCACGCCAATCACGGTGAACTCAATGCCGCTCAGCTGGACTTTGCGGCCCAGGATGGAAGGGTCCGAGGCGAAATCCTTTTCCCACAAATCGTGGCCCAGAATCACCACTGCGTCTCGTCCGGGAACCTGGTCCTCGTCATCGCGGAACGCGCGCCCTTGCTCAGGTTCCACGCCGAGGACGCGGAAGAAATTGCCGGTCACCAGCATACCCATCTTCATTTGCGAGACGGCGTCCGGCCCCTTGCTGAACCCGAACGAGTAATTGGTGAACGCCACCAGGCCGTCGAAGCTCTTCGCGGTATTTCGGAAATCGAGATAGTCGCGATAGGACGCCACGATGGAACCGAACCCGCTCACGGAAGCATTGAAACCCACCGTTACCACTTCACCTGGACGCGCGACAGGCAGCGGCCGCAGAATCAACGCGTCCGCCAAACTGAACATGGCGGAATTAGCGCCGATGCCGATGGCGAGCGAAATCACGGCCACCAGCGTGAAGCCCGGATTCTTGAACAGCATCCGCCAGCCATAGCGCAGGTCTTGCCACAGCCGCTCCAGCCAGCCCCAGCCCCACGCTTCGCGCGTGTCTTCTTTTACCAGCGACGAGCTGCCCAGCTTGCGTTGCGCGGCGAAACGGGCTTCTTCTGGGAGCATTCCGGCATCCATGTTAAGTTGCGTTTCGCGGTTTACGTAATCGTGGATCTCGTCATCCAAGCTCTCTTCGCGGCGGCGCCAGAGTTTCATAGCTGGCCCTCTTCCGTGGACGGCCGCATAATGCGCGCGATGGCCTGGGCCAGACGTTCCCACTTGGAGTTTTCGGCAGTTAGATGCGCGCGCCCTTTCGGGGTCAGGCTATAGTATTTCGCTTTGCGGTTGTTCTCAGAAAGCCCGTCCTTGGCCGCAATGAAGCGCTTCCTCACTAACCGATGCAAGGCCGGGTATAAGGACCCGTGCTCGATTTGCAGGACATCGTCCGAGCCGCGCTCAATAGCGTGCGCAATGGCGTGGCCGTGCGCCGGGCCGAACAGGAGGGTCCGTAAAATGAGCATGTCGAGGGTGCCTTGCAGCAGTTCCAGCTTGTCGCGATCTTCCTGGGTAGACATTCTAGTGGAATGATACTCCTGCTCCGGTAGAATGTCAAGGGGTGGGATGGGCCTTGTGGCGCACGCACTCTTGCGTGCTGCATCGACACTCATGTCGATGTCAAGCCGACGCCGAGACGAGTCTCGGCGCAGCACGCAGGAGTGCGTGCGCCACGGACAGTCTTCATGACCTTTGGTGGGCCAGCAGGCCCCTGGGAACTTTCTTACGGTCGAGCCCCGCTGGACGGGCTGGCGGTCCAGCGAAAGAGCTGTTCTGCGAACGTATTCAGGCTGTTGACCATGCGGTCGGTTTCTATCAGCAGCGCTGTATCGGCGCCGGCCAGGCGATTGTGGTCTTCGCGTAGATCCAGCAGGCTCTCGAGCCGAACCGGCGATCCGCGGAGGCGCGCCGCCAGCAAATAAAGCGTCAGTTCCAAATCGTGCGCGAAGGTTTGAAATGCAGCGCCCGAGGGCGCTGGGACACCTGATGTCAATCCAGCTTCGAGCGCCATGGCGGCATGGATGAAGCGGTGGGAACTGGCCAACGCGGCGTTGACCACGCGCAATTGAGCCGGGTCGGCGAAGGGCTCGGCGCTCAAGCGGTCCACGGACGTCTCGAGGTTGGAGCGCGCCAGTCGCCCGTTGACACGAAGCCGGTCGAGCTGATGCGGGTCGGCTGCGCGTCCGTCGATATAGGCACGCGCGACAGCCTGGAAATAAAGGCGGTATGAGTCCAGCATGCTGGCCATGGCTTGAGGCGCCTGGGTTCGCTCACGAGTGGGCCAGATCCAGTAAATAGCGAGCGCCAGCGTTCCGCCGATGGTGGTGTTCAACGCGCGGCTGGCGATTACATCATGAGGCGCCACGCCATTCAGAGAGAACAGAAAAACAATCAGCGCGCTGAGGACCGCAACCAGCAGGCCATAATTCGCGCGTCCTGTGGAGCGCATGATGAATGCCAGGATGCCGATCCATACAACATGCGTCGCAGCCGGGGGCAAGGTGAAATGGAACAACACCGTCGCCAGCATCAATCCGGCGTAGGTGCCGATGAGCCGGAGAACGCCGCGGCTGAAGGTGCTGCCGAAGTCGGGCTTCAGCACCAGCGCCACAGTCATGTTCAGCCAGTACGATCGAGGCAGAGAAAATGAGCGCGCGATGAGGTCGCCGATAGCGATGCAGATGGCCAGGCGAATCGCGTGATGGCAGGCGGAAGAATCGAGCGACAGGTTTGCCCGCAAAGTTGCCACCCAACCACTGAGCCGCAGATTCCAGGGCGTGCGCGCCTCCCGGACTGCGAATGCGTCCTCGCCGGTTGGAGTGGTACTCCTGGCAAGTTCCAGCATGGCCCTGAGCTGGCCGGCCAGCGCGTCCATCTGAATCCGGGCTTCGGAAAGATGCGGATGGATGGCCAGTTGTTCCGAGCGTTCTTCGGCTATGCGAAGGGCAACCGTGGGATCCTTCAGTTCCTTGAGCAACGCGTAGGAGGCGTCAGAGAGCGGTTCGCCCTTCAGCGACCCGCCCACCGCGGAGAGCAGGTTCGTAGCGCGTTCCAGAAACGGCTCAATTATGGCGGCCGCGTGTTCTCCGCCTTCCTCGCGACGCGCGCGAGCCAAGGCTCGCCCTAAGGCGAACAGGGAAAGCCGGATGCGTTCGGCTTGGCTGACCAGCGCGAAAAGGAGCTCGGCTTCCACGCGGTGATCATTCGATAAGGAGGAAAGCGCTTCTTGGGCTCGCGTACTCTGTAGACTGGCCGGTGGCGCGCCGTAGGGATCCGGCGGAAGCGTGGCCACGCGCGCCAGCTCGAGGTAGAAATCGCCTATCACGCGCCGCTCCGGCTGGTGGCCGCGGAAAGGCCAGAGTGCGATGGAGAGCCCGGTTTGCAGCAGGCCGGACGCGAGAGCGATCAACCCGGCCAATGCCGCATGTTCCGGAGTCATTGACTGCTTGCTGTAGATGATAAAAACTACGAGGCTGATCATGCCGATATCGGCAGCGGCCGTCCCGAGGCAAACCACTAATCCGGCTGCAAATGCCCATCCCACGCCTACGATAGCCGCGATGAGATCGTTCCTGCCCGACAGAGCTCCGATTAATACGGCAGCCGCGCCGATTACGCTCGAAGCCAGCATGCGCGCGCCCCGTTCGCGATAAGAATCCTCGCCGTCGGCAGCCGCCACGTTCAGCGCGCCGGTGGCGGCCACCAGTCCGCTGCCTGGATTGCCAAGCTCCACCGCGACAGCCAGAGGCAACGTGATGCCGAGGGCGTTGCGAAAGCCCATCCATAGATTGATCTGCTTCCGGTCGAAATGAGTGAGCGCGCGCCAGAAGGCCTCAAGCGGACGCGGATGTTCTCCGGGCTGGGTCATCAGGCGGCCGGCAAAATGGGAGCGACGGCGTCCGCTAAAGCTCGTCCTAACAAAAGGTGCTGATCAGCATCCAGATGTATCCCGTCCACACGGCTCGAAGGCGTCACGCTCGCAGCATCGAAGAAATGGCAAGCTAGGTCGGCGCTGACCTGGCGATAAACTTCAGCCAAGCCTGTGCATCTCTTTTCTGCTCCGAGAAATTTGGCGGCTACTGGTCCCTGAGGGTTTGAGATTGGCGGCGGCGAGACCAGCAGAATGGGCGGGATCGGCATTCCTGGCTCCATGGGCGCATTGCGAATCTCGCTAATTAGGGTGGTCACGCCTTGACCTGCCGACCAGGCATTGTTGTAGGGATGGCAAAACTGAAAATCATTCGTTCCCAGCATCAGGATCACCAGTGCGAGCGGTGATTGCGCCTCGATGCGTTGCGCCAGGCCCTCAATTCCATTGCGTCCCGGTTTGAATGGGTCTTCCCAGACGGTGCGGCGTCCGTTCAAGCAGTCTTCCACGATTCGGACAGGCTGGCCAAGATCGTTCAGTTTCTTTTCAAGAATGCCGGGCCAGCGTTCTTCGAATGGCAGCCGTCGACGGGTGTTCGGGATGATTCCCCAAGTCAGGGAGTCGGAGTAAACGAGAACGTGGAGCACGTTGCTATTCTAGCGGGCTGGTCGCTGGTGGCTGACTAGACCGTTACCGTTGCGGCAATTCGCGCGTCTTTGATCAGCTTCCGAGCGGCGTCCGGATCGTCTACGTACCAACTCGAATCGCTCCGCTTGTCCACTTGCCCGCTATCGAGGCATCTCCAGATCGGCTGCGCATAACGCAGTAACCCCGTACCCGTCAGGCTGAACTGAACCATCTTGTCGTGTTTCGGCTGACGCATTATCTCGACCGGCGCGAGCGCTTTCAATGCGACCATCCGCAGGTCTTCGCGCCGCAGACCCACCATTATCAGTAGCCGTTGATCGGTGAGAGCGTATGCCTTGGTCCGGTCTCCACGCAAACCAAAACGAATCAGGGAAAACGGAATCGTACAATACAACGCCACCCCGAAAAAGAGCCCGGCCGTACGCCGGAATCCCAGGTGGGCCGGTAGCGGGGCGGTCCAGAAAAAGAGTGCAACCGTGAACACGAATAACAGCCCGATGGCGACCGCGCCGAGCCGTCGCCCCGTGGCGCACGGAGGCTCGCCGATCCATACAGCTTCTCTCGCGGATTTAGCACGCGTTGAAACAACGCACGTGCTTCCATATCGGAAGAATCGACGGGCTCGACGAGCAGCGTTAGCAACTGCCAGGCGATGGCTCACTCCAACAACAAAACGGTGGGGTGCGGCGTTCTAGACCGATGCTGACTCAGTGACTGTTGCTGGTGGCAGGTTGAGCTTCTGGCGGACACGCGTGAACACGTTGTCATCCGCGACCCCGCTGGCGTCGCCTTCCTCTGTAATAATGTAGCATCCTGGGGCTTGGCAGCCGAACCGCTGCAACATGCTGCACCGTATATAGATATAATCCTTGACGCCCCACTATATATTGGGGCATGATTACAGACAGCCGCAAAAACTGGCTTGGTTTGTGACAATAAGATTAACGGCACTCTAAGCGGCGTAATAGACGGCAAGCTCGATTACAGTTCACACAGGAGAAACACATGGCACACCCCAGCGTCGCTCTTAGCAGCGGTAAAATCGTAGACTTGGAAAACAAAACCACCAAGAAGCCTCTCCCGTTGGCCCAGCGCACCGGAGTCAGCTTCCCGAAGTACTTCACCCAGAAGCTGGAACCAGGGAGAACCCCCTACGATGACATTGCGTGGGAGCTGCGGACCGCTGCCATTGGGAACGACAAAGGCGCCATCATATTTGAACAGAATGACGTGGAAGTGCCGGCCGACTGGTCGCAGACGGCTACCAATATTGTTGTCAGCAAATATTTCCATGGGCGCATGGGGTCGCCCGAGCGGGAAACCAGCGTCCGTCAGTTGGTGCACCGGGTAGTTGACAATATTGCCGATTGGGGCATCGCCGGCCGGTATTTCAAGACTCCCGAAGACGCCACCAACTTCCGCAATGAGCTTGCGCACCTGATGCTGACCCAAAAGGCTTGCTTCAATTCGCCGGTGTGGTTCAACGTGGGCGTGGACGAAGCGCGCGGCTACGGATTCTATTACGACGAAGCACAGGGTAAAGTTGTGAAGTTGAAGAAGGGCGAATCGCGCCCGCAGTGCTCGGCGTGTTTCATCAACTCGGTGCGGGATTCGCTGGAATCCATTCTCGATCTGGCCAAAACCGAAGGCATGCTGTTCAAGTGGGGATCGGGCACCGGGACCAATCTTTCGCCGTTGCGCGAGGAGAATGCTGGGTTGGCCGGAGGCGGCAGTGCCTCCGGTCCGCTTAGTTTCATGAAGGGATTCGACGCCTTCGCGGGCGTCATCAAATCCGGCGGCAAGACGCGGCGCGCGGCCAAGATGGTGATCCTGAATATCGACCATCCGGACGTGGATTCGTTCATCTGGTGCAAGGCCAAGGAAGAGAAGAAGGCGCATACGCTGATTGACGCCGGTTACGATTCTACACTCGATGGTGAAGCGTACGGGTCCATTTTCTTCCAGAACGCGAACAACTCGGTTCGCGTGACGGACGAGTTTATGGAAGCGGTCGCCGCGAACGGCGATTGGTGGACGCGTTCGGTGGCCAACGGCCAGCCGGTGAAGCGCTACGCAGCCAAGGATCTGCTGCGCGAGATCGCGGAAGCGACGCACCAATGTGGTGATCCTGGAATGCAGTACGACACCACCATCAATCGCTGGCACACTTCGAAGGCCACGGCGCGCATCAACGCGTCGAATCCTTGCTCGGAATACATGTTCCTGGATGATTCGGCGTGCAACCTGGCGTCCTTGAACCTGATGAAGTTTGTCGGGCCGGACGGCAAGTTTGATGTGGAAGCCCTCCGGCATGCCTGCGACACCGTGATCATGGCGCAGGAGATCATCGTGGATAGCGCAAGTTATCCGACGGAAAAGATAGCCAAGAATTCGCACGATTACCGGCCGCTAGGCCTCGGCTACGCCAACCTGGGCGCGCTGCTGATGTCGATGGGCATTCCTTATGACAGTCCGGAAGGGCGCGATTTGGCGGGCGCGATCACGTCTGTGATGTGCGGGCAGGCGTATTTGACCAGCGCGCGGATCGCGGAAGCGATAGGCCCTTGCCCGGGTTACGAAGCCAACGAAGAATCGTTCTTGGATGTAATCCTGATGCACGGCAAAGCGGTGAGCGGCATCGATAGCAAGCGCGTGCCTGAGGATTTGTACCTGGCCGCAGCCGAGTGTTGGAGCGATGCCTACAAGCTGGGCGAGCAAGCCGGCTTCCGCAACGCGCAGACCACCGTGCTCGCGCCGACTGGCACCATCGGCTTCATGATGGATTGCGATACGACAGGGATTGAACCTGATCTGGCGCTAGTGAAGTACAAAAAACTGGTGGGTGGCGGCATCATCAAGATTGTCAACAACACGGTTCCGCAAGCATTGATCAAGTTGGGTTATAGCCCGGAGCAGGTGGAGCTGATTGTCAGCCACATCGATTCCACGGGGACCATCGAAGGCGCGCCGGGGTTGAAGGACGAAGACCTGGCCGTTTTCGATTGCAGTTTCCGTCCGCAAAATGGAAAGCGATCCATCCATTACATGGGCCATGTGCGCATGATGGCCGCCGTGCAGCCGTTTATTTCCGGCGCGATTTCGAAAACCATCAACATGCCGGAAGAGTGCACCGTGGAAGAGGTCATGGACGCCTATATGGAAAGCTGGCGTCTGGGTCTGAAGGCCGTCGCGATTTATCGCGATGGATCGAAGCGCGCGCAGCCGCTGAGTTCTTCGACCGGGAAGGGCGAGAAGAAATCGGTTGTGGCGGCGCCAAGTGCGCCGGTTACGGTGGAGAAAGTTGTGTATCGCCCGATCCGGCGCAAGCTGCCGGATGAACGGCAATCGGTGACGCACAAATTCTCGATCGGCGGCCACGAAGGTTACATCACTGTTGGGATGTATGAAGACGGCACGCCGGGTGAAGTTTTCATTTCGATGGCGAAGGAAGGTTCCACCATCAGTGGATTGATGGATAGCTTCGCCACCAGTATCAGCTACGCGCTGCAGTATGGCGTGCCGCTGAAATTCTTCGTGGACAAATTCAGTCACGTGCGGTTTGAGCCGAGCGGCTGGACCGGCAATCAGCAGGTCCCGTACGCGAAATCCATCATGGATTATATTTTCCGCTGGATGGGCATCAAGTTCCTGGGCCCGGATTACGCGGTGACGGAAGCAGGCGATGCTCCGGTGCTGCGTCCCACGGAGCCACAGCCGCAGCAGGCGCTGCCGTTCGGGCAGGTGAGCGATGCGCCGCTGTGTTCCGAGTGCGGCGGGCTGATGACGCGCAACGGGAGTTGCTACAAGTGTGAGAACTGTGGGGGGACGAGCGGGTGTAGCTAAGTAGCCGTGCTCGCTCACTTCCAATGACAAGATCGTTTCTCCTACCTTGATCATGTTGTATGACGGCCTCGGACACACTTGCGCAAGTTTTCGAATTGCCAAACCTCAGGCGGGCCTGGCGTTGGATTTCAACGTCGCCGGACCAACTTTGTCGAGAGTTCTGCGGGCCGTCATACGCCGATTTCTCACTCTGTCCGGATGTACTACTTGACGACATTCGGGATCAGCTTCAGCGAGGGATCTATGAGCCCTCTGTCGCCCGCAAGGTGTACCTGCCTAAGCGAGACCGTACTTTAAGAACGTACACGGTTCTGTCGGCACAGGATCAAGTGGTCTACCAGGCATTTGCGAACATCGTCGCGGATCGGTTCGACGCGGTCGCTCAACCCGGATACCTCAGGCAGTCTTTTGGGCATTTGTATGCAGGAAAAACAAGCCGTACCTTCTATCGAGACTGGCGCAAATGCCGGCGCACTTACATCGGAGCGGCGCATGCGGCCGTTGCATCGGGCTTGGAGTATACAGCCACATTCGATCTCGCCGCATGCTACGACACGATAAGCCATCAGGTGGTCAAGCATTTTCTTGGTGACTTGGGTCTTGACGACGGCTTTTGCAGCCCGTTGTGCGAATGCTTGAATGCGTGGACCGCAAACGCCCATGGCATCGGTTTGGGAACCGGCATTCCCCAAGGCCCTCTGGCTTCGGGGCTTATTGCCGAAGTGGTCTTGCGCTTTTTTGATGTCCACTTCAAGCCACGTACCTGGATTTGTTACCTCAGATACGTTGACGACATCAGATTGTTTGGGCGCTCGGAACAAGAACTTGAGCTGCTTTTGAGAGAACTCGTCGAAACAAGCAAAGGTGTAGGTCTCTATCCTCAAGCCTCCAAGCTCGACGTGCATCTGGTTAGGGACCTGGATGCTGAGCTGAAATCAATCAGCTCTCCTTCCGAGGATTGGAACAGCGGAGCTAAGCCGGATCAAGAGAGGCTCATTCCCCGGATACTGGAGCTGACGCGTCGGTCGCGCGTGCACGATGACACGAGGTTCAAGTACGGGCTGTCCCATGCGCTGCCTTCCGCGCGTCTCAATGGCCGCTTGGTCCGCACGCTGGATCATCGTCCCGATCTCGTCCATACGATTGTCAGGTATTTCAGGAAGTACCACAAGCTGCCGCACCGAACGGGCGAAGCGTTTGCTACTAGGATTCGAGGAGTGGATCTCGCGCCTGCAGTGCGTGCAGCCTTGCTCGACGCCATAGACGGGCGAGTGCCACATTCACAAGAGCAAGCGCTCAACAAGTTAGCGAAATCGCTCTGGAATTCCGAGGACTTGCCTGGAGATCTTAAGATTGCCGTTGGACGGTGGCTGCTGAGACAGGGCGAGGTCCGCCGGGCGTCCCTACCGAAGATGCTGCGGGAAACTAACTGGTGGATTCGGTCAGAATTCGTGAGATCCCTCAGCGACAACTCATTCGCGAGGCGGGATCTGGTTGAGGTCTTGGCTAGAGCAGTGTGCGACCGCAATGCCGAGGTCGCGCTCGCTGCGGCCAGTCGAGTATCTGCTCTCAAGCTTCCAATTGCTCCTCGTCTTCGCGATATTCATCCATGGGCCGCGAGGGTGTTGCTCAAGACCAAAAGGCGCGTTTGTGGCGTCGACTATGCACTTCGAAAGTTGTTGGGCGACAAAATTCCCCGGCTCGGTTGGCAATCGTTCCTAGGAAAAGATTATCCGTGGTTCACTGATCAGGCTCTTGAGTGCGAAAGGTGTGCTCGCACGAACGCCACAGCTTTTGTCAACGTTCTTGACGCGCTCATCGACCAGCTTCTATTTGCGCTTTTCGCTCGCGACTCAAGGCTCGGATCCTATCAACTGGGCAACATTGGTGGAGTGCTCAAGAGCACACGACTAGCCCAGCTTTATCCGATGACACTCAAGTTGACAACGGTAATCCACGACAAACGGCTTCGCAGCCGCCATGCACATGCTGTTCACCGCGCCTCTGGGAAGCCAACGTCTTCGGTTCACTCACGTTTCTTGCCGAGAGCTAGGAAGCTGATTACTGAGGCACTGAAGGAGCTAGCAAGTATCATTTGAGTGCGGGACCGCGAACTTCACCGCCGACAACAAGTTTGTCTTCCGGGGTGCTCCACCGACCGGCAGGCGGCTAGACACGGTCCCCAGGTTTTGGAGCCAGCAATGATGCGGCGCCATCTAAGGCATCTTCAGCCGGCGTATTCCGGACACGCGATCGAAGCCGGCATCGAATGTGGCGATCCACTCCACGCTGTGATTCAGCATGACTGCGGCATGAACCGCGTCTCTAGCTGACACTCCAGTTCCGCCACAAACCAAATCGCGCGCGCGATCAGTGTCGGCCAAGGTCACGCTGAGAATCACCGGACAGACTTCAACGAATAGCTCGTAGACTTCGCTGGCCATGTCCAGCCGGCCTATCGACGAGTACCGATAGAGGATCTCCTGCAGAACCTCGGTGCTGCTGCAAGCCTCGACCTTGCCTAACCGAACGTGATCGAGCAGACGCCGTGAGGGCTCACGGTTGGCATGAGAACCTCCCGCGACATACATCGGGATGTTTGAGTCTATGAAGATCTTCAAGAACGCCCGGCCTCGATCTCGGCAAGCATCTGATCAATATCGGCGGTTGGAGCATTCAGTTTTGCGAGACGCGCAACAGGGTCGGAGCTCGGCCCGCCTTTTCCACTTCGCCGTAGAGACTCCTTCAGAGCGCGCCGGACCCATTCACCCTTGGACATACTGCTACGCTGGGCGGCTTTGGAGAGTTGCGCATCCAGTTCCGGCGGAATCAATACTTGTAGTCGATGACTCATATGAGCATGCTAACATATTCAGTATCAGATCCGTACCGATCCATAAGGACTCCTTTTCTCATCCGATTTGTAGTATATTGGGAGTTAGATGCCGAAGGCGAATTCAGTCAAAAGTACGGGACACCGCGTGAAGCCTGCCCGCAAGCCGAAGTTCCAGGCGGATCTTGCTCCCTTCGAAGACAGCGCCGTACGCTCACTCAAACAGCAACTTCAGCTAACCAGCAACTCGGATTTCTTCTCCGAAGCGGTCGCATTATTCCAGTGGGCAGTTTCAGAGCGCAGACAGGGGCACCGAATCGTGAGCGAGAGCGCGAACGGCGAAAAGAAGATTCTCGTGCTTCCGCGCTTGGAAAGAGTGGCGCCAGAATCTGCGCTGCCGCATGTGCGAATCGACTGGACCGAAAAGGAGTTAGGACGCCTGGCGGAGCTGTTGAGTTCAGAGCCAGCCAAGCCAACCGATGCGTTGGTTCTCGCGATGAAGGGCTGAGCGAGTGGCGACGGCAATTCGCCGGCTGGAAGAATCTGATTCGGTCGAGAGCTTCGACTGTGGAGACGAGCCGCTCAACAATTACCTGAAACGCCACGCCTGGAACAATCAGCAGAAGAGTTCGATTGGTGTAACGTACGTCGCTGTTGAAGAGTTGGCGCCGGGAGCGGTCATCGGATATTTCACTCTGGCAACATCGAGCGCTCCGCGCGATTCATTCCCGAAGAAATATGTCCGTGGACTTCCAGCCTACGACGTCCCGGTGATTCTGTTGGCCCGTTTAGCCGTGGATCGCCGATTCGGTAGACGCGGGCTGGGACGCGAGCTTTTGTCGGCAGCCCTGAGGGTCAGTTTGAGGGTTTCGAAGGAGGTCGGGTGTCGGTGCGTGATTGTGGATGCCTACCCTACGGCGATGCCTTGGTATCGGAGCTATGGATTTACTGCCCTCGAAGAAAGCAAGAGTGGTGCGGTCCGAATGTACCTGGATATTCGAACTATTGAAGCAGCGCGCTCAGTATCATAAAGCCATGGGTGCCCGGACGCTTGTGACATTCGAGCAGTTCGAACAGTTCCCCGACGATGGGATGAAGCATGAGCTCCTCAAAGGAGAACACATCGTCGTGCCGCCTCCCAAATCGCGCCACACGCGCATTCAGCAGAAGATTCAGGATGTCCTCCGGCCGTTCGTGCGGGAACATCGGCTCGGCGAGGTTCACATCGAGGCGGGATTCCGGTTGACCTCGGACACCTGGCTGCAACCCGACGTCAGTTTTCTCAGATCTTCTCAGATTCAATCGAGTGATCCCAGCGGTTACTACCAGGGTGCGCCTGCGCTGGCGATCGAAATCGCTTCGGATTCGAACACCGCGCCGCAACTTGACTTGAAGACCGAACTTCATTTTGCGAACGGATCGAGCGAGGTTTGGGTGGTTTACCCAAAAACGAGGAAAGTGTTGGTGCGTCTGGCCGACGGCAACATCCAAACCATCGCCGCAGGCGAGATGCGTTCGAATTTGTTGCCCAACTGGTCTGTTCCGGTCGACGACCTGTTTGAGGCGTAGCGCGGACGTCGGCATGAGCCGCATCTCGATCTGACACTCCGAGACCGCGGCGGACAAGAATGAGCGCGCGATCGCTGTCAGCCAAAGTCGCGTTGAGGATTGGGCGGCCTTGCTGAGTTGGGTTTCCTATTATGTTCTTGTAGTACCGGTACGTTCATTTTTGCGTTGGAACGGATACAAAAGCATGTCGCACTGTGATAGAGTGGCCAAGCTAGGTCCCAAAAGACCAGTATGCGTATCTCACGAATAAGCGTAGCCGCCCCAGCGCGAGGTGTTGCCCTGCTGTCATTGGCGCTTGGCGCTGCTGCCGCCTTGTCCGGCGCAAGCCCGATCGACTACTATGTGAACCAGACCATCGACACCGGAAGCGTTACCGGCTACATCGAAACTGACGGCGCCACCGGCGTTCTCGCTCAGACCGACATTCTTGGATGGAATCTGCTGCTGAATGATGGCACCAGCACATTCAATCTGCCCGGCGGAATTCTTTTTGGGTTTAGCGGCTCCGATTTGTCCGCCACGCCCACCCAGTTGCTGTTCGATTTCAACGGCGCCGATAACGGCAACTTTTTGATCTCTGACGGCAGTCTCGATTTCAGCGTATGCTTTTCAGCTACACCGCTTTCCAGTTCGGCTTTCTGTCAAGGCGCCGGCGAAACACTCAGGTTTATGACGTCCCCCGCCGTCTTCAATAGCCAGTTCTCGAGCCTTGCCGGGACCCAGGCGATCGCAGCCATGACACTTCTCAGCCTGCAGGGCGGCCAACCCACCACGCCAATCCTTCTTCCCAATGGGCAACCGGTGGGTGGGGTCATCGGAACGATCGGAGGGTCCGGGTCGCAAGCCTATTACTTATTCAACTGGGCCGGGGGCGCGTTTAGCGCAACGGCCTCCATCAGCGGCACTCCAAATGCCGGCGCGTCTTATTTGTTTTCAGAGGGCGGTTACGCCGCTGGTAGTTGCGGCAGCAGTGGAACCGCAACTCTGAGCGGTAGCGACAGCTTTACCGGTACGATTGCAATTGCGAATTTGCCGGCGGGTCAATACTGTGTCGGGATAAATGCTAACAATCCGAATGATCCCACCTTCGCCCTGATTTTCAACACGCCGGTTACCAGTACGCCCGAGCCCACGGGTCTCGCGTTTTTGCTCTCCATCGGCTTGGGGGTGCTCGGCGTGGTTCGCCTGCATAGAGGACGCTTCAGCAAGCCGTGAGTACTTATCGAACAGATGAAGATTGGAGATATTGACCAAATGCGGTGCGTTGCTCTTTTGGTTTTGGCGGTTGCGGTCTTTCTAGCACCACACCTGAACGCAGACACAATTCTGTTCACGGACAATTACGGCACGGCAACGGAGACGGTCCCGGCTTACTACGTTGCCGGTTGTCAAGGCGGATCGTGCAACGGATCCGAAGGGTACGCTTTTACCGTCGCCACGAACACTATCCCTGCGACGGCATACATAGGAGATCCCGGCGGCAACGTTAGCGATAAGATCGTGACAAGTGTGGGCCCACCACTAAGTTGTACACCTTCCCCTGCGTGCCTGGGCGAATTCACGGTAGTACAATTCGCATTTACTTCCGGCTTGGATCTGATGGGTTCGCCGTTCACTTGCGCGTCGGTTGGTGGTTGCATTTTTTCGTACAACAATTCGGTGCAAAACTTAGGCACCATAACCTGGGGCCCCGGCCTGTTCCCACCTTCCAACGGTTTTTCCACAACGTTTCAGTTCCAATCCCTTACAGGGACGCAGTTGACAGCGACGCTTACCAACTTCCAAGGCGGCAACAGTTCCGACGCTACACTTCTGCCAAGCGGAGAGCCGGTGGCGCAGGTCACTGGAACAATCGGGGCACAGGGGTCCGAAGACTTTTATTCATTCTTGTGGGCCGGGGGGCTATTTAGCGCTACGGCCTCCATGACTAACCCTCCCAGTGCCGGATCCTATTTGTTCTCGGAAGGTATTGCGGGTAGCTGCAATAGCGGCGGCACGCAAACGCTCAACAGTGGCGACAATTTTACAAGTACGATTGCGATTGCGGATCTGCCGGCTGGTCAATACTGCATTGGAATCGCCGCCACAAGTCCGAACGATCCAGGCTTCGCCCTGACCTTCAACACCCCCGTTACCGGCACCGGCACGCCCGAGCCTTCTGGTCTTGTGTTCATGCTCTCCATCGGCTTGGGGATGATGGGCGTGGTTCGTCTCGTAAAACGAGGCCGGGAAGATTCCTGATTTCACCTCGGCGGCGCTCATGAGCTGGGCGTCCAGCTCGATGCATCAATATGCGCAGAATCCGAGGGGACTGCTCATGCTATCATCCGCTTTCTCATGCGTTTTCTCGACTGGGGCACTATCGCCGCGTACCTGCTCGCGATCACCTGGTTTGGGGCGCGGTTCCGCAAAAGCCAGCACAGTCTGAAGGATTATTTTCTCGGCGGGCACGCGGCGCCCTGGTGGGCTATCGCGCTCTCCATTGTTTCGGCGGAAACCAGTACGCTCACTGTCATCGGTACGCCGGTGCTCGCGTTCAATGGAAATTTCCAGTTTCTGCAGCTTATCCTGGGATACCTGGCCGCGCGCATTGTGATCTCGGTCCTGTTCCTGCCGCAGTATTTTCGCGGTGAAATGTTCACTGCCTATGAGCTGATGCGGCGCCGCTTCGGGGAGCGCATCCGCAGACTCACGGCCGGCACGTTCCTACTGTTGCGCGCGCTGGCTGAAGGCGTGCGCGTGTTCGCGGTCTCCATCGTCATTTCCACCATTCTTGGAACCGGCGAAGTAGTATCCATCTTCGCGATCGTTTGCCTTACACTCTTTTACACTTTTGAGGGAGGAATGACGGCCGTGATCTGGACCGACGTGGTCCAGATGTTCCTCTATGTCGCGGGAGCGGTGCTGAGCTTCTTCGTCATCCTGCACCAGATTCCTGGCGGCTGGACGCATGTTCAGCATGTGGCGGATGCGGCGCACAAATTCCAGATGTTCGATTTTCGGTTTTCCTGGACTTTCGACTTTTTTTCTCGAAACTACAGCTTTTGGGCCGGGTTGATCGGCGGATGCTTTCTCACCACTGCCAGTCACGGGACGGAGCAGTTGCTGGTGCAGCGTCTTCTCGCTGCCAAGAACGAAGGACAAAGCCGCGCGGCGCTCTTCTCCAGTTGGGCGGTGATCTTCTTTCAATTCGCGCTGTTTCTGTTCATTGGCCTGCTGCTGTTCGTCCACTGTTCAGACATGCATCTGGTTGCCCCTAAGCCCGCCGAAGCGCTGTACCCGAGCTTCGTCTGGAACAATCTGCCCGCCGGCGTCGCGGGGCTGGTGATTGCCGCAATTCTCGCCGCCGGCATGTCGAACCTCAGCGCGGCGTTGAACGCGCTGGCATCCACCACCGTTATGGACTTTTACAAACCACTCGTGGCCCGGCGTGTGGGGCAGGGCCATGCCCTGCCAACTGAGGCACATTATCTGGCGATGGCGCGGCGAGCCACGGTTCTCTGGGCAGTGATCCTATTCCTGGTAGGCCTGGTAGCACGCCATTGGGGATCGGTACTCGAAGCCGGCCTCACCATTGCATCCATCTTGTACGGTTCCCTCTTAGGCGTGTTTCTGCTCGGCTTGCTCACCAAGCGTGTTCAGGAAAACTCCGCCATCATCGCCATGGTTGCGGGTTTGCTGTTGATGATTGCCGTCAAACGGTGGACGAACATTGCTTTCACGTGGTATGTCCTGATAGGAACCACCGCGACATTTCTAACCGGCTGTGTTGTTTCGCTGGTACTAGGAGAATCCTCAAATGCTCGAAAAACTGCCTGAAGCCGTAGCCGGCCACGCCGAGCTCAAGCGCGACCTCGGCATCTGGAGCGCCGCCGCCATCGTGGTGGGCACCGTTATCGGAAGCGCCATTTTCCTGGTGCCGAACGACATGGTGAAAAGTGTCGGCTCACCCGCGATGGTTTTCGCCGTGTGGATTTTTGGCGGAATGCTGACGCTGTTCGGCGCCTTGAGCTATGCCGAGCTGGCCGCGGCGCTGCCCCAAGCCGGTGGCGAATACGTTTACCTGCGAGAAGCCTATGGACCGTTGTGGGCGTTCATTTACGGCTGGACACAGATGTGGGTGGCCAAGAGCGGATCCATCGCAACTCTTGCAACCGGTTTTTTCATCTACCTGGCGAACTTTCGACCGGAGATGAACGCCGTATGGGTGGTAGTCCCACTACCCCTCGGTGAATCAGGACAGCCACTTGAAATCCGTTACGGTCAATTGCTGGCCATGGGAGTAATCGTGGTGCTGGCGCTGATTAATTATTTCGGCGTGAAGGTAAGCGGCGATCTGCAAGTAATTGTAACGATCTTGAAGGTGGGGCTGATTGCGGGAATTATCGTGATCGGGCTCGGGACAGGCCATGGAAGCGTGGCGAATTATCATACCTCCATCCCAGCGCCAGGGGGTATTACTGGTTTTTTCGCAGCACTAGTAGCCGCACTTTGGGCCTATGACGGCTGGAACAACGTCAGCATGGTTGCTTCTGAGATACGGGACCCACAACGGAACCTGCCACGCTCCTTAATTGCTGGCACGCTAGTAGTGATCGCGATTTACCTGCTTGCGAATCTCGCCTATTTCTACGTCCTACCGGCAGCCGAAGTTGCCTCGAGTGCGCGGGTGGCTGCGGAGACAATGCGCCGCATCCTGGGCTCATTCGGGGCAAATGCGGTCAGTATCGTGGCCATGATCTCCATTTTTGCCGCGTTGAACGGGTCAATCCTGTCCGGATCGCGCGTTCCCTTCGCGATGGCGCGCGACGGCCTGTTCTTCCGCCGCGTTGCTTTCGTCCATCCTCAGCATCGGACCCCCAGCGTTTCCATATTGGCGTTAAGCGCGTGGGGCGCGCTGCTGGTGTTGAGCGGCAGGTACAGCCAGCTATATACGTATGTTATATTCGCCAGCGTTATCCTTTATGGAATGGCCACGGCGGCGGTCATCGTTCTGCGATTCAAGCGGCCGGAAATGCCGCGGCCCTATCGAACATTGGGATACCCACTTGTTCCGGTGGTTTTCGTACTAGCCATTGCCTGCCTAGTGGTATCAACGCTTCTAAAATCGCCTCGCGAGTCGCTGATGGGAGTGGGTTTGGTAGCGCTGGGGTTACCGTTCTATTTCTTCTGGAAAAGGGGGCGCGCGGCCTGATTTGGAATGCTTGCAGTCAAGATCGAGTGTCAGGTACCATAAACTTTCTGTTCGGCTTTCCGAACAAAACACTTGAATCGCGACAAAAAATACGGTACAACTTTTATTACAACGTTAATAAGTTACGCAGGTTTTGTTCGGCTTCCAGAACGGAAGACAGTTTTTCAGACTAAAAAATTGGGGAGAAGGCTAAGGAATGGACATCAACAAGATGTTGGCGGATTTGCGCGCTGAGCGTGAGCAAATTGAAGAGGCAATCATGACTTTGGAGCGTCTGGCTCGGGGACGCGGCAGACGCCGCGGACGGCCGCCAGCCTGGATGTCCAATATTAAAAGACGCGGCCGGCCGCCGGGTAGCAAGAACCGGCCCAAGAGCGAGACCAAGGGAACTTCCGCGAAATCGGCGGTGGCCTAAAGGGGCGGAGCCGGCTGACGCTTAGGCGCGAAGCCGGCGGTCGCCTGGGTTGGCGGCAGTCTAACCACGGACCGATACTCTTGTCGGCTCGGGAGGCGGGCACTCATGCCCGTTGGAGCTCCGAACCGTACGGACTCGGGCTGCCACCTGCCTATTTATACAGCAGGAATTTCTCTCGCCGCTTCACGAAAGCCGCCAGAGCGTCCTGCATCTTCTGGACGGTTGTTCTTGGATCGGCCCCCGTTTTGCCCGCCGCGACCACCTCGTGATCGCCAATCAAGAACCTATTGACGTCCCAAGGAATCCTGCTGGGATATAGCTTTTCAAAAGCGTAACCAAGCTCCAAGCCCAGCCTGGTGCTATCGAACGCGTTACGATCCGTTACAACGAACCGGACACCTTCGATAAGCTGTCCGGCAAAATTGGAACTGTTGGGACGAAAGCACGTGGGATAAATGCGCACCCCCGGAATATATCGGCTGTTAAGAAATGCCGCTAGCTCCGGGCCGTGTATCCAATCGGCGCCCACTTGCTCAAACGGAGAGTCGGTGCCGCGGCCCACGGAATAGTTCTTGGATGCTTCCAGCATCGCCACGCCAGGATATAGCGTGGCAGCATTTAGACCGCGCATATTCGGCGAAGGATTCACCCAGGGCAAGCCCGTGGCATCGAACCAATCGCCGCGATCCCAGCCGCGCATCGCTACCACGTGCAAATCCAGGCCGAGATTCCGCTCGCTATTCGCCATATTCGCGAGTTCGCCGAACGTCATGCCGTGCCGCACTGGAATCTCGAAGCAGCCGACGAAAGATTCCAGATCGCGCTCCAGGACCGGCCCTTCCACATGCACTCCAGTGACGGGATTAGGACGGTCCAGCACGTAAAACGGCAAATGCTGCTTGGCTGCTTCCTCCATGCTGGAAAGCATAGTGCAGGAATAGGTGTAAAAGCGCGCGCCCACATCCTGGATATCGAAAACCAGGGCGTCCACGCCGGCCAGCATCTGGGGAGTCAGGCGGCGCGTGGGTCCGGCGTATAGGCTGATCACCGGCAAACCGGTTGCCGAATCTTTGGTATCCGTAACATTTTCCTGGTCTTCGGTGCCAGCCAGGCCATGCTCCGGTGAGAACACGGCCGCGATCTTGATCCCTGCGGCCAGCATCAGGTCGATGTTGCGCTTCCCATCGCGGGACAAACCCGTGTGATTGGTAATCATGCCGATCCGTTTGCCGGCCAGCGCAGCGAAGTTTTCCTGCGCGAGAACGTCCAGACCGGTCAGAACCTCTGCCTTCGGCTCCACCACTCGATGCAATCCAGGGCCGACGATGGTTTCGTTGTATCCGGTGAGCGAAACTCCCGGCGCGGTGATTCCGAAGGACGCAGCGGCGATGGTGGCAATTCGTCCACGCAATGAGGTAAGTGATTTCCCACGATAGGGATGCACGGAATTCGCGAGCAGAATCACGTAGCTGCGGCTCAGAGGATCGATCCAGATTGAGGTGCCCGTGAACCCGGTGTGTCCATAGGAGCCAATGGGAAACAGCTCTCCGCGATTGCTCGAAAACGGCGAGTCAATGTCCCAGCCGAGGCCCCGTAAGATGGGCTGATCGGCGGGCGATTGCGGCGAGGTGAACTTCTGAACGGTCAATGGGGAGAAAATCCGTGTCCCGTTGGCTTCGCCACCGTCGATCATCATCTGCGCAAACTTGGCCAGGTCGTCCGCGGTGGTGAACAATCCGGCATGGCCGGCCACGCCGCCCATGTAACGCGAGGTGTCGTCGTGAACCACGCCTCGGAGCGGCTGCCCCGTGGTTTTGTCCAATTCCGTGGGTGCGATGCGTGGGCGCAGGGCCGAAGGGGGCAAAAACGTCGTTTCTCGCATTCCAAGAGGGTCAAAAACGTTTTCGCGGGCGAATTCTGAAAGAGTTTTGCCGCTTAAGCGCCGAACAATCTCGCCCATTAAGATGAAATTGATGTCGCTATAAACGAATCGGAAGCCCGGCGGACCCGCCGGTTTGTCGATTAATGCCCGCTGAATACCCGTCTCATAACCGCTCCATGGGGGCTCCAGATCCAGATCCGGCCGGAGTCCAGAAAAATGCGTCATCAGGTTACGGATGGTGATATCACTGTGGCCGCCTTGGAACTCGGGCAAGTATTTCGTAACCGGGTCGTTGAGGCGGATCTTGCCCTGTTCGAAAAGCTTCATCACCGACGGTGTGGTGGCTATCACCTTGGTCAGCGAAGCCGCATCGAAGATCGTATCCACAGTCATGGGCTCGCGTTTCGGCAGTAGCGCCCGTTCGCCATACGCCTTGCGGTGGACGATCTTTCCGTCGTGGCCTACCAGAAGCACGGCGCCGGGAATGAGTCCGGCTTTAATCGCGCTCTCGATCGGCTCGTCGAACGCGGGCTGCGCGCAGAGGCTGGCGGCGCAGCTCAAGAGCAATACAAGCTTCATTGCAGCTTGGCCGCGGTGGCATCCAGGAGCTTGGCCAGATCGACATCTTTGGATGTGATTCCTCCGGCGTCGTGCGTCGAGAGGTCTACCGTTACGCGGTTATAGACGTTGAACCACTCCGGATGGTGATCCATCTTCTCGATTCCGAGCGCGGCGGTGGCCATGAAGCCAAAGGCGTGAATGAAATCGGCGAACTTGTATTCCTTGTGCAGCTTTCCATCGGCGACGCTCCAGCCGGGCAAGTTGGCGAGCGCGTCCTTGAGCTCGGGACCCGAAAATTTCCTCATGAGATCATTATCCGTGTTTATCCGCCGCCTACAATGAAAGAATGCGCAACGTCGAATTCAGCATCCGAATGCTCGTCCGGTCGCCCGGCTTTGCGATCGTCGCCATCCTGACTCTCGCGCTCGGAATCGGCGCGAATACCGCCATCTTCAGCGTGGTCCAAAGCGTGGTCCTGGCGCCGTTGCCGTTCAACCAGCCGGATCGGCTAGTTTGGGTTCGAGAGAACAGCATGTCCCTCAAGCGCGAGATGTCTGTCTCCTATCCCGATTTCCACGATTGGCAAATCCAGGCCGGCTCATTCCAGAAAATGGCTGCTGTGAGATATCTCGGATTCGATCTGACCAGTCCCGGGACGCCCGAACATGTGGATGGCAACCAGATCTCCGCGGGATTCTTCAGCACACTGGGCGTAAAGCTAGCCCTCGGCCGTGAGTTCTCGCCGGAGGAAGACCGGCCGAACGGCGCGCCCGTAGTCATTATCAGCAATCGCCTGTGGAAAAATCGATTCGCCGGCAATCCAAATGCCCTCGGGACGCCAATCATCTTGGATGGGCTTGGGTACACGATCGTCGGAATTCTTCCGTCCGAATTTCACTTAGGGATCAGCGCAAATGACGCCGATGTTTATACGCCGCTCGGCCAGGGCGATCCGTTTTTCATAAACGATCGCACGTTTCACACCGTTCTCTGCATCGCTCGCCTAAAGCCCGGCGTGACCGTGGCACAGGCATCGGCGGAGATGAGCGCGATGGAAAGCCGGCTCAGGCAGATTTATCCGGCGGCGGATCGAGGCGTGGAAGCCGAGGTCGTTCCGCTGCAACAGGAAATCGTCGGAGATGCCCGTCAAACACTCCTGCTCTTGCTGGGAGCTGTGGGGCTGGTGTTGCTCATCGCCTGCGCCAATGTCGCCAATCTTCTGTTGGCGCGTTCCGTGGGGCGCACGCGGGAGTTTGCAATTCGCCTGGCGCTGGGGGCCGGCCGCGCACGCATCGTCCGCCAGTTGGTTTCAGAAGGCGTGCTTCTCTCCCTCGCCGGCGGAGTTCTCGGACTGGTGGTTGCAAAATGGGCTATGAGCCCCGCGCTGGCCGCGATGGCGGGCGCTCTTCCGCGTGGAGACAAGATCGGCATCGACATGCCAGTCCTCCTCTTCACTTTTGCCGTTTCGATGGTGGTCGGAATTCTATTCGGTCTCGCGCCTGCGTTGAAGGGCGCGAATACGGATCTACAACCCGCGCTCAAGGAAGGAACTCGCGGCTCCGCAGGCGCCCAGCTTCGCGCTCAACGTATTCTCGTCGTGATCCAAATGGCGCTGACTCTGGTCCTGCTAACGGGCGCCAGCCTGCTCTTTCGGACCATCCACAATTTGTGGCAGGCGAATCCAGGCTTCGATACGCAACACCTCATCACTTTCAAGGTCGGACTTTCGCCATCGGCTTCGAGGACAGGCGCAACCATGCGAGCGACCTATCAACAGTTGATCGAGCGCATCCGCCAAATCCCCGGCGTACAATCGGCGGATCTGACCACGCTGGTTCCACTGAGTCACACGAGCAACGCCGGCCCCTTCTGGATCGGAAACGTAAAGCCCAACTACGTCTCGGAAGCGCCGCGTGCGCTTTACTATGAAACGGGGCCGGATTACCTGCGCGCGATGGGATTGCCGCTCCTTCGAGGCCGTTTTTTCACTCCCGAAGACACCACCAAGTCCGAGCCGGTCATCGTCATTGACAGCGTGCTCGCGCGCACCTATTTTCCAAACCGGAACCCGGTCGGCGAAACCATAACCGTCGGTCACTGGCAGCCGGCGCAAATCGTCGGCGTAGTTGCGCACGTCAGACATTGGGGGATGGGCGATCCCGATCTCTACACCCAAAATCACATCTACATTTCCTTCTACCAGCTTCCGGATGAATCTGTGCCGCTGTTCCGCGGCGATATAACGTTACTGGTTCGTACTTCTCTCGAGGCTCCGGCTATCCTCAACGCAATCAAGCCGGTGGTTTATGGAGTGGATAGCGGACAGCCGATTTATAACATTCGAACCATGCAGGAGATTGTCTCTCGGTCCATGACTTCGGAGCGTTTCATCATGATCCTGCTCGGCGCCTTTGCCGGCCTCGCGCTGCTGCTCGCTTCGGTTGGAATCTACGGCGTGGTCTCTTATGCGACCGCCCAGCGCGTTCGGGAGATTGGAATTCGCATGGCCCTGGGAGCCCAGAAGGCGGCCATTTTCCGCATGGTAATTGGTCAGGGCCTTCGGCTGGCCGTGGTGGGTCTCGTAATTGGCGTAGTGTCCGCTCTTATTCTCGCCCGGGTACTTTCCAGCTTCTCGCACCTGCTCTACGGAGTCAGCGCCGGTGATCCTCTTACCTTCGTCTCGCTATCGCTCGGACTAACTGCGGTTGCCGTTTTGGCGTGCTACATTCCGGCCCGCCGCGCGGCGAGAGTGGATCCGATCGTGGCTTTGCGATACGAGTGACATTTCGGCAGTGGAGCCGAACCGCGACTGGAAGGGAGCGATCCCAAGGGAGCCGCTAGCTCTAGCGGTCGTGGTAGCGCTTCCTCCCGGTCGCGGCTCGGTTTTTTGGCGTTGAGGTGTGGCTTGACATGGAGCCAAGGTGGGTTCATAATCGCTCCCATAAAGGATTGATGGGAGCACTAACGAGATTCTTTAAAAAGCTGTTCGCCCGACGGCGGCTGGATCGCGATCTCGAGGACGAGCTGCGGTTTCATCTGGAAATGCGTGGGGATGCCCGCCGATTCGGGAACGCCACGCTGATCAAAGAGACTTGCCGCGAGATGTGGAGCTTTGTGTGGCTGGAATCGATGTGGCGGGATTTCCGCTACGCGTTGCGCATGCTTTCGCGCAGCCCGGGTGTAACAACGGCGGCGATTGCCGCGCTCGCGCTAGGAATCGGAGCAAACACGGCGGTCTACACAATCGTCAGCAAGGCATTCGCTTTCGATATCGGGATCAACCAGCCAGATCGTGTGGTGCTGATCGGTATCAGCCCGACGCACATGGCCGAGTTTTCGAAAAATCTGTTCGATCCGCGCGTACTGCGGGCTCGCGTGACGTCGCTTGATCGCGTGGGTGCATTCCGCTACGGGCCTGTGAGTCTTAGTGATGCGGCCGGTCCGGCGGAACGCTATAGCTGCTTCGAGATTTCGGCTGGCGGCATCCAGATGCTGGGACGCGCTCCACTGCTTGGAAGGGTCTTCACTACCGAAGATGAGCGCACCGGCGCACCGTTGGTAATGCTTAGCCACGGCGTTTGGCAAGATCGCTATGGCGCTGACCCGGGGGTGATCGGCAAGACGGTTCGCGTGGATGAGATACCGCGCACGATAGTCGGAGTGATGCCGGCGGGGATGCGATTCCCGGAAGATACAGCGCTGTGGATTCCGTTTTCGCGCCGAGCCGGTAGCCGCGATCCGATGCTGTTCGCGAGGCTCGCCGACGGTGCGACGCTCGGGGCCGCACGTAGCGAAATCGAAGCGTTCGCGCGCAGTCTCATTGGCGGACGCGCGACCACGCGGGAACCGTTAGTAGACGTGCAACCGATCCTGATGCTTTACGGAGTGTATGCGGCGCGGCCACTTTTCATTGCGCAGCTTGTCGCAGTGGGATTCGTACTGTTGATCGCCTGCGCGGACGTCGCCAATCTTCTGCTGGGCCGCGCGGTGGTGCGGGCGCGGGAAATTTCCATCCGCATGGCGATCGGTGCGGGGCGGGCGCGGATTGTGCGGCAGCTTCTGGTGGAAAGCGTAGCGCTCGCGATGGCCGGCGGGCTGCTGGGATGTCTGATCGCGCTCGGAGGTTTGCGCTGGTTCGATCACGCCACGGCGAAATTGCAGCGGCCACCGTGGATGGATTTTTCGATGAATCCTCAAGTGTTGTTTTATTTTGCGGCCATCACGATCGGCGCCAGCGTTCTGTTTGGGTTGGCTCCCGCGCTGCGCTTAGCCCGCGTCGACGTGAACAATACGATCAAGGACGGTGGCCAGGGTGCGTCGGGCGGCACGCGTGGGCGCGCGATTGCGAATCTTCTGGTGGCGTTCGAAATGGCGCTGTGCATGGTGCTGCTCGCGGGCGCGGGGCTGCTGATCCGCAGTTCGCTGAATGTCTATCGCGCGCCGATCGGCGTCGACCCGTCAAACATCCTGACCATGCAGATGGATCTGCCGGAAGGAAAGTACCGGCGGGAGGAAGAGCAGGTGGCGTTTTATGGACAATTGAAGGCGCGCCTGGAATCGGTCGCGGGCGTGGAGGGTGTGGCGCTCACATCCGCGCTGCCGACATGGGGCTTCGGCATGACGCAATTCAGTTGTGAGCTGGAAGGATCGCGTGTCGCTATCCCTGCTGTGGAAGGACTGACGATCAGCGCAAATTATTTTCAAGTGATGCGCGCAGACCTGCGGCGAGGACGCGCCTTCCAGTCTCGTGAAGCGGGTGCGATAATCGTCAACGAAGCATTCGCCTCGGAATATTTCGCGGGAGCGGATCCCATCGGGAAGCATCTGCGCGTCGGGCAACACATCGGACAACACATCGGGCAGCAATGGTTCACAGTGATCGGAATCGCGCCAAATATCCAACAGGATCTCCGTCGTGCGGAACGCGTACCGCTGATTTACACGCTCTATGACGGTAGTCCACAGCGTGCGATGTTTCTGGCCGCGCGCACGCGCGTCCCGCCCACCGGTCTGGCCGAGGCATTTCGGCGGGAGCTGCGGAGCGTGGACGAAAATCTTCCGGCGTACGATCTGCGCACGCTGGAGAGCCGCATCGCGCTAAATCGGCTGAATGTGGGATCGATCAGCGTGGTGCTAACGATTTTCGCCGGGATAGCGCTGGTAATGGCGTTCGTTGGGCTCTACGCGGTGGTGGCGCAAGCGGTGAGCCAGCGCACGCAGGAAATCGGTATCCGCATGGCGATGGGCGCCGCGCCACGCGACATTCTTACGCTAGTTTTTGTACAGGGCCTACGGCCAGCCGCACTGGGGCTCGCGGTGGGATTGGCGGCGGCGTTGGCCGTGACACGCGTGCTGAGGATGGCGCTGGTCGGGGTTTCGGCGAACGATCCGGCGACGTTCACGAGTGTGATTCTGGTGCTGGCCACGGCGTGCGTGCTGGGCTGTGCAATTCCGGCGCGGCGGGCTGTAGGCGTGGATCCGGTGGCCGCCTTGCGGCGCGACTAACTGCGGGGTTCGGGACCGGGGACCGGGGCCTGGGTGCGGTATGAATAGAGCATGCGTTATGCAATCCGCATCCTGCTCCGTCGGCCCGGATTCACCCTTGCCGCGATTTTATCGCTCGCGCTAGGGATCGGCGTCACCACCGCAATATTTTCCGTGCTGAACGCCGTTGCACTGCGGCCGCTGCCTTACGCCGATCCCGACCGCTTGGTCTGGATGACGCAGCTTCTGCATGGCAGCAGCACCGATGAGGTGACATTGACGCCGCACTTTCTCGAATGGAGACGGCAGAATCAGACTTTCGAAGGCCTAGCCGCGTACAACTATCAGACTCGCAATCTGACCGGCCTGGACCAACCGATGGAGGTGCATACGGCGCGCGTGTCGGCCGTGTTGCTGCCTTTGCTCGGAATGCAGCCGGCGATTGGGCGCAATTTCACCTCGCAGGAAGACTCCAAGGGCGCCGAGGCGGTGGCGATCTTGAGCGATGCGCTGTGGCACAGCCAATTCTCGGCCGATCCGAAAATCGCGGGACGGCCCGTCATGTTGGATGGCCAGCAGTTCCGAATCATTGGCGTGCTGCCACGCGGTTTTGTGTTTCCGGGCGTAGATGGGATCGATCTGGTTACGCCGCTCGCGAAAGATGAAGCGGCCGAACTCGCGTTTCGCGACGTTACTATAATCCGAAATGTCGTTGGACGGCTGAAGCCTGGCGTGACGCGCGAGCTGGCCAACGCCGATTTGATGGTGATCCAGTCGCGTTTGCCGCATCCGCCCTGGATCACTTCGATCAGCATCCAAATGCTGGCGCTACGGGATTATCTCTATGGAAACGCGAAAACCGCCAGCCTGGTGCTGCTGGCCGCTGCCGGATTCCTGTTGTGGATCGCCTGCGCCAACGTCAGCAATCTCTTGCTCGCAAGGTTGACGGAGCGAGATCGGGAATTCGCGATCCGGAGAGTGCTGGGAGGGTCGCGCGCCCGTTTGATCGCTCAGTTGATGACCGAAAGCGCCCTGCTCAGTTTCTTGGCATGCGGAGCAGGCGTGGGATTGGCTTGGCTGCTGCGCGGCGCGATCCTAAAGTTCAGTCCGTACCAGCTCGCTGGCGTGGACGATCTGCCGTTTGATCTTCGCGTGTTGGCTTTCGCGGTGGCGTGCGGCATGGCGACGATGATTCTATTCGGTTTGCTGCCCGCGTTTCGCGCTACCGATATCCGCCTTGCGGAATTGGTGAAAGCGGGCGAGGCCGCGGTGATCGGCGGGCGAGGATCTTTGCGGATTTTATCGAGCGTGGCAGCACTTGAGATCGCGACTCTGCTGGTGCTTTCCACAGGCGCCGGTGTGATGCTGAAAAGCTTCTGGAAAATGCGGTATCAGAATCTGGGTTTCGCGCCGGATCATTTGATCGCGGCCACGCTGACTCTTCCTGGCCAGCGCGGCTCACGGCAAATCGATTTTCTGGATCAACTGCTGGAACGCGCGCAACATCTGCCCGGCGTGGAGGCTGCGGCTATCACGAGTTCCGGTGAAATCCCGCCGGGAACATGGCATGCTACGAATGTTTTTTATGTGGAAGGCCGCGGTGCACCGGTGGCCGGCCGCCGGCCCATCGCCAGATTTCAACCGGCTAGCCCTGGAATCTTCAGCGTCATGCAAATTCCGCTGTGGAAGGGCCGGCTGTTCGAAAGCTCTGACGGGAATCGGGTGGTTGTGAATCGCGCGCTGGTGGACAAATATTTCGCCGGCGAAAGCGCCATCGGCCAGCGCATCCGCTTTGGCTCGGACACGAATCCGTGGTGCGAAATCACCGGCATCGTCGCCAACGTCAAGACTTCGGGCCTTGCAGCGGCGCCGGAACCCGCGGTTTATTATCCGTACGGGCCATCCGACGGATTGACCGATGTGGGATTGATATTGCGGTCGCCACTGGATGCCGGTGTGATCGCGCGGGAGCTTCGTAAAGCGGTCGCCGATATCAATCCCAATCAACCCGTCGCGAAAGTGGAGTCTCTGGACTCACGGCTGACCGAATCGGTGTCGAAGCCTCGCTTCACCGCGGCTCTGCTGTGCACGTTCGCTGCATTGGCCGCGATTTTGGGGATCATCGGCGTCTATGGAGTTGTCTCGTGCCGGGTGCGTTGGCAGATGCGCGAATTGGCGGTTCGCCTGGCGCTCGGCGCACAGCCCCGCGATCTGATTCGGCATGTGCTTTCGCAGGGCCTGGGAATGATCGCTGCCGGAATTTTGGCCGGGATTGGTGGATCGCTGGCATTGCGCCGGCTGATGTCCGGAATGCTTTACGAAGTTCGCGCGAACGATCCGATGACGTTGGCATCAACCGGGTTACTGCTGGCGCTGGTTGCGCTGGCGGCGTGCTGGATCCCGGCCCGTCGCGCGGCGCGGGTAGATCCGCTGGCCTTGCTGCGCTATGAATGACGAGCATTACCGAGCCGCGACCGTAAGGGAGTCGGTGCGCTTACGCGCGGCCGTAAATCGGAATGACTGCGCCGTTGACATCCCGCGCTGCGTCCGACGTTAGCCATACCAACAGGCCCGCGATGGATTCGGGAGTCACCCACTTGGACGCGTCGGCGGAAGGCATGGCCGCTCGATTCGCCGGCGTG
>JBEKJJ010000049.1:0-37400 GCA_050011295.1 Bryobacteraceae bacterium
GCCGTTGATCACTGTAAACCCGGCCTACGAAGGGCCCCGTGACGTCGCCCGCAACCTGGGCCGTCCCGTGATCTTGACCAGGCTGCGAGATGACTATACCGCTGACGTCCACAAGATGGCCGAAGAGGCTGATAGGGCGCACGGTGGGCTCATCTACCTCTGCAATCCCAACAACCCCACCTCCGCCGTTACCAGCGCCCAGGAAGTCGATTGGCTGGTGAACAACCTACCCGCCAACACCATCCTGCTGGTAGATGAAGCGTACATCCACTTCGTGGAACGGCCCGACGTGAAGAGTGCCCTGCCTTACGTGCGCCAGGGCAAGAACGTCATTGTGGCGCGCACGTTTTCCAAGATCTATGGCATGGCCGGGCTGCGGGTCGGTTTCGCCGCCGCCCGGCCGGACCTCACCGAACAGATGGCGCGCCTGGCGCTCAACGTGATCTCCATTGTGAGCGCGCGCGCCGTGGTGGCTGCGCTGGTCAAGACCCGGCACGAATTGACCGCATGGCTGCAGGAACGCGAGGTGAGGTTCATCGAGCCGAATGCCAACTTTGTGATGATTGACGTGGGGCGTAACGCGCGCGAGTTCATCACGACTATGCCAACCATGGGCGTGGCACCCGGGCGCCCGTTCCCGCCCCTTGAAAACATGCTCCGCGTCAGCATCGGTACCGATGCGGATATGGCGAAGTTCCGCGAAGTTTTCTGGAAAGTCTATAAGGCCTGAACGGCCTTCACGAGTCGCGCCCATGCCACCCAACCCGAGGAACCCCGCTGCCTTGAGCTTCGCGCTCGGGGCGGCCGGGCTGCCAGCAGAATAGCTAGCGAAATTAGTAGTTAACGCCGCTTTGTACGAGTGGCGCGTGATTCTCTCCGAGCGCCTGTTGGCGGCACGTCAACTCAACGGCCGCCAGTAACGCGAGTTTCATGAGTAGTAATGAGACCCGTCAGAGCCCGATTGGAATTGCTCGGTTGGAGGAATCGGTCTTCCCGCTTACGAGATTTCTGGTCCCACAACCGGACGAGGTAACGATTGACTTAGACGGCCAATGCATTGAAACGAAAAAACCCGAGCCTTGGCAGGATACTTGCCCCCGGGAGATGCCGGAGGATTCTTAATGTTCCGATCCATTGCTCACGTCGTGGTTCCTGTTGGCATGGTCTCTGTTTCCGTCTTGGCGTCATTGGCCAACGCCCAAATCTCGCCGAACCTGCCCAATCCGATCGCGGCACCCAATCCGCTGACGACGACGTTATCCATTTTTCGCAGTAATATGCAGGACAAGATCATGAAGTCGGCGGCCGCGATGCCAGAGTCCAAGTACAGCTACCGGCCGACGAAGGACGTTCGCTCGTTTGCCGAGATCGTGACTCATGTTGCGGATATATCCTACGTACTGTGTTCAAACGTCAAAGGTGAAGCGACTCCCGCCACGGCTAGCGCGAAGGGTTCGAAGACCGAGATCATGGCCTACCTCAAAGGCGCGTTCGGGTACTGCGACGGCGTGTACTCCGGGTTCACCGATGCGCACCTCAACGACCCGGCGGACTTCTTCGGCTTCAAGACGAACAAGATGTTCATCTTGACGCAAGTCGGAAATCATGACGCCTTGCATTACGGCAATCTCGTCACGTATCTGCGCCTCAATGGCCTCGAGCCGTCCGGGGGCTGGTTTTGATGGCCCAGCGGCGCCCGCGTCCCACTACGCGATTTCGCATCGGCCGGTCCTGCGCGCGTGTCGGTATCCGACCGCGCGGGCTGGCTCTTTTTGTGCGTGGCGCGGTCGAGTTCTAAGCCGCTCAACACCCGCATGGTCTGCTCCGGGGTTGTGTCGTGCCGATATCGGCTTCGCGGCCGGTAAGCGCGGCCAAATCAGCTTGTCCTCGGAGTCGAGAGTTTCGGAAATCGCAATGTCGGTATTCGGGTAATTGTAACCGACTTTCAAGCCGCAGGAAGCGGCGTAGTAAATTGCCAGTATTATCTCTGGGTCAGAATCCTACGATAGCCGATCAGTGCTTGCGTCGTCTGATAGTCAGCCGACTGATTCCACTAAGATGCTGTGCAATGCGCGGCTTGAGTCCTCCACCATTTGGGCCACCATTAGTTCGGCCCGAACTGACCCGGGCTTAGCAGAGTTCAGCCGATAGCCATCCGGCGAAAGCAGCAGTATAGTTCTGCATATGAGATCGCGCAGCTGCACGAAATCTCTCGCTGGGTCCTCTCCGTTGCATTGACCCACCGCCTTCTCGAATTGATCAAGCTCAGCTTTAGCGCTGACTTCGGCGAGCACATTTCGGGTATTCTCCACTTCGCCCAGCGCCAGCCTTAGTAATCGCTGGCCTAAATCAGCCGCGCCCAATGGCAAGCGCTCGAACTTCTTCTGCGCGGTACGCGCTTCTCCGCGATAGCGGCCCAGTAACAAATGGATGTGAGAACCCGCGGGTGGCGGCGCAGGGTCGAGAGCCGTGAGCACCTTGATCAGCCACTCCACCAAGCTTTTTCCAGCCAGGCCGAGCTCACTGTCGCACGTTGTGCCTAATTGCTCGCCCAGGTAATGGGCACGCTCCATCGCCTTCCGGCTGCTCGTCATCCCTGGCTTGATGCGGAGCGGGCCGTAAGCGGGTTCAAGATCGGAAGCCCGTTCCTCAGCAATTGAACTGAGAAGCGCCAGATGGACATACACGTGAAATGCCGCCATCGCCCGATGCGCGTCCCATAAGTTCAACTTGTTAGCGCCGGCAATATTCCACAGGGAGCAGACCCGCGGCGCATCCTCCCGCGCGAAGTTCGGCACTAACAACGTATGACCCAAACGAAAGTCGTAGAGTTTCTGGTGCAACGCCTCGTGCAACAGGTGCTCGGCCGTCCACCACGGGCTGTGCAGCAAATCCCGACTTAAGAGAATCGCTCCAGAGACGCCGAACTGCGACATTGATGCGGCGCCGTTCCATGGCGCCAGCGGAAAGAAAGCGATCAGGTGCACGTGGCTTAGAGCGCTCCGCGATAATGTCGGCGCAAGCTCGTCAAGCAGCTGTACCCCTTTGGCGAGCATCGCCACGTCATCGCGATTGGCTACCGACAATTCGGCGCCGGGCTGACATTTGTGACCAAAGCGTTCCTTTACTATTTTTCGGAACACCCGCGTGAACACGTCACCGTCGTGCTCCCCGTCCCAAACGCCACCTTCATACAAGTCGGTACCGAGGCTGACGGTACGGCCAGGACCAAGCGGTCGGGAGCCGCGCGAGGGGCTAGCCACTAGCCATTCCACCGTGGCACGGAAAACCTCCCGGCATTCCTCCAATGGAAGGCCCGGCCGGGGCGTGTTTGCGATTTGACGAAGAGCACTATTTACAGCGAAGCGAACCACCGGATTGCCAAGAACTCGGTTGCGCTCTGCGGCACTGGCTCCCTGCAGAGCATCGCGTACGACGTTAGCTTCCGGCTCGTTCGGCGAAAGTTCGCTGAGGCGATGCTCGTAACAGTTACTTGCCTGAAGATGGATGTATGCGCTATCCCCGAACGTGGGCTGCTCCGTGAGGATCTGCTCGAGTTCCCTAAGGTATTGCAATTCTTCCATCGCCGCCTCCGGCTACAGATTTTGGGAACAGCAAGTCCCTTGGCCCAAGCGCAAACTTGGTTTTGCTGCCTGCGATTCGCGCTGGGTACAGCCCCGGCTTGCATCGCCGGAGCGGCCGTGCATCATCCGCTGGTTATTCGAAGTCGTGCAGGTCGACGTGGATGTGCGTATCATCTCCCTCGATATGGACGTGCACTTCGCCTTCTTCCAGCAACAGAGGGTCAAGCTTAGTTTGTAACGAAGCCACCTCTTCGTCCTTCAATCCGTGTTTCTTGAGTGCATCTACTACAGTGGCGAGCCGCTTTTGTGCCATGGGAGTCTCCTGTTCTGAATCAACGATACCTATAGGTCGCCGAGCCCTTGGCCCGACGTCAGCAGCAAGCATATCACACAATCGGATCCGAGTTGACAAATTTTTAGCTCTGGCCCCTCTGACGTTGTCCCGAAGATCGAGACCGGATAAAACTGGAGTTTCCCGCGGTTTTGACCCGCTACCCTGTACCTGCGGAAAACCAGACAATTCGCCGGTCAGGTCCCGCCAGGCCCGCTCAGCGGGTCTGAAAATCACTCCACAGCTCAAAAGAGAGTTCTGGGTTGAGCGATGCGTAAGAGCGCTTCGCCCTGATCACCGCGCTCTGGCTCGATCACCCACTCGGTGACCGGGCGCCCGCCGTGTTGCGGAGCATTGCGCGGGCCCCGAACACCGCGCTCCGCCCTTTCTGACGGTGATAAGCCAAACGGCAGTCCCCCCGATGGCCAGTCTCCTTTGCACTTCGAGGTGTCCGGCAATCCAGGGGCACGACACCCAATGCCCAACCGAAACCTGACAGCCTATCCGACTCCTGGCGAATCCCCTTTGCAGGTTGGGCCCGATCCGGACGAATCTCACGCGCCACTCGTACGATCGTCGGCGGCGCCTGGGACTCCCACCTCGGTACTGTTTCTGACGATCCATTCGGTGGCCCGCATGGACACGATGGACCCTCCCCGCCCCCTGTCCCCCTCCGCGTTGCACGAGCGAGAGCCTCAACTGGGTTGGCAGATCAAGAACCGATTGAGCCGGATTCAGGCGTTAACCAAGCGGGTGACTAATCTCGACTGAGCCAGCGCCAGCGCATCGGCGCCCGCTGGGAAACGGAGTTGTCCCGTCGTGTCGTTCACAGCCCGCCACACCGCCTCAGCCACGTCGGACTCGGTTGTCACCGCAGTCGGCCGCGCGAATGCCGCGAAGATCGGTTCCGCGAACGGGGCGTACGTCTCGGGAATCAATCCTCGCATGCGGGATCCGCCATTACTCGTAAACCGCGTCGTCGGAGCGTAGCCCGGCTCAACCAGTTTCACGTGCACATTGAACCACTCCAGTTCGAACGCCAGCGACCCCGTGAATCCTTCGATCGCCGCCTTGCTCGCGGTGTACGCAGCGGCCAGTGGCATCGGGGCCAGGGTCACGCTGGAAGTCACGTTGACTACCACACCCGACCTCCGTTCCCGAAACAGGGGCAGCACCGCTTGCGTCATCGCCATCACACCGAAGGTGTTGGTCTCGAACACTTCACGCACGGTGGCTATCGGGGTGACCTCGAAGGCGCCGACGACACCGATCCCCGCGTTGTTGACGAGCACGTCGATCGCCCCGAATATGGAAATGGCTTCGGCGATGGCTTTACTGACGCTGCCGGAATTGGTGACGTCGAGCGGGAGCACCTTGAGGCGATCGCTCTCGGAGCCGAAGATATCCGGCTTCGGTTGACGCATGGTTGCTACGACATTCCAGCCGCGGTCGAGGAACAACTCCGCTGTTGCCTTGCCGTAGCCCGAAGAAGTGCCGGTGATGAGGACTGTCTGTTTCATTTCATGTTTCCTTTTCTTCCCTACATCGATAGAATCGACAGCCTTGGATGGTGAGTCTATAACCGAAGCGCCGATTCTCTTTATCGATTCGACCGGGAGCGTCGCCGATACTCTCCTCAAAGCAGGCGGTGCTCCAAAATGCGGGCGGAGTCTCTCATCGCGATCAAATCTAGCCCCGCCAACGGGATCGATGTCGCCGCCTGTCTTCCTTGGGCAATACGGCCTGCCTTGCCGGGCCCCCGCACGCGGGGCGAGTCGAAAAGTTTCGACCCGGCTGGCCGAGGCGCGTCACAACATGTAGTCACAACATATAGTTAAGATAAGAGCCGAGTCATCTGTCATCCAACCGGTGTGGAACTGCGCCATCTGCGTTGCTCGGCAGGCGGATCGCGCTGTTGAAACCGTTCCGAGGGCTACTCGCGGCGAAGTGGGAAGCAACGTGATTGGTTTTTTGCGGCGCAGCGATGTATACCCTTCTTCCCGATCCGATCCGCAACTTCAGAGCGCGGCATCCAGCAGTGGGGTTGCTTTAAGAAATCGTTGTCTGGGAACTGGCCGCGATGCGCAATCGCATGATCGCCAATAGCTATCAACTTTCCCATGCGCTCAAGTCCAGTCGCGAGGCCGAAGAACGCCATCGTGTAATCGCCGAGGCGCGAATGATTAGCGCGACCGAGCGCTGTAACGCCGAGAGCAATTTGCGAACCGGCAAGTTCCGCCTCTCTCCCCACGGCATGCCACTGCTGTGAAAAACCCATGACAACTCCATTCTCCGCAATCCGCCCTGTGAGCGGAAGACCGTAGAGATCTTATGCGCAGGCGCGCAGTCCGAGCGACGTAAGTGCGATCCGCCTCCCCTCGCCGCGGGCCCCCGACGCCTGATTGACAGGCCCAACACCGATATACAATAACTCAAGGGGACACAAATGCCGGCATCCCACGACGCGCTCCTTGAGCGAATCACCATCGATTCCGACGTCCGATTCGGCAAGCCGTGCATTCGTTGCCACCGAATAACTGTGCAGGAGATTCTGGAATGGCTTTCAAGTGGCACGTCCCAAGAGCAAATCCTGGCCGACTATCCCCAGCTCGAACCGGATGATTTCCTCGCAGTGTACGCCTACGCTTCCGAACTAGCGGCGGGGAATAAACTTTCCCGTGGATGAAGCTCCTCTTCGACGAAAGCCTGTCGCCGAAGCTGGTTCAACTATTGCGCGACCTGTTCCCCGGTTCTGAAAGCGCGCTTCGAAACGGCCTTGCCCGCGCCGGCGACCGCAAGATTCTAGACTACGCCGCTACTCACGACCTCATCCTCGTATCGACCGACAGCGATTTCGAACGGCTGTTGAGCAAATCCCCGGCGCCAAGGTCGTCATTCTCCGTTCCTGCGATTACCCAACTGAGGTCGCGGCCGAGGTGATTCGGCGCAACGCCATCCGTATCGCTGAGTTGGTTAACTCCCAGGACCAGCTGATAATTCTCCACCAGTAGCTACTGCGCTCGAAGCCTCGGAACCTGGATCACCGGGCTTTTGCGACCCAATCTGCCTTCCGCATCAACCACCTCCAAAAAATCAGCCACCCATCCACCTCACCCTCGTGCTATCCCAATCCCAAAGGCACAAATATGTCACCAACCAGAACTGTCCCAATCCACCGCGCCGCCATCAACCGCGCCAATCCCCAAAATTCCACCGGCCCTCCCACCGATGCCGGCAAACAGCGTTCGTCGCAAAACGCTCTCCGCCACGGACTAACCGCTGCACCCCCGTCCTCACCTCCGAGGACCAAGCAGCTTACGAAAACCACCACCGGCAGTTCGAAAAAAAATACCAACCCGCCAACGCCATCGAATCTCAGCTAGTCAAAAAAATGGCCGACACCTCTTGGCGCCTCAATCGCATCCCGGTCCTCGAAGCCGACATCCTCAACCACGCCGAGTCCCCAGCCCCCAGCCCCGAGCCCCCTGCCTTCGACATCGTCGACGCCCATCGCTTCCTCGCCAGCCTCGGCCTCCATGGCGCCCGTCTTTCCCGCCAATTCCAAAAGACGCTCCAGCAGCTACGCGATCTCCAGTATGAGCGCCAAATGCGCGAATGGAACGAGCTCAAAGACGCCGCCGCTATCCTGGAACTCCACAAGCATGAAGGACTTCCCTGGGAACCCTCCGACCCTGGCTTCGTTTTTTCAAAAGACCAAGTCGAGCGCTTCTCTCAACGCATGATGCGTCACAATCAAGCCCGCCACATCGCATGGACCAGATTCCACAGCCCTTACAAGGCCTCAGCGGACATGACGCATGTTTGAGATGGCGCAGGCGCCCCATGCAGAACCGTGCTGTCCCACGCTCGGCCCCAGCCCCCAGCCCCCCAGCCAACAAACCTGGCGGCCGCCTGTGGTCATCAGGTAAATATTTCGTCGGCAGACCGAAGAAATCCACCACTGCACCATAACAAGTCCTTAAAAATCATTGACCTAAGAAACCAAGCCCGATGGCCACACCCTTGCTGATTAACTTTCCGTAACGGGATTTTCGTGTGTCCGAAAGGAGGATCACAATGCGCCTCAGCTTCCGCCTAATCCTTTCCCTCATCTTCGCCGTTACCATCGTCTCCGTTCTCTTCGCCCTCTACCAGGTCCAGGCGGACCGCCGCGCCCGCCGCAACGAATTGGAAAAACGGGCCCAGTTAATGGCCGAGAGTCTCCAGGAAACCGTCCAACCACTCGTCGCCAAGGGCGCCCATGGCAACCTCCAGCGTCTGGTGGAACGCTTCGGAAATCGCGAGCGCCTGGAGGGTGTCGCCATCTACGACGCCGACGGCCATCCCGTTCTCATGACCTCCAATCTCGCCGCCCGCCTGGGACCGAACCTGCCGCCCCTCAACAAAACAGTTTTCCAAGGCAACGGATGGGGCCAGTTCTTCGACGCCGGCCAAACCCAGATGTACCTCTACGCGGTGCCCATCCACAGCGGCGATTCCGCAACCTGGGCACTGGCCGTCTTTCACGACGCTTCATACATAGATGCCCAAAACAGTAAGATCTGGCGTGACACCTTCAAAAACGTGCTCATTCAGATGCTGTTGATTTCAACCATTACATTACTTATTGTCCGTTGGACCATGGAGCGCCCCGTCAAACGCCTGGCTCAATGGCTGCATGACCTGCGCGCCGGAAGCACCGAGCCGCATCCCGATCTTCCCGCTGGCGATGTCTTTAAGCCGCTTACGCTTGAATTCACACATCTGGCCGACAGCCTAAAGCTAGCCCGCGCCTCGGCCGTAGAAGAGGCCCGCCTACGCGAAACAGCCAATTCACTCTGGACCGCCGAGCGCCTGCGCGTCTACCAGCAGTCTGCTCTAGAAGACAGCCGTCTGTTTGTAGTTTCAAACCGCGAGCCGTATGAGCACGTGTTTCGTGGAACATCGGTTGAAACCAGAGTCCCCGCCAGTGGACTGGTCACCGCCATGGAACCCGTCCTGCGCGCCTGCGATGGTACCTGGATCGCTCACGGCGCGGGCGACGCCGATCACGAAACCGTCGACGAGCACGATCGTCTCCGCGTTCCTCCCGAAGAGCCTCAGTACACACTCCGCCGCGTGTGGCTCACGCGCGAAGAGGAAGAACGATACTATTACGGCTTCGCCAACGAGGGCATCTGGCCCCTCTGCCACATCGCACACACGCGCCCCGTTTTTCGCGTCGAGGATTGGGAGGCCTATCAGGAAGTCAACCGCAAGTTCGCGCGCGCCGTGCTTGACGAAGTGGAAGGCGAAGATCATCCCATCGTTCTCGTTCAGGATTATCACTTCGCCCTCCTGCCCAAGTTCATCAAGGAACAACGCCCGGATGTTCGCGTCGCCATTTTCTGGCACATACCCTGGCCCAATCCGGAAGCCTTCGGCATCTGTCCCTGGCAGCGCGAATTGTTGGAAGGTCTGCTGGGCGCGGACTTAATCGGTTTCCATATTCAATCGCACTGCAACAATTTTCTCGAGACCATCGATCGCACTCTCGAATCGCGTATCGAATGGGAGCGCTTCGCCGTCAGCCGCGGCGGTCACGACACCGTGGTCCGGCCATTTCCCATCAGTGTCGACTTTAAGGAGGATCCACACTCCCACCCCAACGGGTCCGGAGAATCTGAAGTGCTCCGCCAGGAGCGCTATCAATTGCAGCGGCAACTGGGCGTGCAGGCCGACTACCTCGGAATCGGCGTGGACCGCCTGGATTACACCAAAGGCATCCCCGAGCGATTCCGCGGCATCGAGCGCTTTCTCGAGCGCTATCCTTCCTACATCGGCCGTTTCACTTTCGCTCAGGTCGGCGCACCCAGCCGCACCCACATCGGCCGCTATCAGGATCTCATCCGCGAAGTGGAAGGTGAAGCCGATCGCATCAACCGCCGCTTCGAAACCAAGCACTGGAAACCCATCGTCTTCCTTAAACGCCACCACAACCACGAGGAGATTGAGCCGTTTTATCGCGCAGCCGACCTGTGCCTGGTGACGTCTTTGCACGATGGGATGAATCTGGTGGCCAAGGAATACGTCGCCAGCCGCACCGACGAAGGGGGCGCGCTCATTCTCAGTCTCTTCACTGGCGCTAGCCGCGAATTGCAGGACGCGCTCATCGTGAATCCCTATGACACCGAGCAGCTTGCCGAAGCCATCCACTACGCGCTCGACATGGATTCCCGCCAACGCCGGGAGCGTATGCGCCGCATGCGCCGCGTGGTGAAGCAGCATAACATCTATCGTTGGGCCGCCAACCTGATCGGAGCAGTCTCGGAAATTCGCGTCGAACAACCCAAGGAGTCAAATGCCAGCCAGCCTAGAATCCACACAGCCGCTCTTTGACCATCTCCCAGCGATTGCTTCCGCGCTGAGGGCGGCTCCGGAGATTCTCCTGTTCTTGGATTTCGATGGCACCCTCGCACCCATCGTTGAAGATCCCAGCCTGGCGCATATGCCGGCCGGCACTCGCGAGGCTCTCGTCAGGCTTCGATCCGACTCTCGGTTTACCATCGCTATCATCAGCGGCCGCGCTCTCTCCGATCTGCGCGTCCGCGTGGATCTCGAAGATCTGATCTATGCCGGCAATCACGGCCTGGAAATCAGCGGCCCGGGCGTGGAATTCATTGAACCCATCGCCGCCCAGCGCCTCAAAGCGCTAGGAGAACTTTCGCGGCACCTGCGCTCGCGCCTGCACGATATCCCCGGCGTGGAAGTTGAGAACAAAGTCCTATCCGCCAGTGTCCACTTCCGCCGAGCGGCCGCCGCCAGCTTCTCTGGGATCCGTCAGGTAGTGGAGGACGCGGTCGTTTTCGACGGCAATCCTTTCGAGATCACCGAGGGACGAAAGGTTCTCGAAATCCGCCCGCGCGTGGGCTGGGACAAAGGCATGGCGGTTCGCTGGATTCAGCAAACCTCTGGCCATGCCGGCGCCCTCCCGCTGTACATCGGTGACGATTCCACCGATGAAGACGCCTTTCTGGCATTACCCGAAGGCATAACTATTGGTGTCGGTAAAGCCCGTGAAACGGCCGCCCAATATTTCCTGGAACGTCAGGAATTAGTCCCCGAATTCCTCCTCTGGCTCTCGAATGTGGGGCGGCGCCATACGCCGCCTCAAGTTTCCCCCGCATCTGCCGAATAGATAGTGATGGCCCGAACCATCCTGTTTCTATTGGCGCTGGCACTCACCTCCCCAGCTTCCGAACCCGCCCGCTCCGTCGAAAGCGTCCTCCCAGCCCTCGCCTACGGCCCCTCCTGCTGGTCCAGCCTGAATCTGCACAATCTCGGCGACCGCGTGGTCATCGTCGAAGTAGAGGCCCATCGCGCCAGCGGCGCGCTAGTCCCGTTGGTAGGCCATCCCGGCGTAGTCTTTAGCCTGACTCCGGGAGAGCAGGTCAGCCATCGCCTGGAAATCCAGGAGGAAACCGGCGACGCCTGGGTGAAAGTGCGCGAGCAAGTTCCGTCGCAGCGGCTTTGGCCAGTGGTAGCCGTCTCCGGCACCAGCGAATGCGCCATCGACAATCAGCTCCGTACCACCGGCCGCGAAGTTGCGTATCCCACGCGTAATCCCTGGTTCTCCGACGAAGTCTCCGAGATCCCCGGCAACGTCATCTCCTTCGTCAACACCTCGGAACGCGCGGCCAAAGCGTCACTATGCTATTCAGCCGGCAACCTCTATTCCGTGCCCGGCAGAACATTCGCACCCATCTGTTCGCAATCCTTCGAAATCCAGATCCCGCCCTTCGGCGCCCGACAGTTTCCTGTGATGCGCGACGGAAATTCCCATTTCTCCTTGAAGACCGAAGGCAACGCCATCGTTCTCCAAATGCTGCGCCCTCTAGCCACGGGCGTAAAAATCTACACCGTAGATTCCACCATCAAATTCCAACAGTAGAACAAGCGCGGAGCGCCCCAACAACTCCTCCAGCCGGTTGTAACCCGCCGCCATCCCACGTTCCATCCCCGATCTCCGCGCCGTATCGCGCGCCTCCACGGAATCGTATAGCACCGTGATCGTAATCCTGGTAATCTCGCCCTTCTCAACAAACACGGTCGTGTCCAACGCCTCGCCCGGGTACCAGGATTCATCGAACTTCTCAGTGGCCACCACCCGCTCCGGCGCCAGGATCTCGCGAAACACCCCACCAATTCCCATCTCTTTTCCGTCCGCCTCGTGGCGCCACACATACCGGTATGTGCCGCCAACATTGAAATCGATTTCACACACCGGCATCGTCCAGCCCGGCGGCCCCAGCAGCCAGCGCCGGACCAATTCCGGTTTCGTGAAAGCATCGAACACCAACCTGCGCGGCGCGTTGAAATCGCGCGTCACCTGGATTTCGCGATCCGAGGGCGTAGACACCTGGAAGCTATCGGGATAAAACATTCGGTCTCCTTTTTCTTTTCTTCGCCGTGGTCTTCAACTCGTTCAGTAAACCATCCAGCCGCTTGAAGGATGTCTCCCAGAACTGCCGATACTCCGCCAGCCATTGGCTGGCTTCCCGCAGCGGCTTGGCATCCAGCCGGCTCAACCGCCGCTGCGCATCGCGCCCGCGCGAAATCAGCCCCGCCCGTTCCAGCACCTTGAGGTGCTTCGATATAGCAGGCTGCGTCATCGCAAAGGGCGCGGCAAGTTCATTGACCGATGCCTCGCCCGAAGCCAACCGCGCCAGAATAGCCCGCCGCGTAGCATCCGAGAGTGCCGCGAACGTGGCATCCAGCCGGCTAGCCGAGCTCATAACCACTCAGTTCCATAACCGAATGGTAATCCACGATAATGACACTGTCAAGCCCTTCGGTCGGAATCCGTCGCGCTAGGAGCTAAACTGGAGGTTCGTTGGCATGAATTTGAGATCCATTCGTCTGACCACCTCGGTGGCCGTTCTCTCGCTCGGCCAGCCGAGCGCAGGCCTTCCTCAGGAGCCGTCTCCAATCGCGGAAGTGAAATCGATCTTGAGCGAAGCCAGCGCTTTGACCCCGAAGATCGAGGCGTACCAACGATGGGCCGTCGCAGCAAATATTGCCGCTCAGCAAACGCGGGCCGGCGACGACGAGGGCGCACTAACATCGCGAACCTCTGCAAATGCATCGGTCGGCGGTGTTGCGTACTCCCTGGCTGTCCGTGGACGCCTGGAGGAGGCACTTCAGCTCATCGCACCAATGCCAGACGGCCAGGAAAAGGCAGTTGCGTATTGGCAACTTGCGGAGGGTCTCCTGGAGGTCGCCAAGTATGGCGACGCACTCCGGGTGGCGCGGTTGATCTCCAAGGACCCGAGGGAAGCCGATAGGTCCCTAGACATCCTGATGCAGACATACTCGGCACAGTGGAAAGTCGGCGATCGACTGGCTGCCGCTGCTACGCTGAGCGAGGCTCTAGGACTGGCTCAGCGCTCGCCAGAAACTCACCCAAATTCTTTCAGGCCCCTCGGCCAATCCGTTTTAGTCGGTTCGCGCCGGGCTGCCATGTACGAAAGAGTCGCACACGCGTTGGCCTTGGCTGGAAATCGAGGTGACGCCCTTACAGTTGTCTCATACATTTCGGATATGGCATCCCAAGAGCAGGATGCCGAAAAACGAAATGGCATTCTGGGCACATTAGCAGTGGCGCAGGCAGACATCGGAGATTTCGCCGCGGCCTCGCGAACTGCTGAGCCACTTAAATCTTCCTACAACGGTGTGGGCATCCTCCAGCCAATCGCAATGGAGCAAGCCCGACAGGGCGATGTGGCCGCAGCTCTGGCCACGCTGGCACGCGCGCCCCAAGAGTCCGCCCTGTTTGCATTGATCGTGATGTCCAGGACCCTTTCCGATTCCGGCAACTACGCCGGGGCACGCGCCGCCGTCGACAGAATAACTGATCCAGGGCAGCGGCCGTTCGCGTTGGCCTCCTTGGCCTTTGAGCAGGCCGTCAAAGATCCTGCGGGTGCCAAGGTTAACGTAGATCTGGCGTGGAAACTTGCGCGGGAGGCGCGCGACAAGGTGCCATCATATGTTTTCCAAAACGCCGTGACATTCGTCGCGGCCGCGCGAGCCAGGATGGGTGATTTCGCGGGAGCCCTCGAAATAATCAACGGCCCCGAGCTCCTGAACAAGGCGTGGCCCCTTGCATGCCTCGTGCAAGGAATGGTAGAGGCCGGTAAGAAAGACGAAGCCCTCACGTTGGCGAGGAGTCAGGATGCACCGCTTGCGCGAGCGGATGCTCTGCTTCAGATCGCAAGATCTCTGATGTATCAAATCGAAGCAGCGAACCCCAAGGCAGCCGCACAGCATTAGAGTGCCTACGGCTGTCGGCGACCTTTGGATTAGCTGTCCTGCCCACTGTCAGCTTGAAGCAGCAACTCCAGAAGTTCCCTCGCCTCGGCCTCCCGGTCGCGCGGAACTTGCAGCCGCACCCATTTATGCAGAAACCCATCCACGTCCGAGACCAGCGTCGCGATTTGTCCCAGCGCAAAGAAGGGAATTTTTGAGTCCTCCAACAGCCCCGTCGCCATGGCAAGCTGCACGCGGTCGTTGGTCTCAAAAACAACAACCAGGTCCAGATCAGGATCGAAGTGGTCAGTTGAAGCCACAATCCCTCCAGCCCAAGTGTAGCGCTCCGCCAGCATCCGTCACCAAACTGATACACTCCTGCCCGCCCCCAATGCGCTAAATTGGAACCACAATGCAGAGCTTCGACTTGATCGTCATCGGCTCGGGTCCGGCCGGACAGCGCGCCGCCATCCAAGGCTCGAAGATGGGCAAGCACGTCGGCCTCATCGAGCGGCGCGAGGTCATTGGGGGCGTGTGCATCAACAGCGGCACCATCCCCAGCAAGACCATCCGCGAAGCCGTCTTGCATCTCTCCGGCTACTACTACCAGAACGTTTACGGCGTCAACTATCGCGTCAAGGACAAGATCACCATGGCGGACTTGGCCTTCCGTGTCCAGCACGTGATCAAAACGGAAGTGGATGTGATTCAGGCACAGTTGTCGCGCAACAACATCGAGATGATCAACGGTGTGGCAACTTTTCTCGACCCGAACACCGTCCGCGTGGACAGCGCGCGCGGCCAGCAGACTTACACCGCGGACGCCTTTATCATTGCCACCGGAACCAAGCCCGCGGCCTCCAGTAAGATTGCCATCAACGGACGCAACATCATCGATAGCGACCAGATCCTGTCTATGCCCGAGATCCCGAAAACGTTGATCGTGGTCGGCGGCGGCGTGATCGGCGTCGAGTACACTTGCATGTTCGCCACTCTCGGCGTGCGTGTCATCTTGATTGAAAAGCGCCCGCGCCTGCTCGAATTCGCCGACGCCGAAATGGTGGAGGCGCTCTCCTACAATCTCCGCGACCATCGCGTTACCATGCGCCTGAATGAAGAAGTCGAAAGTGTGGAGGAGATGCCCGACGGCTCCGTGGTCGCCTATCTCGAAAGCAAGAAAAAGATCTCAGGCGATGCCTTGCTGTATTCCGTCGGACGGCAAGGCAATGTGGATGAGTTGAACCTTCCGGCCGCCCAAGTGGACTCGGATGCTCGCGGCCGTATTCCCGTGGATACCTGCTATCGCACCAAACAACCGCACATCTTCGCGGTGGGCGACGTCATCGGATTTCCCAGCCTCGCGTCCGTCTCCATGGAGCAGGGCCGCATCGCCTGCGCCAACGCCTTCGGCAAAACCATTCAATCCAACCCGGCCAGTTATCCCTACGGAATTTATACCATCCCCGAGATTTCCTTTATCGGTAAAACCGAAGAGCAGCTCACCGACGACGACGTTCCCTATGAAGTGGGCGTCGCGTACTATCGCGAAATCGCCCGAGGCCAGATTCGCGGCGATACCACCGGACGCCTGAAAATCATCTTTCATCGCGAAACCAAAGCAATCCTGGGCGTCCATATTATTGGAGAAGGCGCCACCGAGCTGTTGCACATCGGCCAGGCCGTCATGATCCTGGGCGGCACTGTCGACTATTTCATCAATACAGTTTTCAATTACCCCACCTTGGCGGAATGCTACAAGGCCGCGGCATTTAACGGCGTGAATAAGCTAACTAAGCTCTCAGTGTGCTGAAAGAGAGAGATATGTCCCGATCCATTGGCGTCACAACCGCCGAACATATAGCGGCCGGTATGGTAGAAGGTAGCCAACTGGTGGGTAAGCTCCACCTGTTTGAAGAGGATTCCGAAACCGACGCACTGCATGGCATGCCCTCGGCTGGCATCGCTCAAACCGTCGCCCGCCAGATTTTGGCCGTGGCCGCAGGATCGAATGTGGACGCCATTGGAATCGGCGTGCCCGGCATCATTCGCGACGGGCTGGTGGAAGAATCGCCGAATCTGCGCCAGCTCAAAGGCGCGAATATGCGGGAGTTGGTGTCCGCCGCCCTTCGCGAACACGGCTTGGATGCTCCGGTTCACATTTATAACGATGCCGACGTGGTCGCCGCGGGCCTGGCTGCAACGCGCGGCCAGCTGGACCGGCTCATCCGCGTCTGGACGCTCGGTCACGGCATTGGCTTCGGCATCTATCCCTGGCACGAAGGCATCTGGGAGGGTGGCCATGTCGTAGTCTCGCTCGATCCTCGCGAAAAATATTGCGGCTGCGGAGGCCGAGGGCATCTGGAAGGCATCATGGGACACCGCGCCATGCGTCTTCGTTTTCTCGATCTGGAGCCCGAAGAGATTTTCGAGAACGCCCATCGCGGCGACGCGCGCTGCGTGGAATTCGTCAAGCTGTGGCATGCCGCGCTGGCCGCGGGCACCGCAAATTCCATCCACCTGGCCGGCCCCGGAAAATTCTTCGTTTCGGGATTCAACGCCCGTCACCTGGAATTGAATCTTCTCAACCAATATGTAAGCGAAATGGTGAAGATGAGCCCGCTTCAAGGCTACGTATTCGAAGTCGTCCCGGCCGGCAGCGAGATCGCCGTAATCGGCGCCGCCGTCAACGCGCTTCGGGCCCACCAGTAATCCGTACTGCTGAGTCGGGAATCCATTCACCGGAAATTCTCTGCCAGCATCAGATTACTATTGATCGTGCTGCGTGTAGAGAATCCAAAGGCCGTCGGAAGAAACGGTCAACTCCGTTTGGCCAGCTTCGATTGGTGGGTCTTTCGAAAAATCCCTGAGCAGCGTGACCTTGCCTGAAGCGAAACTGTAAAACTCGAGGTCGGCGCCTGCCGGGTTACTCAGGTCGAAGAAGCAGATGCCTTGGCCAGTTAACGCCCAAACGCTGCGCTTACCCGATCGAGCACCCGAGTTGCCTCGCCGCCCATGGAAGACATTGTGGCCACATAGTTGATCCCAGTCTGGCTGAGCGCTGCGCGAGATTCGGGCAATAGGGGTTGCCGCTGTTGACGCCCGCAATGCCATTCGCGCAGTTGTAGAAATGCGAGGTGGTGATCGGTCCCGCCGCAGGGACTTAACCGGCCAATTTCCGCCCGATTCAATTTCTGCCCGATCCAATGCGCTGACACGGCGAGCACTCGAGACCACGCAGGATCCGTTCTGCACAATGAAAGCAGGCTAGCAAGAGATTTCTGCGACAACGGACCACCAAACTTCCGGACCCGCCGACACAGGTCTTGTGGCTCGCCAAAGTGAACTTCGCGGAATGGATTGACAAGCGCGGACGGAGCCGGATACACTCGAAACAGTGCGCTAACAGGGCGTCTCCAACCCGCGGCAAGGGAAGCATCCCACCTGTTTTCGTTTTAGGTAGCCGTTACCTTCTTTCAGCCTGGTATCAGCGGGACACCGGCGAATTTGAAAGGAGGTCTTGTGACCCCGTCGAAGTTTTTGCCCCCTCACTCGTCCTTTGAGTCCATCCGGAAGCAGGCAAAGAAACTGGTCCGCCAGTTCGCCACCGGCGACCCCGATAGCGTGGCCCGTGTACACGCCCAATTGCCGGGTCTGATCCTTCCTCTATCGCTGCGAGACGCCCAGCTTGTGCTCGCCCGGGAGTACGGCTTCGCGGGCTGGCAGGATCTTCGCGCGGCGATGCTCCGCCAGGAAGGCAAGGGCCTGGAGTGGGCCGCTGCCGAAGCGGAGCGCGCCATCCACGACAACAGCGTCGAACGGTTGGCGGAACTGGTTCGGGAGTATCCCGCGCTTCTATCCTGGCGCGACGATTCTAGAAAGACCTTGCTCCAGTTTGCCACTGAGTCGTTTGGCGATAGCGGCGCTCCTAACAGGGAGCAGGCCTTCACGCGCATTGAGTGCGCAGAGTTTCTGTTGGATGCGGGCGCTGCTGCAGAGCCGGCGATATGGGAAGGCGCAATTCGCTCCCGCGCGAAGGGAGTGTTGCAGCTCCTTTCGAGCAAGGGTGGGCTGCCGCGCAATCTCGACACTCTGACGGCACTGGGTGACTACGACGGTGTCGAGGATTGTCTTCCGACTGCCGGCGCAGCCGCGGTGACGCAGGCGTTCCTCTCAGCCTGCCAGTTCGGCCATCGGGCGGTGGCCGCTCTCCTTCTCGACCGTTCGATCGAACTCGACCCCGCGCTCGGCCAGCAAGTGGAGAACTGGCGTGGGCGGAGCGGCTTCATCGACTACCTGGTCGAACATCCGCAAACGTCCGGAAACCCCTGGCAGACGGTCGTGATGAACGAACTGAAAGCGGCGATGCATGGAAATGAGCTGGAGGAGTTCAACCGGTGGCTAGCGCGGGAACCCGATCTGCTCAGCGAATCCAATCTCGGGCTGCTGGTGAATTTATTGGAGATCGCGGTGTACACCAATCGGGAACCTTTTCTCGCTCGATTGCTGGAGTTCAATCCCGCAATAAAGACGAAGCGCCCACCTTCGTCCGCGGTGGAGTTCGCGCTGGAGTATGGGAATGCGCATCTCATCCCTCTGTTGACTCCGATTTGGCCGTTGCCCGACGATCTCCCCCACGCGGCCGGCGTAGGAGACTTGGCGCGAGTGAAGGGTTGGTTTGATGAAGCCGGTCGTCCGAGGTTAGGAAGCCTCGCTCAGCATCACCCCACCAACCGCCCGTCCACCTTGCGGAATCTGCATTGGACTCCCGGCAACGCGCAACACGTCCTGGACGTAGCGCTGGCCTGGGCCTGCATGAACCGGCATTTTGAGATTGCGTCTTTCCTGCTGGAGCGCGGCGCCAATGTTAATACGAACTGGAGCACGCACGAGCCGGCCAGCATTCTGCATGAGTGTGCCATTCGTGGGAACTATGAAGCGGCACAATTCCTGATCGACCATGGCATCGACATGACGATCTGCGATTATCGCTGGAATGGGACGGCGGAAGGGTGGGCCTTACATGCGTTCGTGGTGGGCCAACCTCCGCTGGGGGATACGAACATGGCGGAGTTCTTGGCACGCGCCGGGCGGGCCAGGAAAGCGCAGTCCCGTTGAAAAGGGCACGGTCCTGGGCGCTTGAGTTCAGGCCGTGAGGAAAGCGGGCCCGAACAGCGTTGTGGGAGATTACTCCCGTGAAGTCGCCGTCCATTCAACCAATCGGCCTGGTCGGGCGTCAGGCTGTGGAGTCGGACGTGAGCGGCGTTTCGAAGGAGGAATCCGAAAGCCATCCCGAGCAAACGCTTCCCAGGATTATCCGAGTAGCGCGTGAAAACGTCCGGAACTAGAGGTCCGGTTACCAGAGTTTCAGGCCTTGCGGCTTTCCGTTCAGTTGGATCGCGCCCGGGTGACCTTGCGTGGGCAACAGCCCTGGCAGCCTATGATAATGTAATCACCGAGAGGGGAATACGGCTGTGGCATCGCTCGATCGAAAGCCGGCCGACGCGCCGCCGGACATCACGCAACTGCTGATTGCCTGGGGAGGCGGCGATCTGGCGGCAATGGAACAGCTCGCGGTCGCACTCCAGCAGGAGCTGCATCGGGTGGCATCCTGTCACCTCGCGGCAGAGCGGCGCGGCCATATTCTGCAAACCACGGCTCTGGTCAACGAGGCTTACCTGAGGCTCATCGACTGGAAGAACGTACGCTGGCAAAACCGGACGCAGTTTTTCGCATTGGCCTCGCAGGTGATGCGCCACATTCTGGTTGACTATGCACGCGCGCAACGTCGCGACAAGCGCGGTGGCGGTGCGGTGCACGTGTCGTTGTCTCAGGCGGCAGGTGTCCCGCTCGAAACCTCCGGCGATTTCCTCGCGCTGGATGAAGCCTTGCGGACGCTGGAATCGTTCGCGCCACGCCAAGCCCGCATTGTGGAATTGCGCTTCTTTGCGGGCTTGAGCCTGGAAGAAACGGCGGAAGTGCTCGACGTGTCGGTGGGAACTGTGAGGCGGGACTGGAGTCTGGCACGGGCGTGGCTCTACCGTGAGCTCAGACAGGAGAAACGATGAGCCCGCAACTGTTCCAGCGCGTGAGGGAAATTTACCACGCGGCCTTGGACCGGCCGTCGGACGAGCGCTCCTCGTTCCTGGAGCAGGCTTGTTCCGGCGATGCCGCTTTGCAGCGCGAAGTCCGGTCGCTGCTGAATGCAGACGCGGAGGCTGGAACGTTCCTGGCCACCGCCACCGAAGCCGGATTGGACCCGCAGCCGCTTGGCCTGGCCAGCGTGCCCTTTACCGGCCGCATTCTCGGTTTCTATGACGTCCTTTCACCGTTGGGGGCGGGCGGCATGGGCGAAGTTTATCTCGCCCGCGACACGCGGCTGGGGCGAAATGTAGCTATCAAGCTGCTCCCCGGCAGCCACCGGCTGGATTCCGAGCGCGTCCGGCGGTTCGAGCGCGAAGCGCGCGCTGCTTCCGCGCTCAATCATCCGAATATCGTCACAATTTACGACATCGGATCATGCGACGCCGGGCGGTTCATGGTCATGGAACTGGTGGAAGGCCTTACCCTGCGCGAAATGCTGGCCGCTGGTCCCGCTCTGGCATCACTTGCTCCGTTGGGCGGACAGATCGCAAAGGCGCTGGCCGTTGCGCATGCAGCTGGGATTATTCATCGTGACATCAAGCCCGCTAATATCATGGTTCGCAAAGACGGGTACGTGAAAGTCCTGGACTTCGGACTGGCGCGATTGGTCCACGAGGCCGAAGGCCCGAGGCCAGTCGATGTCACCAACCCGGGCCAGATATTGGGGACGGTCGCGTACATGTCTCCAGAACAGGCTCGCGGCGAGAACTTAGGGGCGTCCTCGGATGTGTTTTCGCTCGGAACGATTTTCTACGAGATGGCCACGGGCAGACATCCGTTTCATGCGGACTCCCCAATCGCGACGCTATATGCCATTCATTCGCAGGCACCGGTTCCGCCCGCTACATTGAATCCGCACATCCCACAGCCGTTGGAAGCTGTCATCCTGGCCATGCTACACAAGGATCCATCACTGCGGCCCACGGCGGCGGAAGTGGATGCGACGCTGATCGGCGGCTCTTGGACCCTCGGTCGCGCTCCCTCAGAACCAAGTGCCCGTCAGTCCCAGAATCTGCCGCTGCAAAGAACGCCATTGATCGGGCGGCGAGCGGAACGCTCGGTACTACGGCCCCTTCTGCTCGATCCTGAAATCCGTCTGATCACCCTGACAGGTCCAGGAGGCACTGGGAAAACCCGGCTGGCGGTTCAGGCAGCCGTCGATGCGGTCGACGGTTTTCCCGGGGGGATTCGTTTCGTGAACCTGGCGCCTCTCTCGGACCCGACGCTGGTCGTCTCCGCGATCGCCCAAGCCCTGGGAATTCGCGAAACGCCCGGACGCTCCCTGATCGAAGTGGTTAAAGAACAACTGTCCAGCGCCGGCCGGATGCTTCTGGTGTTGGACAACTTCGAGCAGGTCGCGGCCGCGGCGCTGGAGGTTTCCGAGATTCTCGACGCTTGTCCGGCCGTAAAGGCCCTGGTCACCAGCCGCACCGTTCTCCGCGTCTATGGGGAACACGAATTTTCAGTTCCGCCGCTCCCTGTTCCGGACCCCAATGCCCCGCTCTCGCCGGGCCGCCTGCTCGATTTTCCATCGGTCGCACTGTTCGTCCAACGGGCTACGGCGGCGAAGCCCGATTTTTCGTTGACTATGCAGAACGCGCAAGCCATCGTCCAGATCTGCCGGCGCCTGGACGGTCTGCCGCTGGCCATCGAGCTGGCCGCTGCCAGGGTGAAGGTCCTGCCGCCCGCCAGCCTGCTGGCCCGTCTCGCCAGCAGCCTGGAACTGCTGACAGCAGGCGCTCGAGACCTGCCCGAACGCCAGCGCACTTTGAGGCGGGCCATCGACTGGAGTCACGACCTGCTGACGCCGTCCGAACAAAAACTGTTCCGTCGTCTTTCGGTTTTTTCGGGGGGCTGCACGCTGGAGGCTGCCGAGGCCGTCTGCGACGCCGACGAGGATTTAGGGGCTGACCTTCTGAACGCGATCACCTCGCTGGTGGAGAAGAGTCTGCTAAGCCAGACGGGACCCGGTGACGGGGAGCCGCGCTTCATCATGCTCCAAACGATCCGTGAATACGGCGCAGAAAGGCTGCAACAGAGTGGCGAGCTCGCGAGCGTCAAGCGAGCCCATGCGGCCTATTGCCTGGTCTTGGCCGAGGAAAGCGCGGCCGATATGGCGCCGGCTGAGCGCGAGGCTTGGTTCGATCGTTGCGATGCAGAGCATGACAATTTCCGGGCGGCAATCGAGTATCTGATTGAGTCGGCCAGTTCTGAGTGGGGTCTGCGTCTGGGAGGCGCCATGTTCTGGTTCTGGGAGTCGCGCGAGCATCTGACGGAAGGGCGCCGGACACTCGCGGTGCTGCTCGGAATGCCGGAAACGAATCCTGTAAGCCTGTACCGTGCTCGGGTCTTGTATGCGGCAGGGATCCTAGCCGATGCCCAACTCGATTTCGATTCGGCCCGCCAGCTGATGATCCTTAGCCTCGAAATGCAGCGCCAGCTAGGTAATACAGAAGGTCTTGCGACTGTGGAAAGCGCGCTTGCGATCATCTCTAATAAAGCCGGACGCCATGATCAGGCGCGTTCGCATATCGAGCGCGCGCTTGTGTTGTGGAAAGAGCTGGGCTCCAGCAAGTTTGTCCTGGGCCTCAGTAATCTCGCCAACATCGCGAAGAAGCAGAAGGACTATGCAATCGCACAAACGGCCTACGAAACGACCTTGGAGGCTTTCCGATCGGCGGGCGACAACAGCGGGATGGCGGTTGCCCTGAATGGTCTGGGCGATGTGGCCGCGGCACAAGACGACTTCGAAAAGGCGCGCCACCTATATGAGGAAAGCCTGATGCAATTTCAGCAGATCGGCGAATCCTGGGGTATCGCCGCTGTGCTCCGCGACCTCGGGAACCTGGCCCTCCGTGGAGGCGACTATGACGGTGCTTCGAGTCGGTACAAAGAAGCTCTCGCCATCTTTCACAAACTGGGACACCGGCGAGGAATGATAGTCTTGCTTGATCAGCTGGCCGAGTGTGCCAACAAAAGTGATCGCCCCGATTGGGCGCTTAAACTGGCGGGAGCAGCGGCGGCCATGCGCGAAAATCTGGGGATCTCGCGCTCGACGGCGGAGCATGAACAACTCGATCAGACCATCCACACCGCCTGCGAGAGATTACCTAAACCCGAACAAAGCAAAGCTTGGGCCGAGGGGCGTTCGATGACCGCCGATCAAGTTTTGGAGTTCGTATTGGGGGCCGGCGCCTGAAATTTTTCGGGGTTAAGAAGCCGCCGGACTGCCGAAACCCGATTGGCCGGCAGCCCCGCGCGGCGTGCATGCTCGCGAATCTTCTCTTCATCCTGCGCGAAATACACGCAATAGATTTTTTCGTTCGTGACGTAGCTATGCAGCCACTGAATGCTCGATCCGAGATCTTTCAGCACAGCCAGGGACCGAAGTGAAACTTCCCGGATCTCATCCTCGGTCAGGTTCCCCGCGCCAGGCACCTCGCGTTCGATCACGTATTCCGGCATGCCGCCCCCCCTGGACCGAGAATATCATCATCACCCCCATCTCGGCTGCTCGTCGGGATTGATTCCGAGCGTCAATTTCGCGATCAATTCGTGCGTGAGAAAACTATTCGCGGGATGGATCCGGCCGAGGCGGGCGTCGCGGAAAACTCGTTCCAGTCCTGCTGCGCGGAAAATCCCGAACCCGCCGGCCAGTTCCATCGCCATGTCCACCACCCGCCACGAGCTTTCCACGGCACGATACTTCGCCGCCAAAACACGAATCAACAATCCGCCGACCTTTCCGGGATCGGTGTTGTCCGCCCAGTCGCATGCTGCCCTATCCAGTAGCGCTTCCACCGTTTCTAACTCGATCACCATCTCCGAAATGGCGTGCTGCACTTCGGGGTGGTGCGACATCGGACGCGACATGGCGATCGAGCGCTTCTTCTTCACCGTGTCGATAGTGCGATCCAGGGCATATCTCGCGAGGCCGTAATAGACATTGCCGAACCCCATCAGGGCCCAGACAAAAATCGAAGCCACGAAGGCGTCGAGCCCCGCCGCTCCCGCCGGCACTACCCGGGCGATGTAGCGATCGGGCACGAAGCATCCTTCGAGAATCGTATCGTCGCTTCGGGTCGCACGCATGCCCAGCACATCCCAAGTTTCCTCAACCCGATATCCCGGCGTGTCACGGGGAACAAACGCATGAACCACTTTTGGCGCCGCCGGATCGCTGGTATCCATCGCGTGCAAACCAAGCCGGGTCCAGACCGGTGTCAGGCTGCCAAAATGCTTGCGCCCGTAAAAGCGGTAGCCGCCTTCCACGCGTTCCGCCTTGGTGGTGGACAGCAGCACTGGAATGTCGTTGCCTGTTTCGGCATGGCCGGCAGCGAAAACCTCTCCGGCGGCGCCTTGACGGAGCATCCATTCAAGCGTTTGATCACCCGCACGGCGGAGATCCGCGGCCAGACCCATCCAGTACAGGTGCATATTCAGCCCGAGCGCGGTCGCGGGCGCATAGTACGCCAGGCGGCGCTGCTCACGGCAGACCTCCGGCAGCGTCATGCCCCAGCCCCCTAGCTCGGACGGCACTGGCATCAATAAATAGCCTACCCCCCGAAGATCCTCGAAATCTTCGGTGAAGAACCGGTTCTCCCGGTCATAAACCGGAGCGCGCTCGGCGCACCGTTGGAACAGCGATTCCGACATCAACTGGGCAGTAGCTTGCATCACATCCTCCTGAGGGTCGGCAAGAAATCGGCCCCTCTAAGTATAAAGGCGCTGTTTCGCGGCGGGAGTGCTAATTGGCGGGAGGGCCAATTGGGGTTCGCATCGGCCGCGGGATTCCGGGCTTCGTCGGCAACCCGGGCATAGCAGTTGTGCGGCGCGCCTCATCTCGATTGCCTCGGGCCTTGCGGTGGCCGGGTCCGGCGCCAGATAGCGTCCCGCTGCAGTTCTGATTCGGCGCGGAATTCTGGGCGTGTGGCCACTCGGAGAATGCCCCGAAGGGCCTCGTTGGATATCACTCCTGGTAAGTCGCCGTCCATTCAACCAATCGGGCCTGGTCGGGCGCCATTCTGTGGAGCCGGACGCCGACCGGCGTTTCGCGAAAGTAATCCGACGATTGATGCGCGTCACTCTACGCGCGACACCTCCCAGGTGAGGCTCCGAGGTGCAGGCGCGGCGTCGTGCTTCGCCGAGGACATGTGAAAGGAAGGCGGTTCCTTACCTGTTCCGCGTGCCAAAGGCGGGTTTGTCTGTGCCTGTATCGGAGGGCCTTAGTGCCGAGCTGAATAACTGGGTAACTGTTAGAAGGCCCGGTGGCCGCGTCTACAGGACTAGGCCTGCAATCTTCACTCCAAAAGAGGCGATCCAGATTCCTACTTCGACGGCCGTGATCACCCAACCGGCGGGCGTAAACTTTGCAGCAATCTTCGCCAATCCCCACAAGATGGCGGACCATCCCAAATCGAAAAGCGATTTGAGAAGGTCGATCAGGCTGAATTCCCCCTTCAAAACACCTAACAGTTCGAGCAAAGCCCCCGCAAAATCGCTCTTCATCAACTTGATGAACTTCTGAATGGCTGCCAGTACCGTTCCCTTTTCCAGGGCCGCCTGGATCTTGTCCAGCACTGCGCCCCACCTGGGAGGGCCCCATCCCAACAGCCTGCCGATCAGCTCCAGGATCTCTTTTACAATCGTGAGTGCGGATGCTATCTTGATGGCGGTCTTCACCGTATCCTTTACGCTGCCGCCTTGTTGTTGTAGTTGAACCTGAGTCTGCGCCAGTGGGATGACGTCCATAACCATCCCGCCGAGGCCTGCCTGGAACACCACCGCATTGCCCCGCCAAAGATCGAAACTTATACGATGATCCTGGTAGAATTCATTGTTGTACTTGGTTTCTAAAGCCCTGCTTTCCGACTTAAGGGCGCCGTCAATCCATTCGTCCACGTTTGCCTGTTTGAACCCGGAGGGCGGAGGCAGGCGCAGAAACTCCTTCAAATCCGATTCTGTCGGAAACTGCTTGAAAGCATCTGCAGTCCACGGAAGCGTTGGGACCTCGAAATCCGTCGGCTCGAACAGTGGCTCGCCTAGTTCCTTCTCCGTTTCCAGCCAGGTTCGAATTACCCTGCCGATTTGATCGCCGGACCAAACAAGCCGGTTTTCGATGGAAAGGCTTTGGACATACTCCTGATCGGCCGGTATCGGCTGATTCGTAATCTTGCTGATCAGTGGCCTGGTATAAACGTCTTCCTCGTCGGCTATAAAATAGTCGTGCGTGAAAGGGCATAGCACGGCGAATACCTTGTGGCGCGTGAATGGATCGCTACTGGGCGTACGATAATGCTTCTTGTTAATGTGATACAGCTTCCGGGGTGTCTTCTCCGGTCCGTCGGCTCGAGCGGCGGCGGCGGCTTTCACGGCGGTCGCCTGCGGCGCACCCCGGCCTGCTGTGGCGACAGTCTTCATGCGGCGAGTTTTTCTTGCCATATCTACCTCTCCTTCAAAAACTGTTAACGACAGATATTCCTTGGACGCTTCCTGCTGTTTTGAGATTATACATCTGCAAATACATCGCGTGAAAACCGCGAAGGAACGCGCCATCCCCTACCGGTCCCCGCAGCCCCGTATTTCGAGCCCGCACGTTTTAACCGGCCTTTTCCTCTTACGTTACTGTCGTGACTCAATATGGCCCCTGACCAACGGCGCGGGGCAGCGTGATCCGTTGCCTGATTATTCCCGTGAAGTCGGCACCTGGAAGAGTACGCAGCTACACCGCACGGCAACGGCAGCGCTGATCGGAATAGCGTCAACCCAGAGTCAATCGGGTCCATCGGCTCAGGAAGCGCCTTCGGAATCCTCAAATTAAGATTTCACCGCTTTGTTCCGATAAAACCTATATGATTTCTCTTCGCAAGGCGATGCACCAGGATCTGGAGGAATCCCTGCGATCCGCGCTGGAATCTTATCGTTCAGCGCTGGCCGCCGTAGGGGACGCCGGCGCCCGCGCCTACCCACCCACCGGCGATAACCTCAAGCAGAGCCTTCTGAAACTTCAGGAAGGTTTGCTCAACACCGCAACGCCTGGCGACTTCTCGCGAACCGAACAATCCGTCGGACAGGAACTTAAAGTCTGGGGCGACAGCGCGTCACTTTATTACCGGGAAAGCGCCGAAGAAATCAAAAGCCTGCTGCTCCAAATAGCTAAGGTCGCGGCCGAGGTTGGGGATCGCGACCAGCGATATAGCGTCCATTTTCAAACCTTAGCCGAGCGCTTGCAGGGGGCCGCTAAACTCGACAACATCGCTTTCATGCGCCAGTCGCTTACCAGCAGCGCCGTAGAGTTGGTCGATTGCGTCAATAAGATGACCGAGGATGGTAAACGCACGGTTGAGCAACTGCGCGCGCAGATTTCCGGATACGAGCAGCGCATGCAGGAATCGGAACGCCTCGCTTCGGTCGACCCACTCACCGGCGTCAGTAACCGGCGCATCCTCGAACGGCAACTCGAACGCCGCACCACTGAGGGATCGCCATTCTTCTTGATTTATCTCGACCTGAACGAGTTCAAGCAGATAAACGACACGCTCGGTCACCAGGCGGGTGACGATCTATTGAAGCAGTTTTCTGGTGAACTTAGGCACAGCTTGCGCCCCACCGATGTCGTGGGACGCATGGGTGGAGACGAATTTGCGGTGGTGGTGGATGGAGCTGCGGGCGACATTCAAGAGCGCATCGCGCATGTCAAAAAACGAGTGAATGGTGACTATTCTCTCGCGACGGATGGAGGTAAACGCAAGCTTCCGATAGCCGCGGCCGTCGGCATCGCCGTCTGGAAAAAAGGCGTTACTCCCCAAGAACTCCTCAGCGCTGCCGACCGGGCCATGTACGAGGACAAGAAACGCATGTCCGAAGCAAAGCAAGCCAGCAACGTGGGGCAGGCGCTTTCGCCTGCCAACCCCGCGCAGACCTAACTTCTACGCCCGCCGGTACAACGGCACGCAATCCTCGTGCCTGCTCTCACCGCCGTCATTCACCGTGAAAACAGGATTCTGCTTCTGCGAGCCATTTTCATAACTCCAGAGTGTCGTTCCCGCATACATCCCGTCCTTGCGCAGCGCATAGAAGTTGATGTCGAACTGCGCCAGCCGCGCTTTATCGTCCTTGAAATTGCGCGAGATTCGCTTCAGCGCGTCCAGGCATGCCTCTTGCGGCGTCATTCCATGCCGCATGTTTTCGACGATGGTGTGCGCGCCCGCGATCCGAATATTCTCCTCGCCGCGTCCAGTGGACCCCGCAGCACCCACATCCTGATCCACGTACAACCCCGCGCCAATGATCGGCGAATCCCCCACGCGCCCGGCGATTTTCCACGACAGTCCGCTCGTGGTTGTAACGCCCGACATTTCGCCCTTGGAGTTCAGCGCCAGGCAGTTGATGGTTCCAGTAATCGGATGGATCGCCATTTCCCTCGCCCATGCCAGCGTCTTTTCATCCACGTCCGGAAACAGCTCTTTGAGCTCGGCGGTCGCGTTTCCCGTCTCAACCTCGCTAGCCCAATTGGTGTGCCCCTTTTTATCGCGCATTGATTTTTTCCACACCAGCCACGCCAACCGCGATTCGTCCGTCAGCAGCTCTTCCAGCTTGAATCCCATATCCTTCGCGAACTGGTCCGCCCCTTGGCCCACCATCATGATGTGATCGGTTTCCGTCATCACCAGCTTGGCCAGCCTCGCGGGAGTCTTCACCATGCGCACACCAGCAACCGATCCGCAGCGCCGCGACGGACCATGCATTACGCTGGCATCCAGCTCCACTACGCCATCTTCATTGGGAAGGCCCGCGTAGCCCACGCCGTGCTGCTTGGGATCCAATTCAACCGTTTGAACTCCCGCGACAACTGAATCCAGCGTGTCTTCGCCGGCCTTGATCATCTCCATGGCTTTCCGGCATGCCTCTTTGCCATTGGAGCTCGCGATCACGATATTCTTGGGCCCCTGCGCAACAGCCATCGGTCCGGCCGCCGCTGCCGCGGTAAGCGCGGCTGAGCTCTTCATCCACATTCGCCTGCTGATTCTCGATGCCATGTCCAATTCGCTCCTTCCCCTTCAGCTACACTAACTCTTTATTCCATGCGCGAGCAAATCCTTCCCGCTGCCTCCATCTCTGGCGCAATCGCACTTCCCGGCGACAAGTCCATTTCCCATCGCTATGCCATGTTGGCCGCAATCGCGGAAGGAACCAGCAAGCTCGAGAACTATTCCACCGGCGCCGATTGCCAATCCACGCTCGCTTGCGTCCGCTCCCTCGGCGCAGTCATCGATCGGCGTGACGGAGCCATCTCGATTCACGGCTGCGGCCTCAACGGCCTCCGCGAGCCGGCCGATATTTTGGACGCCGGGAATTCCGGATCCACCATCCGCATGCTCTCGGGAATTCTCGCCGCTCAATCGTTTGAATCCCGCATCGGCGGCGATGAGTCGCTCTCGCGCCGTCCCATGCAGCGCATCCTCGATCCGCTGCGCCAGATGGGCGCGTGCCTGGACGCTCGCGATGGACGCTTTCCGCCCCTCGCCATTCATGGAAGCCGGCTTCATCCCATCGAATACACGCTACCCGTGGCCAGCGCGCAAGTGAAGAGCTGCGTACTTCTGGCGGGTCTCTACGCCGATGGCCGCACCACTGTTCACGAGCCGGTCCGCACGCGCGACCACACCGAGCTAGCCTTACGCGAGTTCGGCGCCGACGTGGAAGTTATTAAACGATCCATCACCGTCACTGGCCGTCCGCGTCTGGAGGCCCGCAATCTACGAGTGCCCGGCGATCTCTCCTCGGCCGCATTCTTTTTGGTCGCCGCTCTCATCGTTCCCGAGTCTACTCTCACGATTCACGGCGTCGGGCTAAACCCAACCCGTTCCACTCTGCTCGACTTCCTGGTGGAGATGGGCGCCGATCTTAAAATTCTGGATGTCACCTCCACCGGCGGCGAGCTCGTCGGCGATGTGCTCATCCGTAAGTCGCCCATTCGCGGAGGAGTGCTCGAAAAGGCGCGAACCGCCGCGCTCATCGACGAAATTCCGGTGCTGGCCATTCTCGGTGCTGCGAGTGAGGAAGGCCTGATCGTTCGCGATGCCAGTGAGCTGCGCGTCAAAGAAACGGACCGTATCGCTTCCATTGCCGAGAACTTTCGCAGGATGGGTCTCGCCATAGAGACCCGCGAGGACGGCTTCGAAATCCCCGGCCGCCAGCATTTCCATGCCGCCGAGCTCGACTCTTTCGGCGATCATCGTATCGCCATGGCCTTCTCCGTCGCCGCTCTTATCGCCGACGGCCCTTGCGCGATTGAAGATGCGGGAGCGGCCTCCGTGTCTTTCCCCGAGTTTTTCGATACACTACGTCGTGCGGCAGGTGAATAAGTATGAATGTTGCTGATCTCACGCTCGAAGGTCTGGTTCACGATCTGAACAATGTCTTTCAAACCATCGGCGAGAGCGCGGAGCTTCTGGAAGACGATCCCAAATGGGAGAAGCTCGCACATACCCTGCAGCGCAGCGTCGATCGCGGCCAAAGAATTGTGCACAGCATCCTCGAGAGCAATCGCACCGGAGCAGAGCTCGCTCCCGTGATCGAAAATGCAACTCAATTCTGCCGCGATTACCTGGAGTGCGCCAACGGTCCCAAAATCGAGTTCACCGATGAGATCGATCCCGATTTTCGCTTGAAGGGCGATGCCGCACAGTGGGAACGCGTACTGGTGAATTTGTTCCTAAATTCGGCGCAAGCCGGCGCTAAGAACATCCGCGTGCAGGCGCGCGAGAACCAAATCGTGGTGAGCGACGATGGCCCCGGCATTTCGCCCGAATTGCTTCCCCGCATTTTCCAGCCGCGTGTCTCAACGAAGTCCATCATCTCAGGCCTGGGTCTCTACGTAGTCCAATCCATCGTGGAACAAAACGGCGGCTCCGTCAGCGCAGCCAACGGCCAATCCGGCGGTGCCGTATTCACCATGCAGGTGTAAGTGCGGAAGTGGCGCAGGCACTCCTGCCTGCCGCGTCGGCACTCATGCCGACGCTCTTAGGGTAGAATATCTACCAGCGATGCCAACCGATCGAATTGACCTCCTCCAAGGCACCCTCGACATGCTAATTCTGCGCACGCTGCTATTCGGCCCCGCGCACGGGCACCAGATCGCGAAGCACATCCGCAGCACCACCGACGAAGTCCTGCAAGTGGAACACGGATCGCTCTATCCCGCCTTGCACCGCTTGGAACGCAAGCGTTGGATAGCCGCAAAGTGGGAGACGGCCAAAGATCGTAATCGCGAGTTCAAATATTACCGGCTGACACCGGCAGGCCGGAAACAACTAGCTGCCGAGGAATCCAAGTGGAAGCAACTGGCCCGCGCCATTGGGCAAGTGATGTGGCCGGCCGAGTCTACTGACTAGCCAGCTTGATGGTTTTCCCGGTTGCGGCCGATTCGCGCGCTGCCGATAGTATCTCCACAACAATCATATTGTTCTCAAGCGACGACAAGCCGCTCGGTTTGCGCTTGCCGCGAGCCACGGCCGCCAAGTATTCGACAGGATCCCGTTCCTCAACGGGAAGTTGGTCCAGAGTTGCGTGGATTTCTTCATCGCGCTGGCCCGGCATTCGCGCACGCAGCATGTTCCCACCGACCGCGATTGCGTATCCGCGCTCGCCATACACTTCGAAATCCTTGCGGTTGAACGGCCAGTTCCATGACGCCTGAATTATTCCTTGCGCCGTCGGATATTCCACCAGGACACTGGCTTCGTCATCAACGCGCGGATAGATTTGTGGCTTGAACCTCGACGTTATTGCCGTCACGGCGATGGGCCGCTGGTTGTCCATCATCCAGGTCATCAAGTTCGCGCCATAGCAACCGAAATCGAACAACGCCCCGGCTCCGTTCTTCACCGGATCCGTGAGCCATTGGAAAAACTCAGGCGGCACGCCGATCTCTTGCGGCCCTTGATGACCATCCATAGCCACCATTTTGCGAATCTTTCCGGCACTGTTCTTTTTCTTGATGAGATCCCACATGGCGCCATGGCTGCGATACCAAGTGGTCTCATAGTTGATAACTACCGGAATTCCACTGCGGGCAGCCGCGCGTTGGATGATACGCGCATGATCGATACTGACCGCCAGCGGCTTCTCCATCATCACGGGAATGTGGCGTAGCGCGCAGGCTTCTACCACCATCGGATGATCGTAAGTGCTGGTGAAAGTGGCCACAGCTTCAGGCTTAGCGCGGTCCAGCATCGCGCCGAGGTCAGTGGAAAAGATTGACTCATCGAGATTATACTTCTTAGCGTACTTACGCTGGACGGCGACATCCGGCTCAAAAACGGCAACCACCTGCACATCATTCCGATCCCGGATACTGTGCAGGAATCCATCCACATGGCTATGCACCAATCCAGCAATAGCCAGCCGCAACGGCGTCACGGGTTGCGCCGCGCAGGCGGCACACAGAAAAAGTGAAAGAGCAATAGTCCGAGTCACGACCCTTGCATCATACCGAATTGCCCGTAGTCCCGAGCCCCAAGTCCCCAGCCCCGCGCCCGGCCCCTGCTACAATCCTCTCGATGAAGAAGATCCTCGGGCATGTCCTCTGGGCAGCAATCGCGATAGCGGCAGCATTCTTCCTAGCCGGGATTGCCATCGATCGCGGCGAACCCGTCAACAGCTTCTGGCTGGTGCTGGCCGCGGTGTGTACTTACCTGGTGGGCTTCCGCTTTTACGCGAAGTTTATCGCCGTAAAGGTGATGGCGCTCGACGACCAGCGCGCGACACCCGCCGAGCGCTTGCGCGACGGCCTGGATTTTGAACCCACCAACAAGTGGATCGTCTTCGGTCATCATTTCGCCGCCATCGCGGGCCCTGGACCACTGGTTGGTCCCACGCTGGCCGCCCAATTTGGCTACCTCCCCGGTGCGCTCTGGATCGTCATCGGCTGCGTGTTAGGCGGCGCCGTTCAAGATTTCGTCATTCTGTTCTGTTCCATGCGGCGCGACGGAAAATCTCTAGGACAAATGGCGCGCCAGGAAATCGGAAAAGTGGGAGGATTCACGGCGCTAATCACGGTTCTGCTAATCATGATCGTCTTGTTGGCAGTGGTAGCACTGGTGGTGGTGAACGCATTGAAGGGCAGCCCCTGGGGAACATTCACCATTGCAGCTACCATGCCGATCGCTCTCTTCATGGGTATCTATCTCCGCTATTTGCGCCCTGGGAAAGTTCTGGAATGCTCTATCATCGGATTCGTTCTGGTGATCGCCAGCATATTTGGCGGTCAGATGGTGGCTGACTCACCATCGCTGGCTCCTTGGTTCACGCTTTCAGCAACGGCGCTGGCTGTAGCGACTATCATCTACGGATTCCTGGCCAGCGTGCTTCCAGTTTGGTTATTCTTAGCTCCGCGCGATTACCTCAGCACCTTCGTGAAGCTGGGCGTGGTGTTGATGCTCGGCCTCGGCATCATCCTGGTGCATCCCACGCTCGAGCTGCCGGCCTTCACTCGCTTCACCGATGGCAGCGGGCCAATCTTCGCCGGCAAAGTTTTTCCATTCGCCTTCATCACCATTGCATGCGGCGCCGTTTCCGGATTTCATTCGCTGATTTCATCAGGCACAACTCCCAAGATGATCGCGCGCGAATGGACTTCCTGGCCAGTCGGCTACGGCGCCATGCTGCTGGAAGGATTCGTGGCGATTATGGCGCTGATCGCGGCCTGCTCATTGCAACCGGGCGTCTTCTTCGCGGTGAATTCACCGGCGGGCGTGGTGGGCAACACTCCAGCCGCTGCTGTCTCAACCATCTCAAGTTGGGGCTTTCCCGTTTCTACCGCCCAGATGGATTCGCTCGCCTCGGACGTCGGCGAAAAAAACCTGTTCTATCGAACGGGCGGCGCGCCGTCGCTCGCGCTGGGCATGGCACACATCTTCGCGAAGACCGGAGGCGGCCGGGCAATTCTCGGGTTCTGGTATCACTTCGCCATCATGTTTGAGGCGCTGTTTATTCTCACTATCATTGCCGCTGGAACGCGCGTCGGTCGATTCATGCTGCAGGACCTATTCGGCCACGTGTTCCCGCCGTTGCGGCGGACCAATTGGATGCCGGGCGTGATGGTGGCGAGCGCGGCCATCGTCGCTGCTTGGGGCTACTTCCTCTATCAGGGCGTGCGCGACCCTTTGGGCGGCATCAATTCACTATGGCCGCTGTTCGGCATTGGCAATCAACTGCTCGCGGCGATTGCCCTGTGCGTGGCCACAACCATCTTGATAAAGATGCACCGCGCCCGCTACATGTGGATCACCGGCATTCCGCTGGCTTGGCTGGTGACGGTCTGCTTCACAGCCGGCTGGGAGAAGATCTTCTCAGACCAACCTCGCCTGGGATTTCTGGCCGAGGCTGCGCGCCTCCAAACCGCCCTGGACGCCGGCAAAATCGCGGCCGCACAAATCGCCACCACACGCGGACAAATTTTCAACGACCATCTGGACGCCGTAGTCTGCGGAATCTTCATGGTGCTAGTGCTGCTGATTCTGGCCGACTCGCTCAGAATCTGGTTCTCAATCCTCAGCGGATCAAGAGAGGCGAAGGTCGATGAAGCGCCGTTCGTTCTTTCCGAACTTCGACCGGAGGAATTATGAGAACGTTCCTACGAACCGTTCTGGCAATTATCCGCGAGATCTCCGACGAAAACGCCTATCGGAGGCATTTGCGATATCACGACCGGAAGCACTCCGCCGATGAATGGCGCCGATTCAGCGACCAGCGATTCGCCAGGAAATACGCCCGCGCCAAATGTTGTTAGGAATACGTGAGGGACGGAAACCAGTTCGTGCCCCGGCCTTCCGGTGTGAGATCGAGTAGATTCCATAATGGCCACAGCATGTCGATGTGTCGCTGGTTCTGTCCTTTTTCCGGCGGCAGGAACTGAAGCTCAGTAGCGTATGTGTGATAGATTTTGCCTTTGCGCCGCGTAAACACGTTCATCATCGGTAGCTGGCCGCCCTCCGAGTTCTCGCCGTAATAATCGCAGTTATAATTGTTGTTGGCCGACGAGAATAGCCGCAGCTTATGCCAGCCCCGGGTTTCGGCGAACTGTTGGATGCGGCCGATCGGCGATTTAGCAACCACCGCCAAGTTGGCGCGCTGAGTGAGATGGATGGCTGCGCCCTCCAGGCTATCGAGAAACGATGTACACATCGGGCAGGGTTGCTTGGCCTGCGGACCGAACATGTAGCTGTAGAGCAGTAACGTATCGAACCCGTCTCGAAATAGCTCGGAGAGCTTCACCTGGCGTCCCGAACCTTCATCGAACACATAATCTTCGGGTACCGGACCGCCCAGCGGCAGTTTGCGCCGCATCTGGGCCACACGCTCAACTTGCTTGCGCAGGTCGATCTCCGCCGCAAGGAGGCGATTTCGAGCCGTGCGATAGCGCGATGATTCGCCGGGAAATTTTGCCGCGTGTGTTTTACGAGCCATTTCGATTCTCCTTGGTTTGGTTGCGCGGATCCAGCAGTTCATTCAGCCGCTCAACCGGGATGCCGCTTTTTTCGCGCGCGACTTCGCGCACTGTGCGGCCGGTGCGATAAGCTTCCTTGGCGATGGCCGCGGCTTGCTCATATCCGATTACCGGGGCGAGCACGGTGCACATGGCGAGCGATTGTTCCACATATCCTGAAGCTCGGACCGCGTCCGCCTCGATGCCCTGCACCAGGCGCTGATCGAAGTTCCGCGAACCGGCCGCGAGCAGTTCTATCGATTCCAAAAGGTCATAGGCCATCACTGGCATCATGACATTCAATTCGAAATTACCCGCCGCGCAGCACCAGGTGATGGTGGCGTCGTATCCAATCACCTGCGCGCACGCCATCAAAAGGCTCTCGGCGATCACGGGATTCACTTTGCCAGGCATGATGCTGGATCCCGGCTGCGTTTCCGGCAGTTTGATTTCGCCGAGGCCACAGCGCGGTCCGGAGCCCAGCCAGCGAATGTCGTTCGCGATTTTGGTGAGGGCGACCGCGTAGGTTTTGAGAGCGCCGCTTAGGAAGCTGACGGCATCTTTGGAAGCCTGCGCTTCGAAATGATTGGCTGCTTCGCGGAAGGGAAGGCCGGTTCGAGCCGCAATGTCCGCGATGACGGCGGGCGCAAATCCGGGGATGGCGTTCAAGCCCGTGCCGATGGCCGTGCCTCCGAGCGCCAGTTCGTAAATGCCTTCGAGGGCGGCGCGAATTCGTCCGGCGCATAATTCCATTTGCGCGGCGTAGCCCGAGAACTCTTGGCCCATCAGCATCGGCACTGCATCCTGAAGGTGGGTGCGACCGATCTTGACAATGTCGCGGAATTCATCTGACTTCTTCCGTAGCGACGCCGCAAGCCCTGCCATGGCGGGCAGCAGCGCCTCGTGCGCGAGCATCGCGGCAGCGATGTGGATGGCGGAAGGAATCACGTCGTTGCTGGATTGGCCGCGGTTGACGTGATCGTTAGGATGCGCTTTGGCGATATGCCCGATCACCTCGTTCGCATTCATGTTGGTGGAGGTGCCGCTGCCGGTTTGGAAGATGTCGACCACAAATTGACGGTCGTATTTGCCGTCGGCAACTTCCTCGGCTGCTTTCTCGATGGCCGCAGCGACATCCGGCGGCAACTGGCCGATCCGTCCGTTGACGCGGGCGGCCATGCTTTTGATCAGCCCCAGCGCGCGGATGAACGCACGGGGGAAACGCAGGCTGCTGATCGGAAAATTCTCGACGGCGCGTTGCGTCTGCGCGCCGTAGAGAGCATCTCTCAAAACCCGCATCTCCCCCATGGTGTCGTGCTCGATGCGATAGTCCACCACTCGAATTCTACTGGAAATGAGTGGCCAGGTTTTGCGCCAGCAGCGCATCGCTCTTGGCGGCTCGCGCCTTGGCGAGATGCGCGTCGCGCTCGGCCGGACGCGGCGGGCTGGCGGCCATGATCGCAGCAGCGAAATGCATCTCCGGCGAATCTGGAGCGAGGGCCAGAGCTTTCTGGACGAACTGGTAGCCGTCGACACCGGCGCTCAGGTCTTCCTTGTAGAGCCACTGGAT
>JBEKJJ010000050.1:0-37309 GCA_050011295.1 Bryobacteraceae bacterium
GAAACCCGCCGGCCAGTACGCGGCTCCAGCTAATCATGGTCTGCGGCCAGCGCCGGCGCACAAACGGCTCAAATGATATGTACGTAAGAGCCAACGTCACGGCGCCAAATACCGATCGCATTGCCGCCATCACGAACAAGTCGGCTTCCCCGGCGCCGGCCGCATGCGTCCCGCCGATCAGCCAACTTCCCAGGCCAAGACAAAACACGAACAAGCCCAGGCGGACAGCGCCGCGCGTATCGCCTCGCCCCAGACGCAGATTGTAGCGCGCGAAGGGAACCGATCCAATTATCACGATCAGTTCCAATGTGAGATAAACCAGTGCTCCGGGCGATCTGTCGTTGCCTCCTCCAGGTGCGGGACGCGGGGACTGCTCTGGCGACAGGATCTCCGTGTAGCTCACCGGCCGGCCATGAAACTCGGCTGCTTCCACGCGAATTGGAATCTCGGGCGTTTCCGGATAATTGCCCAGCCACGCCATCCGGGCATCCGCCATCACCGCGGGAGTCCATTCAGGTTCCACCGCTTTGAAACGCGCGAGGTCCAGTCCCGCGGCTGCAAAGAATGCCGACCAGTCGGGCTCCGGCCAGGGACCTTTCCCGCTATCCAGCTCGGGCGGCACAGCGCTGAAGCTACGCATCCGGCCCTGCATGTCAGTGGAGATCTCCAGCATTCCCGGAACGGTTGCGGGCGGATCGCTGCGAGTGACGCGCGGAATGTCCGATGCGTGGCGCGGCACCAGCGGTAAAGGGCTGGAGCGATAGGCGAAGGTTACCGCCGCCGGGCGGCTGGCCGTCAGCAGGGACCCTTTGGTTTCGCGGAGCCGCATAATCCGGATGCTGCCGAAACGGTAATCGAAACCGTAAGCGCTCGATGCCGGCGTAGCTGAATAACCAAGTTTCTGCGCGATCTCGCGAGCCTTCGCCAGCAGCACTTCCGGCGGATTGTCCATCGGAATTTTGGTCAGCAGGTTGATCCTTTGATTCACGGCAGCGTAGATTGCCATTCCCGCCAGAACCGCGGCCAAGCAGCTGACCGTCATCACGCGGTTGCATTTAGCATTCTCGCCGGAAGCCGCCACCATTTCGGGCGACGGTGTTTCTCCCGCGGCCAGCGCCGCCGCCAAAGCATCGCCTCCCGGAAGCGCCGCTGAAACCGCCAGCGCCGAAGACGGGCGGTTACGCGGATCGGGCGAGAGACATCGCAGGATAACGTTTTCGACCCCTGGATCGATTTCCTTGACGATGTTTCGCGGCGCCTCCGGTATCCCTTCTTCGGTCTGCTTGATCAGCTCCGCGCGAGTAGAAGCATTGAACGGCCGCTTCCCCGTGAACATCTCGTAAAGCACCACGCCGAGTGCGTACACATCGCTTTGCGTAGACACTTCTTTTCCGGAAAGCTGTTCCGGCGCCATGTAGCCGGGTGTTCCATTGCGCGCCTCCGCGCCATCGATTTGCCCCATGATTCCCGCCAGGCCAAAGTCGGTGATCAATACCTGGCCACGCCCGTCAATCATGATGTTGCCGGGCTTCAGATCCCGATGCAGCACGCCTTTGTTATGCGCCGCAGCCAGACCGGCGCAAAGCTTGCGGGCGATTTCGAGCGCTTTGTCTCGCGGCAGCCGGCCGATGCGGCGTAGCAGTGAATTCAGGTCCTCGCCGTCCACATACTCCATGGAAAGGTATGGAGTCCCTTCCACTTCTCCGATGTCATAAACGCGGCACACGTTGGGATGCGCCACTTGCCTGGCGATGCGGACTTCATTGTGGAAACGGGCCAGCGCTTTCGGATCCTCCGCCATTTCCTGCGGCAGAAACTTGAGCGCCACCTGCTGCCCCAGCCGCAAATCAGTGGCGCGATATACCTCGCCCATCCCTCCCGCGCCCAACTTGCTGATGATGCGGTACCGGTCACCCAAAAGCGTGCCCGGCACAAACCGGCCGTCATCGGAAGAGGGATCGGAAGAAAGCGAACGGGGCATTGAAACCTCCGTCGGAATCATGGATGCCGGCGAAGTGGCCGACAGCGGAGTGGCACAAGCTCCGCAAAACCGGCTACTCTCGGGATTCTCTGTTGCACAGCGGCTGCACTTCATTTGCCGTCCCTAATTATAATGGTGGGTACCAGCGTCCATGTTCCAGCCACATAGCAACGCCACATTTTCTAACCACCCCAGCACGTTCGTATCGGGCGCAAAGTAAGGCGGCTTTTGGAAACTAAGATTCAGAACCCGGTACCTTCCGAGAGCGTGGTCCGGTCCGCTGGGATTGTCTCGGTAGCAGTGGCGATGTCACGACTCACCGGACTGGTTCGCGAAATGGTGATGGCACGCCTGTTCGGCGCCGGGTTTGTTTACGACGCGTTCCTGCTGGGATTCCGCATTCCCAATCTCACGCGCGATCTATTCGCTGAAGGCGCCCTTTCCTCAGCTTTCGTCCCTATCTTCACGCAGACGCTTTCGCAGAAGGGTAGAAAAGAAGCCGCCGTCCTTTCGAACCTGGTGGCAACCGCGCTGATTCTGATCGTCGGCGTGTTCTGCGTGTTAGGCGTCATCTTCAGCCCCACGCTAGTCCAGTTGCTGGCCGAGGGATTCCGCCAGGTACCCGGCAAATTTGAGCTGGCCGTGAAGATGACCCGCATCATGTTCCCGTTTCTGCTTCTGGTGGCGCTGGCCGCGCAGGCCATGGGAGTGTTGAACGCCTGCAACCGCTTTGCCATACCCGCGCTCGCGTCCACTTTCTTTAACATCGGCTCCGTCGCGTTCGGATTGGCCTTCGGCTACTGGCTGGGACCATTAATCGGAATCCAGCCGATCACCGGAATGGCCATCGGAGTTGTATTAGGCGGAGCGCTGCAACTCATCTGGCAAATGCCTTCGTTGCGGCGCGAAGGATTCAGTTTTCATCCCAGCTTCGATTGGAGTCATCCGGGGTTGCGCAGGATTTTCACTTTGATGGGCCCGGCGATTCTCGGCAACGCCGCTGTGCAGATCAACGTAATGGTGAACACGAACTTCGCATCTCGAATTCCCGGTAATGGCCCGGTGAGCTGGCTGGGCTACGCATTCCGTTTTATGCAATTGCCCTTGGGATTGTTCGGAGTGGCCATTGCTTCCGCGACACTGCCTTCGATTTCAAGAAGCGCGGGCGCAGGGAACTTTGAGGAATTCCGGCGCACGCTGTCCAAATCGCTCGGCATGGTATTTCTTTTGACGCTGCCCTCGTCAATTGGGCTGATCGTTCTAGGCGACAGCATGATCGGCGCGATTTATCAAGGTGGAAAATTTCGGGCGTTCGACACGCATCAAACCGCGCTCGCTCTCTCTTGCTATGCGGTAGGTCTGGCCGGCTACGCCGCGCTCAAGGTGTTGAATCCGGCGTTCTACGCCCTGCATGATGCTCGGACGCCAATGCTGATCAGCTTAGTTTCTATCGCCGTAAATTACATCACAGCGGTCTTGCTGATCCGGAACACGAATCTGAGCCACGCTGGCCTGGCGCTTTCCACGTCCACAGTGGCGATCTTCGGATCTGTTGCACTGTTTGCTATACTGCGCACCCGAATCGGCGGGATCTACGGCAGAAATCTCGCGAGCAGCATCTGGAGAATCACGCTGGCGTCGGGAGTGATGGGTGTTGCCGTCTGGCTCTCGAGCCATGGGATGCAATCCTGGCTAGGCACCTCGCGCTGGGCCCGCCTAGCTGATCTCGCCACATCAATTCCGCTCGGCCTAGTAGTGTTCTACGCCGCCTGCCGCATGTTGCGCGTAACCGAGCTAGACCTTGCCACCCGCTCGCTAGCGGGCCCAATTCTCAGAAGGCTCGGCCTGCGGTCGACCGCGACCGAACCGGGACCGTAGGGAACTCGGCGCCTTTTTTCAACGCTTGCTCGGTCCAGCAATCGCCTTCCTGATCTCCGCCAGCGGCGCCTTATCATCGAACGTCGCCACTCCGTTCTTCATCTGGACGCCGAGCTTCGCCCATAAATCGTCCAGATCGATTTCCACCGGCGTCGCCTTCATGCGCTTGTAAAGATCGGCCAGCACCGTCGTGCCCGTGGAACGATCTCCAACTTCCAGCACCTTCTCAATGGGCCATTCGTGAACGATAGTGCCTCCGGCCGCCACAATCGCCCGCATCGCGTCTTCCAATCCCTTCCGATTTTGCGTCCGCTGCCGAATCTGGATGTCCGCCATCATCCAATACAATGCCCCGCCCCAGTAGGTCCGGCCCCAGGTGTGCGTATTATCCAGGCCTTGGTCGCCAGGCTGCGGCAGACCCTGCGGCATGTAGCGCACCATCTCGCCCCAAACTTGTTCCACCTTCAATACGCCGATCTGGCAACGTGCGATCGGTTCGATGTACGTAGCCATTCCCTCCTCGATCCAATGGTGCTCGCGATCATCACCCGCGATGTCGGGAAACGCCATATGGGTCAGCTCGTGTGTCATCATCCAATCGCTATCCAGCTCCTGCTGAGTGGTGTGCTCTCCGACCGAGATGCGCGTGAATCCACCGTCGGATCCATAAGTGGTTCCCTGAAAGATTCCACCGCGTCCTTCTCGGGGCCGCACGTAGATGCGCGGATGAGGAACCGGAAAACGGCCGAAGTATTCCGTAACTGCTTCGGCCGCGGTCTTGATCCAGGCCAGAATTTTTTCCTCCGGCAGGTCGAGTTTTCCTGGAGCAAATGAAACATCCATCACCGCGCCATCCACTTTGAGCTGTGCCGGGGGCAGGCTATCTTCAGCGGCTGAGACAGTGCCGCGAGCCCAGCAACCACCTAAGATCAACGCGAGAATCCCGGAACGTAGCATGTACCTATGATGTTCTAGGCCGGCTTTCCCGTTACGTCCCTCCCTTGAAATACTTGGGAATGCGGCAAAAACGAACCGCGACCGGAAGGGAGCGAAACGAGCGTTCGCGGTAGCGCTTCTAAGGAACTTCGCGCAAAACGGAGTGCGGCGCGGGTTAGTTCCTGGTCCGTTTTGCGGTGCGCGCCGCACCCTTTGCGCTTCTAAGGAACTTCGCGCAAAACGGAGTGCGGCGCGAGCCAGTTCCTGGTCCGTTTTGCGGTGCGCGCCGCACCCTTTGCTTCCTGCCGGTCGCGGCTGGTAGTGTCCTAAAACTTTTAGGACACTACCTCGCGGCTCGGCTACTTGCATGGAAATGTTAAGATGCTGAGTAGATGGCTGCAGATATCGAGCAGGTCACCCGCTTGCAATCTCTGGATTTGAAGATTGCTGAGTTGGAGCGGGAAGTTGCTACCCTTCCGAAACACATCGCGCAGATTGAAAAAGCCCTGGATTCCCACCTGCGCAGGCTGGAAGCCGATCGGGCCGCCCTGGTCGCCAACCAGAAAGAACGAAAGCGCCTGGAAGACGACGCCAAGGTGGAGTCTCAGAAGATCTCGAAGCTCAAGGATCAGATGCTGGGCGCCAAAACCAACGAGCAGTACCGCGCCTTCCAACATGAAATCACTTTCTGTGAAGATTCCATCCGCAAGGCTGAAGACCGCATCCTGGACCTGATGTCTGAGGCCGAGCCGCTGGATGCGAATGTGAAGAAGGCAGAAGTGGCGCTGAAAGAAGAAAAACAGTCCGTGGAGGCGGAGCAGAAGCAGGCCCGCGAGCGCACCGCCGTAGACCTAAAACAGCTTGAGCAATTGCGGGCGGAACGCAAGGTTCTGGTTGCGGGATTAAAGCCGCAAACCTACCGGGATTACGAACGCATCCGCAAGAAGTGGCACGGAGCAGTGGTGGCTGAGATCGAAAATGGACGCTGCGGGGCTTGTCAGATTGTTCTGCGACCACAGTTTTTCCAGGACCTGCGTCACAGCGAAGTGCTGATGTTCTGTGAAAGCTGCGGCCGCTTCCTGCATTACAATCCGCCAGTGAGTTTTGAGCAGGACCTGGCTGCGCATCAGTAACTTGAAACATCCTGTTGTCCCATGCCGCTTCTCCGCTTGCGCTAACATGCTTGTCATGGCCCGCCTCGTCTTTGCGTTCCTGATCCTCTCGGTAACCCTCTCCGCTCAACCGAAAACCATCATCCGCTTAGGAACGCTGGTACCCAAAGGCTCGCGCTGGCACGACATCCTGCTCAACATGGGCGAGGAGTGGAAAAAAGCTTCCGGCGGCAAGATCGAGCTGATGATCTATCCCGGCGGCGAGCAGGGCGACGAGCCGGAGATGGTCCAGAAGGTCCGAATCCATGGGCTGCAAGCCGTCGCGATTTCAGGAGCTGGCTTGAGCGGAATCGACGCCGCGGTTTCAGCGCTGCAAATCCCCATGATGCTGGATTCCTGGGAGGAGCTGGATTACGTCCGCGATCACATCTCCGCGCGCCTTGAAAAAGGCATGGCGCAGCGCGGCTTCATCGTTCTCAATTGGGGCGATGCCGGATCGGTTCATTTTTTCACCAAGAAGCCGGTCTCTCGTCCCGACGAAATCCGTGCCTTGAGATTGTGCGTTCTCCAAGGCGACAACACTACATTCGAACTGTATAAAGCCAACGGCTTTCATCCCGTGGCTCTGGCGGCCACAGACATCCTCACCGGCCTGCAGACCGGATTGATCGAAGCGTTCCAATCGCCGCCACTGATTGCCCTCAGCAACCAATGGTTCGGCGGCGCGAAGAACATGCTGGATATTTCCTTCGCGCAGTTGGTGGGCGCTACACTCATCGACAAAGGTGTCTGGGACAAGATCCCGGCGCCAGTGCAAAAAGAGATGCTCGCGTCAGCACGGACCGCCGGTGTGGCTCTGCGCGCTGAGATCCGCACAGCCGAAGCCGGCGCGGTCCCCATCATGCAGCAGTTCGGCCTCAACGTAGTCCATCCCGACGCTAAAACGGTAGCCGCATGGCGCCAACTCACCGAAAGCATCTGGCCGAAGTTCCGCGGCCCCGTGGTTCCTCCGGACCTGTTCGACGAAGTGAAACGCCTTCGCGACGAATACCGCAAAGCGCACCCCGTGGCCACCGCGGCAGGTAAGAAGCCGTGAGCCAGGCGCCGCCGCCTCCCGAAACTACCGGCCCCAGCACACCATTTCAAACTTTCGAAAACTTCTTCTCGGTGGCCGCGCTTTCTTTAATGACCGTGCTCCCGGTGATCGAAATGATGACGCGGCAGTTTCGCTGGCCCGGCATCCCCGGTTCCGCGATAGTGGTGCAGCAGCTCACGTTGTGGATCGGAATGCTGGGCGGCATGCTGGCATCGCGCTCTGACCGGCTGCTCGGATTGTCTTCCAGCTCGTTCCTGCCGGAATCCTGGCGCGGCCCTGCGAAGGTCCTTTCCGGCGCGGCCCTGGCAGCCGTTTCCACTTGCCTGGCGTGGGCCAGTTACGTGTTCGTGACGTCGGAGCGCGACTCTGGATCGTATCTCCTGCCCGGCGTGCCGAAGTGGACCGCGCTATCCATCATGCTGATCGGTTTCGCCGTGATCGCGCTCCGCGCCGTCTGGCATGCCAGCACAGGTTGGAAGCGCCGCGCGATAGCCGCTCTTGGACTCTTTATCCCGGCGCTGCTCGGATTTGTAATTCCCGTCGGGACCAGCGGCGTCCTGCCTGTATCTCTCATCGCGCTCCTTATCGTCAGCCTTCTCGGCCTGCCAATCTTCGCCGTATTCGGAGGATTAGCCCTGCTGCTCTTCTGGAATGCCGGAACGCCGGCGGCATCCGTTCCCGTGGAGATGTATCGGCTGGTCGCATCGCCGTTGCTTCCGTCCATCCCGCTGTTTACGTTGGCCGGTTATTTCATGGTGCAAGGCGGTGCCACGGTTCGTCTGCTGCGGGTCTTCACAGCGCTTTTTAGCTGGATACCAGGCGGACTGGCCATTGCTACCGTCGCCATTTGCACTGTTTTCACTTTCGCCGGATCGGGGCTCACCATTCTGTCGCTCGGTGGATTGTTGGTGCCCATGCTGGTGAAAACCCGATACCCCGAGAATTTTTCCATTGGATTACTCACCGCCTCCGGATCTCTCGGCCTTCTGTTTCCCACCAGCATCCCCGCCATTCTCTACTGCGTTTATTCGCGCACGCCCATGCCGCGTTTATTCACCGGCGCCATCTTGCCGGAACTTGTAATGGTGGGCTGCGTGGCTGCGGTCGGAATTTACATGGGGTTGAAACACAACGCGGTTCGCGAGCCTTTCGTGCTCGGCGAGGCCGCCTCCGCGATCTGGGAAGCTAAATGGGAGCTGGCGCTGCCGGTAATCATGGTAGTGGGCTTATTCGGTGGCTTTGGAACGCTGACCGAAGCTGCGGCGCTCACCGCCTTTTGCGCCTTCGTCGTCGAGGTTTTCATCTATCGCAACCTGAAACTGACGCGCGACTACCGCGAGGTTTTTGTCGAATGCGCCACCATCGTGGGCGGTATCCTGCTGATCATGGGAGTCGCGCTCGGTTTCACCAATTATCTGGTTTATGCCGAAGTACCAGCGAAACTGATCGACTGGGTGCAAACGAACGTCGCATCCAAATACCTATTCCTGCTGCTGTTAAACGGCGCCCTCCTCTTGGTAGGCGCACTCATGGACATATTCGCCGCAATTCTGGTGGTGGTGCCGCTGATCCAACCGCTCGCGGCTGTCTATGGCATCGACCCGGTACAAATGGGCGTGATCTTCATCGCCAACCTCGAGCTGGGTTATCTGCATCCACCAGTGGGCATCAACCTGTTCCTATCCGCCTACCGCTTCAAGAAACCCATGGGGACCATTATCTGGGCCACGCTGCCATTCCTGTTCATCCTGATGGGAACGGTCTTGCTGATCACCTACGTCCCGTGGCTCACCACTGCTCCATTGCACTGGTGGTTGGACAAGTAACTTGAGTGGGATAATCTGGATAGGATAATAATGTCATGCCCGTCCGCACCACTATTGAGATCCCGGATGCGTTGCATAATCTGCTCCGCCGTCGAGCGGCACAGTCAGGTACTTCGATTCGTTCGCTGATCGTGCAAGCAGTTGAGCACTCCTTTCCTGAGCCCAAAAAAGGCAAAGGGAAACGCGTCCCGGGCCCGATGATCAAGGGGCGTGGGAAGCTTGGTCCGTTGTTTCCTGTGGACGAAAACCCACATGACCTCGTTTTTCCCTGACCTCAATGTTTGGCTCGCCATGTCGGTGGCTGGTCATTCGCACAATTCGCAAGCCCGGAATTGGCTCAGTCTGTTGCCGCGAGAGTCTCAACTTATTTTTTCACGCTATACGCAACTCGGGCTCCTGCGTCTGCTGACGAACCAGTCTGTTATGGGGGAACAGACACTCGTCCTTCGAAAGGCCTGGGACGTTTACGATCATTGGCTCGAAGACCCACGCATTGAATTATCTCCGGAGCCAAGTGATCTAGATGCAGCTCTTTGGGAGGCCACCGCGCCCTTCGCCGATAAGGCCGCGTCCAAATGGATCGGTGATTGCTATCTCCTCGCCTACGCGAAACATTCCCAAGCCACGCTGGTCACTTTCGATAAGGCACTCCATCATCTTGCGCGCAAACAACACTGTTCCTCCATCGAGCCGCATTGAGCTTGGATAGTACCAGTACCGCTGTCTCAAGCAACCCCCAGAACCCCCGAGTTATACTAGTCAAGCGGGAGTTTCTTGCCGTGATGAACCCTAAAATAGCTCTTCGATATTGTTGCCTGTTACTCCCTCTTCTCTTGGCTGGCGGATGTTCTCGCAGCGCAAAAAGTTATCTGCAATCCGCCAAGAAGTACTTTGATGCCGGAAAGTACGACGACGCCATAATTCTGTGCAGGAAGGCTATCCAGAAGGATCCGAAATCGGGGGAAGCTTACTATCGCCTGGCGCTCGCGGAACTTAAGGTGGGCAAAATCCCGGACGCCTATCAGGCGCTCTCAGCCGCGTCCTCACTTTCGAACGATAATGCGGAGATTCAAAGCGTATACGCCGACTTTTGCTTTGAGATTTATCTGCTGGACCGCAATCATCCGAAAGGCTTCTACGACAAGGTTTCCAAGCTTTCCGCGGATATGCTCGCTAAGGACAAACGCTCCTACGACGGCCTGCGGTTGAAGGGCTACCTAGACTTAGTGGACAAGAAACCGGCCGATGCCATCGATGCGCTGCGCCAAGCCGACCAGGTGCGTCCCATGCAGGCGCCGGTAGTCTATCCGCTGGTCAGGGCATTAATAGAGGATCACCAGGAGCCCGCCGCTGAAAAGATGGCGCTGGATTTTCTGCAGAAGAACAAGACTTTCGGTCAAATCTACGATGTTCTGTTCGGTCTATACGCCCGCTCTGGCAGGCAGCAGGAAGCCGAGAACATCCTGAAAGCCAAGGTGGACAATAATCCAAAACAGGCCTCTTATGTTTTGAATCTTGCCGCGTATTACCGTGTCCTAAAACGGCCCGACGACATGCACAGAACCTTGCAACGGCTGCTAGACCACCCCAACGATTATCAGCATTCGCATGCCCTGGTGGGCGATTTCTATTTAGCCCAGCGCGATGTACCCGCTGCCATGAGCGAATACGATCAGGGCGTGAAGTCCGATCCAAAAGATAAGGCGCTTTATCAGAAGCGTATGGTCAATGCGTTGATCCTGGAAGGAAAGAAGGACGAGGCGAAAGCCACGCTTGGTGAACTTGCCAAATCCCAGCCGAAAGACGACGATGTGCAAATGGCGCAAGCCACTATGTGGATCGAAGGCGGAAAGCCGGCTGACGTGGATGCGGCCATCAACGCTCTCAAGCCGTTGGTGGAAAAGAAGCCGGGTGATGCGAACCGTCACTTTCGTCTCGGCCAGGCCTACCAATTGAAGGGCCGGTACCAAGACGCAGAAGCCGAATGGAAGGCCGCGGTCAAAAGTGATTCAAACCTCTTGCCTCCCCGCATGGCCCTGGCGGAATTGAACCTCCAGATGGGCCGTTTCCCCGCTGCACTCACCTACTCCGACGAGATACTGGCTCGAGATCCTACGAACAAAGGAGCTCGCTTTTTGAAGGCGTTGGCGTTGGTGAACTCTAACAGAGCCGATGAAGCGCGTGTGATTTTGACGGAGTTGCTGAAGGAAGCACCGAACTCCGAAATCGCCAAACTGGCCATGGCTCGCCTGGAGCTCCTGCAGAAACATCTGCCCGAAGCTGAGAAGGATTTCGCGGAGTTATACAAAGTGGGCCAACCCGATTACCGGCCGTTGGATGGGCTGATGGCTACCTACCTCGCGGAGAATCAGCCGGCCAAAGCATTGGCACTCGCCGAGAAGGAGTTGGCCACCACTCCCGGGAAGCCCGAGTTGATTGCGCGGCTAGCGGAGGTGAACATCCGCACCGGAAAATATGCCGCGGCTCGCGACGGCTACCAGCAGTTGCTCGGGAAAGATCCGAATTCCCCGCTTCTGCATCGCAAGATCGGCGAGATTTCGAGCCTGATGGGAGATAAGGATGGGGCCATCCGCAGCTTCCAGAAGGCGGCCGAGTTAGATCCCAAAGATCTGCGCAGCTTGATTGAATTGGGATCTCTGCTGTTGTCGAGTGGCAAGAAGCAGGAGGCGCTGGATGTTTTCCGGAAGACCTTGGCGCTGAGTCCGGATCAGCCGGCCATTCTGAATAATGTCGCTTACCTGATCGCCGATCTCAATGGAGATTCCAAGGAAGCGCTGGAATTGGCGCGCAAGGGATTGCTAAAAGCACCCGGCGATCCGCACCTCACCGACACCATCGGCTTCATCTATTGGAAACAACACCTCAACGACAGCGCCTTACAGACGTTCCGGTCCGTGGTCAAGAAAGTTCCCGAGAACCCCACCTATCGCTTACACTATGCCAACGCACTCCTCGCCCAGGGGGACAAGACCGAGGCTAAAATCCAACTGGACGCAGCCCTCCTGAGAAATCCCGCGAAGGATGAGGAGAGCGAGATCAAGACGCTGCTCGCCCGCATCGGACAGTAGTCTTGGCAGACTGAATGCCTGCCCCACTCGGCGTTTGCACTTAACGCCTCGAATCTCGTATACTTCCTTCGTTTCATCAAGGGAGACAAATCCGTGCGATTCACCGTCCTCATGGGATTGATGTGCGGTCTGGTTTTAGCGCAAGATCGCAGGCCACCTGTACAAGAGAGCTTCCGCTTCCGCGCCATGGGACCGGCAATCGGCAACCGGATCTCAGCCGCCGCCGGTATTCCGGGCGATCCCTCCACCTATTACGTGGGAGCAGCATCGGGAGGAGTCTGGAAATCCACCAACGGTGGCACGACATGGAATCCCATCTTTGACTCGCAGCCCGTGGCCGCCATCGGAGCGCTGGCCGTGGCTTCGTCCGACCACAAAGTGGTCTGGGCCGGAACCGGCGAAGCTTGGGCCATCCGCGATGTCGACATGACGGGCGATGGAGTCTACAAATCCGTTGACGAGGGCAAGACCTGGGCGCACATGGGCCTGGACGCAACCGGGCGCATCGGACGCATCGTGATTCATCCCACCAATCCGGATGTCGTTTTTGTGTGTGCCCTAGGTCGCCTCACTGGCCCCCAGCAGGAACGTGGGGTCTTTCGCACGAGCGATGGCGGAAAGAATTGGGACCGCGTTTTGTTTGCCGACGCCAACACCGGCTGCTCAGGCCTCGCCATGGATCCGCATAACCCGCGCGTGCTGTTTGCCGGAATGTGGCAGGTGGAGATGCACACATATGGCATGTACAGCGGCGGCCCATCCAGCGCCGTCTACGTTTCGCGCGACGGCGGCACGAAGTGGACTCGCCTGGAAGGCCACGGACTGCCAAAATCGCCCGTAGGAAAAATCGACGTTGCCGTCGCCAATACCGATTCCGGACGCGTTTACGCATTGATCCAAACCGCCGATCAAGGCTCACTCTGGCGATCCGATGACGGTGGTGAAAACTGGAGCGTAGCCAGTTGGGCGCGCGCGCTGATCGGGCGCGCCGGCTATTACATCCGGATCGCTGTATCGCCCACCAATGAAGACGAAGTGCTGGTCGCGAACAGCAGTTTCCATCTCTCCAGCAACGGCGGTAAGACATTCAAGACCGTCCCGTGGGGCGGCGACACGCACGACATCTGGATTGACCCCACCGACGGCAATCGCATCCTGGTGAGCCACGATGCCGGTCTTTATATGACCAAAGATCACGGGCAAACCGCGATCCGCGTTACGCTTCCGATCGGCCAGATGTACCACGTCGAAGTGGATAATGATGTCCCCTATCGCATCTACGGCAACATGCAGGACGATGGCACCATGCGTGGCGCCAGTAATTCTCCCGAAGTTAGCGCCTTTGCGCCCAGCCCAGGAGGCGGCGGAATGTTCGGCGGATTTGGCCGCGGCTTCTTCAGCACTTGGGACCATGGCCTGGGCGGCTGCGAATCCGGATTCACGCTTCCCGACCCTACTGATCCCAACATCGTCTGGGCCACTTGCTACGGCGACGAGGTGACGCGTTACGACTACACCACCAAGATGGCGCGCTCCGTCAGCCCCTGGTTGCACACGCTGGATTCCGAACCCAACGTAGCCAAATATCGCTGCCACTGGACGCCGCCCATGGCCATCGATCCTTTCGAGCACAACGTCGTATATTACGGATGCCAGGTTATCTTCCGGACCTCCAACGGCGGCACCAGTTGGAACGTCATCAGTCCGGATCTGTCCACGCAGGACCCCAGCCGCATCGTTTCATCCGGTGGAATTGTCGGCGACAATCTGGGCCAGTTCTACGGTGAGGTGGTTTTTTCCATCGCGCCTTCCGATGTTCAAAAGGGTCTGATATGGGCCGGCACCAACGATGGAAAAGTTTGGTACACGAAGGACGGGGGGACCAAGTGGAACGATGTCACGAAGAACATCGCCGGCATGCCCGCCTGGGGCGTGATCTCTAAGATCCAGCCGTCTCACTTCGACGCCGGAACCGCCTACATCGCGGTGGATTTGCATCTGATGGACAACCGCGACCCGTTCATTTTCAAGACCACGGATTTCGGCCAGACCTGGACCAAAATCAGCGACAGCCTTCCCAAGGGGCCGCTCGCCTATGCGCGCGTGATCACCGAAAATCCGAATCGCAAAAGCATGCTGTTCGCAGGCACCGGCAACGCACTGTATTATTCCATGGACGATGGCGAAAATTGGAAGCAGCTCAAGGATGGGTTGCCGCCCTCGCCGGTTTCGTGGATCGTGGTCCAAAAAAACTATCACGACCTGGTGGTTTCCACCTACGGGCGAGGGTTTTATATTCTCGAAGATTTAACGGCACTCGAACAGCCCGAGTCCGGCACAGAGGCATCCGTGCGCTTCTATGCGCCGCGCGCAACGTATCGTTTGTTGCGGAGCGGGCGCGCCTTGCTGAACTATTCACTCAAAGAGCCGGCCAAAGATGAAATCAAGCTCGATATTCTCGACTCGCATGACAAGGTGATTCGCGAGATGAAAGTGGGCAAAGGACAGGCCGGGCTCAACCGCGCCTCGTGGGATCTGCGCTACGAAAAGCCGCACCTGGTGGAGCTCCGCACCACGCCGCCCCAAAATCCGCATATCTGGGAAGAACCGCGCTTCGAGAAAACGCAGACCCGCTCGATCACGCATTGGGGCCTGCAGCCGGCCGAAGTAGGGCCCATCGCGGCGCCCGGTAAATACACTGCGCGCTTGACCGTGGATGGTCAAACGTACACGCAGCCTCTCGAAATCCTGCGGCCTCCTGCGAGCCACGGCACCGACGCCGATCTGGAAGCATCCGTCAGACTTCAGGTAAAGGTTCGCGACGACATCAGCACCACGGCCGATATGGTGAACCAGATCGAATGGATGCGCAAGCAGCTAGAGGACGGCCGCAAGCCGGTGGCCTCGCAAAGCGCCAAAGAGGCACTACTGAAGACCATGAACGCGATCGACCAGAAGATGCAGCAGGTGGAATATCAGCTCATCACGCGCGCGGATGCGCTCAGCGACGACAAGTATTTTCAGACTGCCTACAAGCTATATATGAATTTCATCTGGTTGAACGGCGAAATCGGGACCGGCGCGGGTGACGTAGCCGGCAGCGCCGATTATGGCCCAACCGAGACGGCCATCGGCCTGGTATTGGGCCTCGAGAATCAGTTGCACGCCGTTCAGGCCGAGTTCAAGAACCTGATGGAGAAAGACGTCCCGGCGTACAACGGCTCGCTCGCGGGCACAGGCCTTAACCCTCTCACCACCACTCCGCCTCCAGCTCCGGCCAGTGAGCCTAGGTAAACAGGTGGGGCAGGCGCTTTCGCCTGCCAACTCAGGGAGCCAGTGATTTTTGCCTCAGCCAGTCAGCAAGAATCTCAGCCTGAAGTCCTGTCGGGTTGGTGACGGGCTTAACCGTAAAGCTCCTCTCCATTCTCTGCCCCAGCAGCACATCCATCTCCCGGATCGCCCCGCGGCGTGAGACAAGAAACCGAATCTTCTCGCCCGCCTTCTTGAACTTGAGCGCATCATCCATCGACTTCGCAGTCAAACGCGTACCGTCCAGCGCCAGGATCTGATCTTGCGCCATCAGCCCGCCACGCTGAGCCGGCGAATCCCACTCCACGCTCGAGATCACCAGGTTTCCATCCTGAAACTGCGCGTCCGCCCCGAGAAACACACCGGGCTGCGCCACCGGATCCACATCAATGTCGAGTCCGGCATACGCGAAGTATTTCCGGTAATCGATATCCTTCACCGTAGTCGCGTATTCAAAAATCTCAGACAACGGAACTCCCGCAGCACTGTCGCATTCTTCGCGAAACTCCTGATCCGTGAAGCCTCTCTTTCTTTCCTTGTAGTATTTCTGATACAGCGCTCGCATCACGTCATCCAGCGACCTGCGATTCCCGGTTTCCTTGCGAATCTTGAGATCCAGCAGCAGCCCTAGCACCGCGCCTTTGTCGTAGTAGGAAATAGTGGTGTTGGAAAAATATTCACCCCGGTTCATCCCTTTAATCCAGGTGTCGAAGCTCGACTCCGCAGCGGATTGAATCAGATGCCCCGGACTGTTCTCGTAGTGCTGAATGTTCTTCTGCACCCTTTCGAAATACTGATCGTGTGTCATCAGGCCGGCGCGCACCAGGATCAGATCCTCGTAGTAAACCGTGAACCCTTCCGACACCCACAACATGTCCGTGTAGTTTTCCTTGTCGTAATCGAAGGGGCCCAGCGCGATAGGCCGGATGCGCTTGACGTTGTAAGTGTGGAAATACTCATGTGCTACGAAGCTCAGCCAACGGCTGTAGCCAGCGGGATCGGACAAGCTGGACCCATTAAACATCATGGCGGTCGAAGTGAGATGTTCAATGCCGCCTCCGCCGGCACCCATCGCGAGGAACGTATAATGCCGGTACGGAATCTCGCCAATAATCCGGACGGCTGCTTCCACCATGCGCTTCAAATCGGCCGTGATTTTCGCGTGGTCAACGTTTGACACGTTTTCAAGAACCAGCGCGTGCGGTACGCCTTGCACCTCAAAACTTCGGACTTCCTGGTTGCCCATGAGAATCGGGCAATCATAAAGTAAATCGAAATCCGGCGCTGAGAACGTATTGGGTTGACCCGGTACAGGGTCCAGGCCTAGCGAAACTCTGCTCCAACCGGAGTACGGCTGGATCGTGAGCGTGACTGGATGTTGAATCTGTCCGGCGACGTGCAAGAAGACGCTGGCGGGAGTGATGTAGCCGCGCGTATCGTCCAAAAAGCTCTCGGCCACGAACGGATTGAAGGCGTAGACATCGTAGCTGACCGTGACGGATTGCGCGTTGTGGGAGTCCACGTGCCAAGTGTTCTTGGTGGTCTTACTCAACGCGAGCGCATGTCCGGCGCCGTCACTCGCGCTGAAATTCACCAGGTTCTTCGAATAATCCATGATGCGGTAATAACCCGGCGTCCAAGCCGGCAGCTTGAAATCCAGCGCATCGCCTTTCATCCCCTCCGTGCGAAACACAACGTGATAATAATGCGTGGCGGGATGTTCCATGGACAAGTTGATCGCCATGGTTCCTTCAGAGGCTTGGCCGAATGCAGCAGTGGCCGCTGCGAACAGAAGCAGGATGACACGGTAGGATGGCATTGCTATTAGCATATTGCACGCCGTTCCCCTCCTCACGTGCTGGACTGGTTTCGTTATACAATCCAAGTTCGAATGGCAAGGGGAAACATGTTGAGGAAACCATGCGCCGCGGCTATCCTGATGGCTGGCGCCATGCATATGAATGCGGCAACGAAAATTGTTCACGCGGATTTCGGCACCACACGCGATGGCGCCGCCATCCAGGTCTACAGTCTCACCAACCAGAAGGGCGTCGAAGCCAGGATCATGAACTATGGCGGCATTATTGTCTCCATCAAGGCGCCCGACCGCAACGGGAATCTGGCCGACGTCGTGCTTGGATTTGATGCGCTGGCCGGGTATCTCGCGAATCCTAGCCCGTTCTTCGGCGCACTGGTAGGCCGCTATGCCAACCGCATCGCTCACGCGAAGTTCACCCTCGATGGCGTCGAGTACAAACTAGAAAAGAACGATGGCGACAACACTTTGCACGGCGGCACGCACGGATTGGATAAAGCCGTCTGGACGCCGCGCGAACTACCCGACGGTGGCCTGGAGTTGACCGTAACCAGTAAAGACGGCGATGAAGGCTTTCCCGGCAATCTCAAAGTAATTGTGGTCTATCACCTGAATGAAAAGAATGAGCTGAAGATCGACTACGCTGCTACCACCGACAAGGACACCGTCCTCAATCTCACGAATCATTCCTACTTCAATCTGAAGGGAGCCGGAGAAGGCGATATTCTCAGCCACCAGATCACATTGAAAGCCGATCGATTCACGCCCGTGGACGCAGGCCTCATTCCAACCGGCGAGTTGCGGCCTGTGAGCGGAACTCCTTTTGATCTTCGAAACTCAACGGCCATTGGCGCGCACATCAGTGATAGCGATGAACAGCTCAAGCTCGGCCACGGCTATGACCACAATTGGGTGCTGAACAAGAAGGCGAACGAGCTGACCTTGGCCGCGCACGTGGAAGAACCCTCCACAGGGCGTGTGCTTGAAGTGCTAACTACTCAACCCGGCATCCAGTTCTACACCGGAAACTTTTTAGATGGAACCATCCACGGAAAGGGCGGCAAGGTTTACCAGCGCCGCTACGGCTTCTGCCTGGAAACGCAGCATTTCCCCGATTCGCCCAACCAGCCGAAGTTTCCTTCCACGGTGCTCAAACCGGGCCAGACATTTCACAGCACGACGATATTTCGGTTTTCCACCGCAAACGCGCGCTGAGCCGGATTCGCGGTGTCAGCCGGACGCTGATTTCCTAAACGGAACAAACTTCACTGCCGACTCATTGATCGCGTAGCGCATATTGGTTGGCTCGGGGCGGTCATTATATTCGTAACCCAGATGGGCATCGCACCGTTTGCAGATGACACCCACTCGCTTGGGTTCCTCGGTGGCATCTACAGCAGTACGGATGTTCTCCTCAGCGATGGGCGCCGAGAAACAGGCGAAGCCGGTTTGGGTGTCGAATTTCGCCTCCGAGCTGAACACCGCATTGGCGCAGCAGAGGCACCGGTAAAGGCCGGCATCGTGAAGCTTGAAATAGGTGCCGTAGAAGGCCAGATCGCTGGCTGCCTTGCGCGTGACGTAATATTGCTTCAGCGTGAGCATCTTGCGCCACTCCGCTTCGGTGTGAAGAACTTTCTTTACGCGAACGACACCGGTTTTCTCTCCGCCATCATTGAACTCCACGATGGTTACTTCCTGCTCCGAATCCTCGGCCCGCGCCGATGGAACGGCCGCGGTAACCGCGCATAACCTCATCAGTGAACGCCGCGTGATGTACCCTTCCAAAATCATTTCGGGCTGTCCGGTAATTGAATCGGTACCAGACCGGCGTCAAATCCGGCGTACTCGTTTTGCATCGTGTTTCCCTTGTACTCCATTTCCTGGTGAATCCCGATGCTGGACGTGTAGTAGGCGAATGCGGTAGAGGCTTTTAGCTGGACGAAGAACTGCTCCTCTGGCTTCTTGGGCTTCTTTTCATTCCGCGCCATTTGCGCCACCACCGCTACGCGTTGCTTGGGCGTCGAATCGAGAAAAGTCTTCTTATGCAGCTCCCCGCTCAGCTTATCCACCAGCTTCAAGCCTTCGCGGAACTTCTGTCGCGGTTCAGCTTCGAACGCTTCCGCCAATGATTTGTCGAGATAAGTGGCCACTTTCGCGGCGCGGGCTCCCGGAGAATGTGCGTCCGCGGGGATAATGATCTCGGTCAGCTCGTCCACCATCTGGAACTCCACCGGAGTGAAGAACAGTGGCGCCGGAGCAGTGGCCGTCTCCGCCGCCTGCTGTGCCACGGCAGGCACCGCCGCTACAACCCCTGCCGCGATTCGTAGAAGATCCCGCCGCGAAGTTCCTTCCATTACACGTTCCCCTTTCTGAGCTCGTCCGCAATATGATCCGAGGAGCGCCAGCACAAGGCCATGATGGTCCAGGTTGGATTCTGGCAAGACGCGTTCACGTGGCTCGATCCATCGACTACCAGCAGATTCGGCACATCGTGCGACTGCTGGAACTGATTGAGCACCGATGTCTTCGGATCGTTCCCCATCCGAGCGGTTCCCAGCTCGTGGATGGACCAGCCCTCGGTCAAAATTTCCCGGTTCACCGAAACAACTTCGATACCCGACGCTTCAAACATTTCGCGTGCGGTCACGGCCATGTCGGCCGCCATTTTCTTTTCGTTGTCGCCGAACGTGTAGTTAAACTTGAGAACCGGCACGCCCCACTTGTCCTTCACATTCCCATCGATGCTCACGCCGTTCTCGTAGCGCGGAAGAACTTCACCGAACGCACCCATGCTGATATAAGCGCCGGCGTAGTCCCGAACTGCTTTCTTATAGCTCGATCCGAATCCCAGCGTCTCAAACGCGTTGCCGGGAATCATGGTGGTCCCGCTGCTCCCTTCAAATCCGTAGCCGCGGATGAAGTTAGATTGTTTGTCGCTCAGATTCCGGAAACGCGCCAGATAGAAGCTCCCCGGCCGGCCATCGTCCAGCGTACGAGGTTTGCCAACCAGATCTTTCACCAGACCGTTGATCCCAGGGCCCATGATGTGCTCGCAGAAATTGTGCCCCACGTGATTGCTCGAATTACCGATGCCGTTGGGATGCTGGCTGGATTTTGACAACATCATCAGTCGCGCGGATTCCAGCGTGGAGGCTCCCAGTATCACTACGCGTGCGCGAGCTTCATAAGTCTTGCCTGATTCCGTATCAATGAAGTTCACGCCGCGCGCCTTGCCGGTATTCGGGTCGACCGTGACTTCGTAAACGGTCGAGTTCGGACGCAGTGTGAGGTTTCCAGTATCCATCGCGGGCCGGATCAGCCCGGTGGGTGAATCGAACGCCGCGTGAATATCGCATCCGCCCACGCGCCGGTCACACGCGCCCCGTCCGAAACATTTGCTCCGGTATTTGTTGTGCTTCAAACCATCCGTCGTTACCCCGGCGCGGTAAGGTGTCACAACGCGCCCCATTTTCGCGAGCTCCGTGCGCAACTTCAATTCCGATGCGGTCAGCTTATTAGGACGCTGGAAAAGGCTGTCCGGCAGATACGGAAGATTTTCCTTGTGACCGGACACGCCCAGGTACTGATCCACTTTGTCGTAGTAAGGCGCGATATCGGCATAAGAAATGGGCCAGTCTTCGCCGTATCCATCGCGCGATTTCGCTTTGAAATCATAATCGGACAGCCGCAGCGCCAGGCGTCCCCAAATGTTGGTCTTTCCGCCCACGCAGCGCGCGCGCACCCAGGCGTATTTAGTGCCCGTGTAAGGATGGTCCTTTTCATCCACCACGATGTTCTTGCTGTAATCCGGACCATTCCAGCCTTGCACGTAGGATTCGACATGCGGATACTTTGAATCCTTGGCATACGGCGGATTCCGGATGTTGTATTCGTTCAGCCCCAACGGATGATAGCCGGGCGGCATTTCACCGCGGCGCGGATGATCGTAAGGCCACTCCATCGACTTCAACTCTTTGGTGGTGTCCAATTGCTTGCCCGCCTCGAGCAGCAACACCTTCATGCCTTGCGAGGTGAGAACATGGGCGGCCATTCCGCCCGCCGCTCCCGATCCGACCACGATGGCGTCGTAAACAATCTTGAGGTCAACCTGCGGACCTGGCGCGCTGGGGCTTTGCATAATCCTCTAGTTTAGCGAAATCAGGGTCACCGGACTGCTGACGCCACACCGCTGCGGTCGCATGAAACCCGCTATGCTCTCCTCTGCTTCGCCGGATAAGACTCGATCCTTCCACGCAGCGCGGCCAGGTGCGGCATGGCCACGCCGAGGCTCTCTCCTGTTTTAAGCACATCGAAGTAAAAGCGCTTCATCTCCTCCGCGCTGTTGGCGAAGTGACTTGCCCGCAGAAGGCGCTGTCCTTTTTCAGTGAATCGAACGCCACAAGCACCGGCTAGGCCTGCGAGCCACGTTGGCGTGTTCAATACACTTCTCGCCTCGGGATAAGTTTCCGGATTAACGCCGCGGGCCGCAACCACGCTCAGTGCGTCCCGCACAGCCCGGACGCCCAACCTCAAAGTCTGAAGACTCCGCGTGGCTTCGGCGATACCTCCTGCCCAAAGACATACTCCTATTCCGCCTGCGTTGATCGCGTGGTGCACCCACAGCCACTCGATGATGTCTGCTTTCACGTCCAGGTTGAAACCAGCGCTCTGAAACAGTTCCGCCACAGCCTTAAACCTGTCCGGATCAGATCCTTTCAACATTCCAAGGCGCACCGCCGGGTCGACAGTTGCAACCAGGATGCCCCGAGCATCGACGCCTCCCGTGGCTTTCGCGTAACCCCAAACCGCAGAGGATCTTGCCAGAATTCTGTCAATGTCCTCCGTTCCATCCCAATTTGCAGTGAATAAGAGAATGGTTGCGGCCGGTACATCCGCCAGGTACTGCCGAATAGCTTGCACGGCCTGGTAGTGCTTCGTCGCGACAATGACGAGGTCGAAGCCGTCCGACGGGCTGATCTGCCTAACTGTCTTTGGAGTGTAATCGGCTCGCGTGTGTTTGGGATAGCCTTTCCGCAGGTCGAACAAGTCCAGGGTGTCTGTGGTAGGAAGACCCTCTTTTCGGACGACATGGGTGACTTTAATGCCCGAAGTCGACAACGCCCAGCCGTAGATCGTGCCAACCACGCCCCTGCCGATGATTAGAACGTTCATTCTGTTGACGACCTCCGCTACGCCTTCGTAATTGCAACTCCCAAATCCCTGTAAGGAGCTAGCGTCTCGTCCGACACCTCACCCGGTACAATCATGCCGTCGATGTCCGTCATGCCCGCAATGATATGCGGCGATGCAGTATTCAGCTTCTCCGGCGAAGCCAAAACAATCGTTTCAGCCGCAGCATTCATCCAGGCTCGCTTAACGTGGCACTCCTCAAAATCGCCCGTGCTAAGTCCGCGCTTCGCGTGAATTCCAGTGACTCCCATGAAGTAGATATCTGCGCGAATGCGGCCGATGGATTCAATGGCCGCCGCGCCCACCGACACTACCGAATGCTTGAACAGCCGCCCACCAATCAGAATCACTTCCACTCCCGGATGAGAAGCCAGCGCGACAGCGATGGTCGGGCTATGCGTAACAATCGTAGCGCGCAGGCCAGGCAAGAGCTGCCGCGCCACCTCCCGGGCAGTAGTTCCGCCATCCAGAATCGCCACCTGGCCCGGCTGGATCATCGCCGCGGCCGCCCTGCCAATTGCTCGCTTCGCCTCGGACGCCAGCGTCTCGCGCCCCGCAAAATCCGCCATCGCAGGCGACGAAGGCAAGGCGCCTCCGTGGACCCTCTGCAACAACCCCTCCTGCGCCAATTCACGCAAATCCCGGCGAATTGTATCCTCCGAGAGCTTTAGCTCAGCGCTGATAACCTTGGCTATTACCTGACGATCGCGCTCCAATCGACTCAAAATAAATTGCTTACGCTGCGTGGTCAACACCGAGCTCATTTTATCACGAAATATCTTGACATTGCACGAACCTGCACGATATTCTTCCTGTTATGGCTACCGAGCGCGTTCGCATCCAGTACGTCGAAATCCTCTCCGACGATTGGTATGTTCTGAAGAAAACCACTTTCGATTATTTGCGACGAGACGGGACTTGGCAGACACTGCGCCGCGAGACCTATGACCGTGGCAACGGAGCCGTGGTTCTTCTCTACAATCGCGAACAGCGCACCGTGGTGCTGACGCGTCAATTTCGATATCCGGCTTACGTCAACGGTCTGCCCGATGGCATGCTGCTGGAAGCCTGCGCCGGCCTGCTGGATAACGACGCGCCCGACGCCTGCATCCAGCGCGAGGCTGCGGAAGAGACGGGCTTTCGCATCGGAAATCCGAAGCGCGTCTTCGAGGCCTACATGAGTCCCGGCTCGGTTACGGAGAAACTTTTCTTCTATGTTGCCGAGTATTGGCATGACCAGCGCACCGGCGCGGGCGGCGGTGACCACAGCGAGGGCGAGGATATCGAGGTAGTAGAACTGGCCTTCGACAAGGCGCTGGAAATGATCGCACGCGGCGAGATCATGGACGGAAAGACTATCCTGCTGCTCTTGTACGCGCAAACTGCTGGGCTGCTCTGCTAGACTTCGTCTCTATGAAACGCTTCCTGCTCGCTCGCTGGGTCATCAGGGAATACTAACGTGATGGGACCTGGGACACCTCTGCTCTTTTGTACGGCGCTTTTCTTCTTGCAGCCCTTAAGCGGCGAAGAGCCAGCGGTCCAGATACGCCATGTAAATCAGCTTTCGGTAGAGGAACTTTCCGCTGTCCGCGCGCGTGCGATTAAAGGTGACCCGGACGCTCAACTCACTCTCGGACTCGCGTACGATGGCGGCAATCGGGCTTTCCAACGCGACCCGGTGGAAGCCCGCCGCTGGTACGAGAGGTCCGCCAAACAAGGTAATCTCGATGCGCAATTTTGGCTACTGGGATTGGATTATTCCGACGGGAAAGCCGTTCGCTCCAGATATCTCGAACTTTCGAAGGCGGGCCATATCGGAGCGATGAGTGCATATGCCAATCTCTGTGCGGAAGGCGCGGACGGGCCCCAAAGTTTCGCCGAGGCGATGCAATGGTGGAAGACCGCTGCGGAAGCGGGTTCGGCCGAGGGTGCGCTCAATGTTGCAATCATGTACCTGGAGGGAGAAGGTATCGCCGCCAACGGAGAGGAAGCCGTGCGGTGGCTTCGCCGCGCAGCCGATCAAGGCAGCACACAAGCTGCTGCGCGACTCGGCCCAATGGCGGTCATGAAGAAGGCAGGTCTTTCGCCCGGAGTTGATTGCACTCGGTGGTTACAGATCGCGGCTGATGCCGGCGACGCTCCTTCCATGTTGAATCTCGGAATGGTTCTCTTTCACGGGACCGGCACGCAGCCCGATCTCCTGGAAGCATACAAGTGGTTCACACTCGCTTCCGAACGGGGCATGATCGATGGGCGGACCCCTCTTCGCGCAAAGATGACCAAGATACAAATAGCGGAGGCTGAGGGACGGGCATCTGAGTGGAACGCAGCCCACAGGCGTTGACAACTTTTCAGCACCGACGAGCGACGTACGCGCAAACGGCGGGTTTGCTCTGCTAGACTTCGTCTCTATGAGACGCTTCCTGCTCGCGGGATTACTGTGTGAGCTACAACTAGCTGCCGACACGTATCCCCGCCAGCCGGGCATCGATGCGCAACACTACGTTTTCAAGCTCACCCTCGGCGACGATACCGACGAGATCGTAGGCGAAGCCATCGCAGAGTTTCGATTCGTCCAGGACGGTGTCGCCGAAATCGCCCTCGATCTGGCAACAGGCATGACGGTCACCGGAGTAACTTCAGCCAGTGCGCCAGTGCAATTCACGCACGATTCCGATCGCCTGGTGATCAAGCTCGCTTCCCCGCCCCACCCTGGCGACCTGCGGCAGTTCACCATCCGCTATCACGGAATCCCCACTAGCGGCCTGCGCATCGGGACCAACAAATACGGCGAACGGACGTTTTTCAGTCAGAACTGGCCGAATCTCGCGAGACAATGGCTGCCCATGATTGATCACCCTTACGACAAGGCCACAAGCGAATTCATCATCACCGCGCCCGCGAAATATCAGGTGGTCGCGAACGGCCTTCTTGAGGAGGAAACCGATCTCGGCGATGGCCGGCGCATCACGCATTGGAAGCAATCCGTGCCGATCGCGTCCTGGCTAAATGCCGTCGGCGTAGCCCAGTTCGCATCGCGCCATTTCGACCAAGTACACGGCGTCCCGCTCCAGACTTGGGTGGATCATCAAGATCGGGACGCGGGAATCGTGACCTTCGAAGGTCCAGCGCGGCGCGCCATGGAATTTTACATCGACCACATCGGCCCGTTCCCGTATGAGAAGCTCGCTAACGTGGAAGCCGCGGGCGCGAACGGCGGCATGGAGCACGCCAGCGCGATCTTCTACGGCGAAAAATCCGTCGAGAACCGCCCCGCGACCAATCTGGTTGCGCACGAGATTGCGCACCAGTGGTTTGGCGACTCGGTCACTGAAAACGATTGGGACGACGTATGGCTGAGCGAGGGCTTCGCCACTTATTTCACATTGCTCTGCACCGAACATTATGAAGGACGCGACGCGTTCGTAGCGGACCTGAAGAAAAGCCGCGATGCCGTTTTCGCCGTAGAGAAGAAAAACCCTGGCGTCGCGGTACGCCACGACAATCTCTCGGACATGAAAAAGGTTCTGAATCAACTGGTCTACCAGAAAGGCGGCTGGACGTTGCACATGCTGCGCGGCGTGATCGGTGCGGACAAGTTTTGGGCCGGTATCCGCGATTACTACCGCCGCTATCGCGACGGCAACGCGTCCACTGACGACTTCCGCAAGGTAATGGAAGAGAACGCAGGCGTCGATCTCCGCTGGTTCTTCGCCCAATGGCTGAATCGCGCAGGATCGCCAGTGGTGGAGGGCAGTTGGCGATACGATGCCGCAGCCAAGAAGATCATAGTAGAACTTGCGCAGAAACAGCCGGGCGACGCTTACCAACTGCCTCTGGAAATCGGCGTTTCCGATCGGATCGAGAAAATCGAGATGACTCGCAAGGAGCAACAGTTCGAGATCGCCTCAGACAAAGAACCAGCGTCAGTGGTCCTCGATCCCAACACGTGGATACTGATGGACGCCAGGTTCTCGAAGCAGTAGCTGAGATACAGTAGTTTTCATGTGTTCCTGGCACCTCCTTCTTCTCTTCCCCGCCGCTGCCATGCTCTTCGGCCAGCCAAAACCAGCCGTCACCGCGGCGGACTTCGCCAAGTGGGAAACTCTGCAAACAGGCGACCTTTCGCCCGACGGCAAGTGGCTCGCCTACTCCATTCGCCATGCCAACACCGACGAAGAGCTGCGGATCGCTAGCCTCACGAGCGCCCGCAAAGAAATCGTCGCCGCGTTCGGACGCCGACCCGTGTTCTCCGACAACTCCCGCTTCCTGGCCTACGCCATCGGCATGTCCGAAGCTGAGCACGACAAATTGAAGAAGGCCAAGAAGCCCATCGAGGACAAACTCGGGATTCTCAATCTCGCGACCGGCGAAACGACCGTAATCGAGAAAATCGACGGATTCGCCTTTAGCAAGGGCGGCCGGTTTTTGGCGGTGCGAAAATACGCGCCCGAACCTCCGTCCATAACGCCAGCGCCCACTCCGCGGCCCACCGACCCTCCCGGAGCCACTCTCGTCGTTCGTGATCTTGAAACCCAAACCGACGCGACATTCGGAAACGTCTCCTCCTACGCATGGTCGGAAGCCGGACCCTACCTCGCCATGACCATCAGCGCCGAAAGCAAGATTGGCAATGGCGTCCAGATCTTCAATCCAGCCACGAGCCAATTGCGCGTGCTCGATTCGGGCGCGGCGCTCTACAAAGGATTGGCATGGCGCAAAGATAGCGACGACCTGGCGGCTCTGAAATCGAAGACTGACGAGAAGTTCGAAGACGATACGCACATCCTTCTGGCATGGAAGGCTCTGGATCACAAATACCAGTTCGATCCGGCAACATCAGCCGGAATCCCCGCCGGCCAGCGCATCGTCGCGTTTCGATCCCCCTCCTGGTCGGACGACGGTTCGGCCATCTTTTTCGGCATAGCGGAATGGGAACCGAAAATCGAGAAGCCGGCCGACAAGGATAAGAAGAAGGACTCGGAGGAGGAAGAGCAAGCCGAAGTGGACGTCTGGCACACCCGCGACCCGCACGCGATTCCCGAACAAAAACTCCGCGCCGATCGCGACCGCGAGCGCAATCTGCTGGCAGCCTGGCGGCCCGAATCCGGCGCAGTCATCGTGCTGGGCGTGGACCTAAAAGAACAAATCACATTGGTGAAGGGACAAAAGCACGCCACCGTGCTGGATGCTTTGCCGTATGAAAAGCAAGACATGTTCGGCCACCACATCGAAGATCTCTACGTGATGGACACGCTGACCGCGAAGCGCGTCAAGATTGAGCCTGCGCTCGAATATGAAATGGGCGCAAGCTCCGATGGCCGCTATGTGCTCTACTTCCGCGGAGATCATTATTGGACTTACGATATTCAAACCGGCACTCGTGCCGATATCAGCAAAAACATTCCAACCGCGCTCTGGAATCATGACTACGATCATCCGGTGAAACAGAAGCCCCCCTACGGTGTCGCAGGCTGGACCAAGGCCGGGCGCTCGGTTCTGATCTACGACGAGTACGACATCTGGGAGGTGCTGCCCGACGGATCAAAGGCCACCAGGCTCACAAACGGTGCACCCGAACAGATCCGGCATCGCTACGTGAAGCTGGATCCGAAAGAAGAATTCATCGACCTGGACAAGCCCGTGTACTTGAGCCTGTACGGCCAGTGGACCAAGCGAACCGGCTACGCACGCCTCACCAAAACCGCGTCCGGCGAAACAGTAGACCAGTTGCTATGGATGGATAAAACGGCCAGCCGCCTGGCGAAAGCCAAGGACACAGACGTCTTCGCGTACGCCGTGGAAGACTTCAATGTCTCGCCGAATTATTTTTCCGCCGCCGGCGATTTGAAGAACCCGCATCAAGTGAGCGATACCAATCCTTTCCAGAAAGACTACGCCTGGGGACGATCGGAACTCATCGACTACAAGAACGAACGTGGCGAGCGGTCGCAAGCCGCCTTATTCTATCCGGCGAATTACGAAGCCGGAAAGAAGTACCCCATGATCGTCTACATCTACGAGATCGTCTCCAATGTCGTTCACCGCTATAACGTCCCCTCGGACCGCGCTCCCTACAGCCCCGCGGTGTTCACCAGCAAAGGCTACTTTGTCTATGAGCCGGATATCACCTATCGCCCGCGCGATCCGGGAGTTTCCGCAGTCCAATCCGTCGTCCCGGCGGTGAAGAAAATTATCGACATGGGAATCGTCGACCCGAAGCGAATCGGAATCGTGGGGCACTCCTGGGGCGCCTATCAAACCTGCTTCCTGGCCACCAATACCAACCTGTTCGCAGCAGCAGTGGCCGGTGCGCCCCTCACCGATCTGGTCAGCATGTACGGATCCGTTTATTGGAACAACGGCATCCCGGAAACCGGCCACTACGAAACCGGCCAGGAGCGCATGGAAGTACCCTTGTGGGAAGATCCGCAGGCTTACATTCGCAACTCGCCTGTGTACGCGCTTCCGAAGATGACCGTGCCGCTGTTGGTTGCATTCGGTGACAAAGACGGCGCCGTGGATTGGCACCAGGGAATCGAAATGTACAACATGGCGCGCCGTTTGGGTAAGGATATGGTCCTGTTGGTATACGCCGGCGAAAATCATTCACTCGCCAAAAAGGCGAACCAGCTTGATTATCACAATCGCATCGTAGATTGGTTCGATCACTATCTGGCCGGCGCGCCCGCTAAAGATTGGATGCTGAAAGGGCAAACCTATCTGGAACGCGAGAAGGAGTTGAAGCGCTTGAAAAAGGGCACCACTACACCGGTTGTCGCCACCAACTGACCCAATTCACACAACATTCCCCCGCGCCGATAAGCTATCCAGGGCCGGCCCGCCAAGAGCTCGGAGCGGCTACAGGAGCAGTGGGTGCGTACTCAAAGAACTACTATAGGGACAAAGATTCTGGCCGCCATGCTGGCCATTATCGTGTTGGCATTGTTGTCGGATTTGGTGGCGTTGCGCGCGCTTGGGAGTTTGGGCTCGGCGCTGGACATATCCATGAACCAGACCGCCCGTCGGCTCGCCACGGCGGCGCAAATTCGCACGCTGGTGTACCAGATACGCTTCGCCCAAAGGGGCATCTCGCTAGGGTTGTTCGAAAAACGGCCCGCCGATACCGAAAAGGCCGTGAAGCTCTTCACCGACTCCATTGACGGCGTTCAGACACTGATCGCCGAATTCCGCACCCTGGTTTCTACCGACGCCGACAAACGGGCGCTGGATGAGATCGGCCGTTACGCAGACCGCTGGAAGCAGATTGGCTTCCATATGGTCCAGCTGGCCGAAGCCGGGGACACCGGCGGGTTATCACACATCCGCATAGTCGACGCCAGAACGCTGGGCGACGATATCGACGGCTGTGTAAAACTGTTGCTCACAAACGAGCAGGAGTTCATGAACCGCAGCATCGCGGACTCGCGGCGGACCTCTTCGCAAACGTTCTACACGCAGCTTGGTCTCGCGATTCTCATGCTCCTGGCCGGAGCATTGGTGGTGGTTATGGTAAGGCGCTTGTCCAGCCTGCTCAGGCATATCGCTTCAGAGATGAAACAGGGAGCCGAACAGGTACAAAGCGCAGCGTCGCAAGTGGCTTCGGCCGGACAATCGCTCGCACAAAGCTCTTCCGAGTTGGCCGCATCGGTGCAGCAGTCCTCCGAATCCACTGAACAGATTAGCTCCATGACCCAGAAGAATGCCGGGAATTCGCAATCGGCGGCAGATGTTATGACCGCCGTGGATCGTCAAGTGCAAGAGGGCAACCGGACCATTGAACAAATGGTGAGCTCCATGAACGAAGTCAACGCTTCCGGAGCTAAGATCTCGAAAATCATCAAAGCCATCGATGAAATTGCGTTCCAAACCAACATCCTGGCATTGAATGCGGCGGTGGAAGCGGCACGCGCGGGCGAGGCTGGAATGGGCTTTGCGGTGGTGGCCGATGAGGTCCGCAACCTGTCCCAGCGCTCCGCCCAGGCTGCTCACGACACGGCCGCGTTGATTGAAGAGTCCATTACCAAAACCAAGGATGGCACGGCTCGGACACACCAGGTGGCTGAAGTCATACAAGCCATTACGGAGAGCGCGGCCAAGGTGAAAACGATGGTGGAAGAAGTGAATGCCGGCAGTCAGGAGCAAGTGCATGGCCTCGCTCAAATCTCCAAAGCCGTGAGTAAAATTGACGGCGTCGCCCAGAACACCGCCGCCAGCGCCGAAGAAACCGCCTCGGCCAGCCAGCAGCTATCGGCCCAAGCCAGCTCCATGCTTGAGATCGCCGTCCAACTTCGAACGCTGGTAGGCGTCGACGCGTAGTGCCACCGCGGTTCTCCAATTGGTCCCCTCGCTGACGCTTAGGGCTACTTTGGGTCCGCCGCTTTGCCCGAATTGTAGCCCCGCGCGTAAGCAAGGGGACAGGCGCCTGTAGCCGAACCGCGACCGTGAGGGAGTCGCTGCCTTTTCACGTCAGTCATATCGCAGCGTGGTCAGAGGATCGATCCGCGCGGCGCGGCGCGATGGGAAGTACGCCGCTCCAAGCGCTGCGCCCACTACCAAAACCACCCCCGCGCCGTAGGCCCACAAGTCAAACGTATTTACAAATACCAAATGCGATGCAAGAAACCGCGAGACACCCAGCGCCATTATCGTTCCTAATCCGAGACCCACTGCTGCCAGCCGCATCGATTGCATCATGACCAACCGAGTCACTCCACCGACGCTGGCTCCGAGAGCCATCCGGATACCGATCTCCTTGGTGCGCTGTATCACCAGATACGAGAGCACGCCGTAGATTCCAGATAGCGTGAGCGCAAGCGCCAGCCCACCCAATAACATGCCGACCCAGGACCCAACACGGAACATATAGACGCTCAATGCGAATGCCTGATCCATCGAGTGGATATCTTGGATATCCTCGCCGGCCAGCGCGCTCAGTTCCTTGTCCAGCCGCAGGCGCGCGTTCTCCACATTTCCATTCACGCGGATCAGCACAGAATGATCCGCGGTAGTGGCTGGAAAATAGATCAGCGGCGGATCGGGACCATATGGAATCGAGCAACTGATAATGTTACGCGTAACGCCAACCACTCGCAGGGCTGGATGCCGCGGCAATTCGCTTCCCCAACTCCGCCGATCATCGTGCCGGATAAAGACCTCGCGGCCCAGAGCGCTGCCTTGCGGCCACAATCGGCGTGCAGCCAGCTGGCTGATGATTGCTACAGGCCCACCGGTGCGGGCCTCGTCAGCAGTGAAATTGCGGCCTTCGAGAATCGGGATATCAAGCAACACAAAGAACTCGGGTGAGACATAGTTATACCAGGCGTCCAAAGTCTTCGCTCCAACTCCGGCTGAAATCAAAACCGGCGGCAGGATTCCGTTGAGCGGAATGGACCGAGCAGCGGCAATCGCTTCAACCGTCGAATCCGACCCCAGCCGTTGAAGGATCACCGGCCGCGCCTTCTCCGGAAGATCCATCCCGATCACGCCGTGCGTTCTGAACCCGACGTCAAAGCTCCGCATGGCGCTCTCGCCGCGAATTAGCACTCCGGAACAAATCAACAGCAACGCGCACACCGTGATCTGAACTATGACCAGCGTATTTCTCAGCCGCATGGGCCGCGCGTCGCTGGTGAACTCTCCGCGGGCGGCCAGCATAACGTCGGCGCGCGTGGATTGAACAGCCGGAGCCAATCCAAAGAGCAGCGCCGAAGCGAACGCGGCGACGAGCATGAATCCGAATACGCGAATGTCCTGCGGCAGCGATATCCGAGGTACTATCAATGCCATATCGGGCGGGAGGGTGGCATACATGATCCTCAGGCCCGCCTCAATGGCCACTCGTGACACCAGGAATCCGGCCAAACCCGCCGGAATCGCGAGCAACAGGCTCTCGGTCAACAGTTGCCGGATGAGCCGCCCGCGCCCCGCGCCGAGTGACAGCCGAATGCCGATTTCCCGTTGCCGCGCCATCGCGCGAGCCAGCATCATGTTCGCCACGTTCGCGCATGCCAACAGTAGAACCAGGCCAACCGCAATCCCCAGCGGGCTAAACATGGCGATTACTCTTGGGGAAAGACGGATGGCGGTCGCCCGCGACTGAAGAAATACACTCGTGGCTTTTTCGGATTCCCGACGATCTCCCGTCACCTGCCTGGCGAACCCTGTAAGAGCGGCTTCCGCCTGGCTGACATTGGTCCCGCGTTTGAGTCTGCCTACGACCAAGATGTCTGAACTGTCTTTGAAGAATCGGCCGGGTTCGCCCTCCAACAGCGGAGCCATCGTGAGCGGCGCCCAGTAATCCAGTGGCGTCGGGTCCAACCCGCCAAATCCTTCCTTCGTTACACCGATCACCAGCAGCGGATACCCATGCAGAACCAGTTTTCTTCCGATGATGTTTGGATCGCCGCCAAACTTGCTCTGCCAGGCCGCGTAACTGAGGACTATCACTGGCTCCCTGCCCGGCGCCGCGGAATCCTCTTGAACCAAAGTGCGTCCCCGCGCGGCAACTCCGCCTAACATTTGAAAATAATTCCCCGTGACTAGCGCTCCCAACAAGGGACGTCCCTCCGACCGCGCGAAGAAGTAATGCGATGCCGCGAGTTCCGAGAAGGCCGGATTGTTCTTAGAAAACTCCTCGAATTCATTCCAAGAGAAGGAATGCTCATGGCCCGCCCGGTCCGCCCAGCTGAAGGCGTACAGGCTATAGGGATCGCGAACTGGAAACGGACGAAATACGAAATTGTTAAAGATGGTGAACAGCGCCGTATTCAGCCCCAGGCCCAGCGCGATGGTCCCGACAACTGTAAGTACGAATAGAGGACTACGGCTGAATCCACGCAACGCGTACTTGATATCGCGCAGCGTGGTTTCTACTAACTGCGTCCCGCGCACGGTCCGGCAATCTTCCTTCACCGGATCAATCCCGCCGAATCGAACCCGCGCTAACCGGGCCGCTTCTTCGCCGCTTGCACCGCCGGCGGCGTTCTTGCGAGCCGACATTTCTAGATGGAACCGTAGCTCTTCGTCCAGCTCCTGTTCCGCGCGACGGCGCAAGAACAATCCGCGGATTCGCAACAGCAGGTCGTGCCGGTTCATGTCACGCCAGCTTCAGCACCCGGCCGATGGCGGCGCTCAGGCGCTCCCAATCATTAGTTTCGAGCTCCAGTTGTTTGCGCCCCGATGCAGTCAGGCGGTAGAAACGGGCGCGCCGTCCCAACTCCGAAATACCCCATTCGGCCTTAATCCAGCCCTGATGCTCCAACCGATGCAGTGCCGGATACAGCGAGCCTTGATTCACGCGCAGAACATCCTCGGAGATCTGCTCAATCCGCTCGGAAATGGCCCACCCATGCAGGGCCTGGCCGGATTCGAGAGTTCGAAGAATCAGCAGATCAAGCGTGCCCTGCAAAAGATCAAGTTTAGACTGTCCCATTGTTGTCGAGAATCTACACCAAGCATACCTACACTTGTTGTCGAATGTCAACAACAACAATACTTATCCGTGTTCATCCGTGTGAATCCGAGGCCAATTCGTTTTTGTTACTTGATCGCTACCGTTACCCCAGCCTGGCTAGTCGCGACGCCCACAGTAATCGTCACCGAAACCGACGTTCCACTCGGTACGTCCGAGGGAATGCGCACATTCACTTGCAGCATCCCCGTCACTTCTCCAGGCGCGCCGCCGGCGTAGGTCACTTCCGCCATTTCGCCGTTGATTTCAGCGGTAACGGGTAGCACCGGCTTCGGCACAGGCAAAGTCTTGGCATTAATCACTCCGTCCATGCCGGCAGGATCGGTCTGCCCTTCCCCGGTTGCGAAAATGCTGACGACAGATCCGGCCGCGGCGCCATTCTTTACCGAATTCGCCGAGCCATCCTGATTAAGGATGGCGCCTTGCCCGGATGCATTTGCGATAAAAATTGCGGGCGAGGAGTCAATCACACGAACTGTGTCGGTGAGTGATGCAATCCCCTGATATTCCACCATCACCGTGGCGCTGACGCGACCAGCCACTTCATAAGGAACAATGACGGACACCTGGGTCGCAGAGCTATAGATCACAGGCGCGGCAATGTTATCGAAAAACACTTCGGTCCCGCCTAGGTTTGAATCCACCGTACCTGACGGAGTGAGTTGCAGATTGGCCGGAGTGTTTGGACCTATCGACGTTCCGAAAATAGTGACAAACTCACCCGGAGCTACCGGACCGGGCGCAAAGCTTGCGGCACTCGTGATAGATCCGATTGCAGGCGCCGGCGCAGTCACGGTTAGCGTCACCGCTACGGTAAGCGGCGCCACGGAAGGATCGGAAGCCGAAATGTTGAGCGTTCCCTGATAGGACGCAGGCGGCAATCCCGCTGGGTTTACCGACACATTGATATTCGTTGGAGTGGTTACCGTTGACGGACTTACGGAAAGCCACGGGCCGCCGGATTGCGTTCCGGCGCCGATCGTTAGATCGAGCTGAGCTCCCGTGGTGCCCAGCGACAACGTCTGGCTGGGCGGCAACGAACCGCCTTGTTGAGCCGTGAATAACAACGGTGCGGGTGTCGCGACGATCACCGCCGGCGGAGCCACCACCAGCGTAATAGTCACCTTCTGCGGAGTGCCGCCCACCGGCGTAATCGAAATGGTACCGATATATGTCCCCGCCGCCAGACCGGCGCCGTTGATGATTGCGATTACCTGGCCCGGCGTGCTGCCTTGTACAGTGCTGGAATCCACCGAAAGCCATGGCCCTCCGCTCTGGGTGCTGGCCGTGGCCGAATACATTACTTGCGGACTGCTGTTGACCACGATGATCTGCCGCGCCACCGTTATGCCGTTCGATCCAACTTGATTGATCGTGAAGGAACTCGGATTCACGGTCAGCGCTGGCACCAACAAAACAGTCAAACTCACCTGCACCACAACTGGGCTGTTCGATGCTTGCGAATTGATGGTTATGGAACCGTTGTAGGAACCTGGACTGAGACTGGTGAAATTTGCCAATCCCACCGTGACGGTTCCAGGCGTACTCCCAGCCGTATTCCCTGTGGTCACGCCTTGGATCGTCAGCCAGCTCCCGCCTCCTTGCGTTGTCGCCGTGGCCGTATAATTCAATACCGCGCTGGTAGTGGAACTGATCGTGATGGTCTGGGCTGCGGGAGTGTTGGATGTTCCCGCCTGCACCGTGAAAGAGATGGATGCCGGGCTAACAATCATCTGCGCCGATCCAGCCGCGCCGCCAATGGTGATCGAAAAACTGGCTGAAGCAGAATTTCCACAAGCGTCCGTAGCAGTCAAGGTGAAATTGAATGTGCCGTTCGAAAGCGGGGTACCCACAATGGACCGCGATAAATCCGGATTGGTCTGAATGCTGAGGCCTGTGGGTAGCGATCCACCCGACACGCGGAACGCGGGCGAAGGTGAAAACGGGGTCACGCAGCCGCCGGAGCTGGTTAACAACTGTTGATAGGCCTGTCCCACTACACCAGGAGGAAACGAAGTGTTGGTAATCGTAAGTCCGGAAGTGGAGGCGGGGCTGATAAGAATGGAAAAATCCTGCGATTGCGACACGCTGGCGGTGTCTGTCACGGTAAGCGTGAATCCGAATGTGCCGGGAATAGTGGGTGTGCCGGAAATCAGGCCTTGTGACCCGTTAAGCGTGAGTCCCGGCGGAAGCGATCCCGATAACGACCACGCGTATGGCGGCTTGCCGCCTGTGGCCGCGAGTGTCACCGAATAAGTTGAACCGACGTTGCCCGGCGCGAGAAGTGGCGGAGTGGTGATCGCAATCGATCCTGGCGTGCCGGCACTCTGATTGACGGTGTAGGTTTGCCCTGCGATGGTCAGGGTGCCGCTACGCGCCGCGCCAGTATTGGCCGTCGTCGAAAATCCCACCACACCGTTCCCGGTTCCACTTGCGCCGGAAGTCACGGTGATAAAGCCGGCGTTGCTCGTAGCGGTCCAGCCGCAACCGGATGTAGTGGTGACGTTGACGGTAGAGGAACCGCCGCTGGCTTGGAACGTCTGCGCATTGGAGGACAGTGAGAAGCTGCACGGTACTCCCGGCGTCACCGTCAAGGTAAAAGGCGTCGTATCCTGATACTCTCCCACTACCGCGGTGAGTTGGTAGGAACCGGCGGCGCCGCTGATTACAAGATTGCAAGTGGCAGTTCCGTTGCTGTTGGTGAGAACTACGCCGTTCGGTCCATTACACGCCGCCGGCGACGCACTGGTCTGGTCCAGATTATTCGCGATCCGGACACTGACATTCGGAACTGGATCGCCGGTCTGGGGGCCGGTTTGCGCAAACACGCTAACCACCACTCCACCTGCCACCGTGCTGCCGGAGGGGCCCGATAGGTTGAGGTTGCTTTGAGGCGGCGATACCAGTTGCACTACAGGCGGCACTGCGGTGCCCCCATTCGGAAGCCCACTAGTGGTGACCACGAAATTTACGGTACCGGAGACGGCGCTAGCGGTTACTGTCGAAGCAAAGAAGGACTCCCCTCCCTGCACGTTGGTTGCGAGAAACAGGACACTCGCTTGACCATTGGCATCGGTGGTGTTTTCCGAACGAACCAGTGTCCCTGCGCCCGAGGTGATCTTCCAGCTCACGGCTACACCGGCAGCCGGTTGCCCCGAGGCATTGGTTGCCTCCACGACCAGAGGAAGGTTGGAAAGAAACTGCGACTCGACCACTTGGCCGTTGCCGGAAACCAGGGTCAGGCTTTGGGCCCGCAGGTAGCCCACGCAGCCGATCGCAAATAGGAGCGAGAGTCGAATATAAGTACGCACGATGCCTCTCTCGGAAGTTGGACTCGTTCCTTGGAACCAATAAACCAAATATTCAAGGAACTGTTTCGGCGGGCGCGGGTCTATTTAAGTTTACCACCGTCACACGGCGGAGAAACCGTTGATGTAAACCGCCCGTGGATGCCGGAGGCCTCGACCGAGCCGCGACCGGAAGGGAGTTTCCATGGGCCTGCTGGCCAACCAAAGTCCATGAAGACGCCGTGGCGCACGCACTCTTGCGTGCTGCGCCGAGACTCGTCTCGGCGTCGGGCGGACATCGACACGAGTGTCGATG
>JBEKJJ010000051.1:0-36976 GCA_050011295.1 Bryobacteraceae bacterium
ATCGAAAATGCGGTCTATGTTAGCTAACTGTCTGGAAACAGAGAAGCTCTCCGCGATCTGCTGCTTCGTTAACATCTTGGTAACTTGCGGGTCGGATTCGATGGCAGCCTGGAAGTCCTGATCGTGCTCCCACGCTTTCATGGCGTGGCCCTGGACCAGTTTGTAAGCGTCCTCACGGAGCATGCCAGCCGCAGCAAGGTCCAAAAGAAGCTGGCCAGAGAAAACCAGCCCTCGGGTTAACCCCAGATTTTTCAGCATCCTATCGGGATAAACGCGTAGACCGGCGATGAGCCAGTCCGTTTTGGCTAGCATGTAATCCACCAGGATTGTGGAATCGGGTAGGATGATTCGCTCTACCGAGGAATGCGAGATGTCGCGCTCGTGCCACAGGGCGATGTTCTCGAAAGCTGCTTGCACGTTCGCGCGCACCACCCGAGCCAGGCCGGCGATTTGCTCACAGGTGACCGGGTTGCGCTTGTGCGGCATGGCGGAGGAGCCTTTTTGTCCGGCGGCGAACGGCTCCTCGGCTTCACGAACCTCGGTGCGTTGCAGATGGCGAATTTCGATGGCGATCTTTTCGAGCGAAGCGGCGATCAGGGCCAGCGTGGAGACGTAGTTGGCATGGCGGTCCCGTGAAATCACCTGTGACGCGATGGGAGCCGGGCGTAGCCCCAGCCGCTTGCAGATTCGCTCCTCTGCCTCTGGGCCGATGTGGCCGAATGTTCCGACCGCTCCCGAGATCTTCCCAACGCGCATCTCTTCCGCCGCGGCGGAAAACCTGCCGAGGTTGCGTTGGACTTCGTCGTACCAGAGGGCCAGCTTCAGTCCGAATGTAATGGGCTCTGCCTGGATTCCGTGCGTTCGCCCGATCTGCACGGTGTGCTTGAACTCGAAAGCGCGGGTCTTAAGGGAATCCGCTAACTTACTTACGCCCCTCGATATAATCTCAGAAGCACTGCGGATCAACAGAGCCTGCGCCGTATCTACGACATCATTGGACGTCAGGCCGTAGTGCAGCCAGCGCGAGGCTTCCGGATGACCGGCGGCGGCCATGCTTTCAGCCACAGCGGTAGTGAACGCGATTACATCGTGCCGGACGGTGCGTTCAATCTCCTGGATTCGGGCGACTTGAAAACTAGCGTGCTGCCGCAGGAGCTGCGGGGCTTCCGCGGGCACTTCGCCCGTTTCCGCGAGAGCTTCGGCAGTGGCCAGCTCTACTTCCAGCCACGCACGGTACTTGCTTTCTTCGCTCCAGATACGGCCCATAGCGGGCAGCGTGTAGCGCTCAATCATTTAATAGGTGAAAACCTCGGTTTGCTGTTTCGGCTCGGCGACAACAAGTCGCGTGAAAAGCGCGCGGCCGGCTTTATCGAGCGCGCGGCCAGCCGTGGCTCGCACGATTTCCGGATGATTATTGTGCTCGCTCAAATGTCCCAGCACTAGCGTGCTGATGGTGGAATCCAGATCGATGCGGATGAAATCGGAAACCACATCGTTCGAGAGGTGACCCTTACGGCCCATCACGCGCTGCTTCACGGACCACGGATACGGGCCCACTTTCAGCATTTCGAGATCGTGGTTGGATTCCAGCACCAGCAGATCCGTGCCGCGCAGGTGGAACTTGATTGAGTCCGGCAGATAGCCTAGATCAGTAACGATACCGATCTTGATGCCTTGCGTGCGAAAGCAAAATCCCACGGGATCGATGGCGTCGTGCGGGATGGTGAAACTGTCGATTTCGATGTCGCCGATGGTGAAGGTGGTTCCCGCCTGAAAGCAATCGAGCTTGGGCGTGTACTCGCCCCAGGGAATGGCAGGCGCGGTCAAGCGCGTGATGTAAATGGGCGCGTTCAGTTGCCGGGCGAGCGAAACCAGGCCGCTCACGTGATCGGAGTGCTCATGCGTCACCAGGATGGCGTCCATGCTGTCGCACGGCTCATCGATTGTGGCGAGGCGGGCTTGAAGATCGCGCTTGCTTATGCCGGCGTCCACCAGGATGCGGGTACGCTCGGTGCGGATGAAGGCAGAATTACCCGAGCTGCTGCTCGAGAGCACACAGATTTTGACGATGATGCCCCTCCGATGTTCATTGTGGCACAAGGGGCGAGTGTGTGAAGAAATCAGTTGGCAGGCGGAAGCGCCTGCCCCACTTTTTTCGAGCTCAGTTTCAGCATCGATGCCGCGGCCATGTAGCGCACGGCATGATGTTCGTCGGAAAGCAGCGGGGAAAGCTTCGGGATACTTTGTTCGTTGCCGCGCTCGCCCAGCGCTTTGGCAACGGCCACTCGCACAGTCCAACTGTTGTCACAAAGTCCCCATTCCAGCAGCGTAAGCGCGTAGGGATCGGAATCCTTGCCAAGAATGGCGGCAGCCGCCGCGCGGCCGGGAGCGGCAGGATCGTTCTTGGATTCCTTCATGGCTTCGTGAATGGCTGTAATTCCTATGGATGCCGGCGCGAAAACCACGCCTGTGGCCTCTTTGGCGCCCATATATGCGGGTTCGCCGGGGTTGTGCATCTGGTGTTTGGCCTGTTGCATCGCGCCATGGACCCTGCCTGGAGAATCCTTGCGCTCGCCGATCATTACGGCCTGGATGATATCGCGGCTACTCGAGTCTCCGAGATCCCACAGCGCTTTGGCGGCGGTGAAGCTTACTTCCGGACCATCGTCTAAAGCAGCTTTCAGATTCGGAATGGCATCGTGAGCGCCCATTTCACCCAAGGTGGCGGCCGCAGTCTGGCGGACCTCTGTGTCCTTATCCTGAAGGCCGTGCTCTACCAATTTTACGGCCTCCGGATCGTCCCCGATGGTTCCCGCTGCGGCGATAGCCGTTTTGCGGTGCTGTGCATCTTTGTCGTCGATCCCTTGGCGAAGCGCATCCCACGCCGCGGAATCCAGGGGTCCGGTGGCAGCCGAGGCTTCTTGGGAAAACAATTCGAAATCCCCGCGCCGGGATGACGAGGGGGTGGCTAAGAGCCCGATCAGCAATAGAGATCCCAAATGTCGATGTAACACCAGCTATTAGACGCTCCGGCTGGAATTTGTTTTCAGGTAAAAACTTAATTCACGGCATCACTTTGGGCGCGATCTCCTGGGGCTCAGAGTCATTTACCGTCGCTGTGATACTGCCAGCTGTGGACGTATCCGCTTCGAGAGTGAACGCGGCGGAATCACTGCCTTTGTCTATCTTCAACTGCGCAGGTATTTTCCAGTCAGGGACCTTTGTGGTTAGGCTAACCGAAGTTGTATCGAACGGAACCTTCTCGCTTAACTGGAGTTTCATCTGGTTCGTACCCTTGGCTATAGGGGTTGATGACGAGACGCCTGTCGCGGTAAGTGGAACGTGGACGGTAAACGGCGCAGTTGCGGTAGTTCCGTTGGCGCTAGCGGTGATGGTCCCGGCTTGTGTGGTTGTGGGCTTTTCAGTTGTGAACTTGACGGGAGCCTCTTTCTGGCCGGACGGGACGGTAACATCCGCTGGAGTGGGAGCGCCGCCGGTGGATTTGAAGGAAACCACCACGCCCGCGGCCGGAGCCACATCGCTCAAGATGATAGTCCCGCTGACTGGCGTCGGAGAGCCGCCGTAGACGTCGATGGGTAGAGACAGCTTGGCAGCAGTAGCCAGACCTCCTGCCGACGCCGCAGGCACATTGGGGACAATGGTAGTACCCAGGCGCTCGATCAGACTGAACAGATTGTCGGTGTTGTATCCGACGAGAAACGCCAAAGCATCCGGACCGAATTTCGTTGTGCCGGAATTTGGGTCTATAAACAGGAAAGCGATGGAACCGGCGATCAATCCCAGCAAAATCCGATTGTAGTACTCGGGTTTGCGATTTAAATCGAAGGAGTGGTTGTTATTGTAATCATGAGCGGACCGGATGAGATAACTCAGCGCTCCCAACAAGCCATACAGCGACGGTTTGATGGTCTTTAAGATGCTTACAAAAAGGTACAGAATACGGAGCCATTGGGGGCTCTGCTCGTACGCTGGAAAAAAGTGGCGAAGACCGCTGTTGCCTGAGTTTTCGGCAACAATTATGAAGATAAGCGTCAGGATAGCGTAGGCGAATAGATTTTCAGAAAATCTCTTGGCTTCGGAGAGCGGGATTCGGAAGAACCATAGAAAAGTGGATCCGTACAGGTCCGAGGTGGCGTGGAGTGTCTCGACAGTCACGGGAGCCGTGAATCGTGCGAGATCTCGATACACTTTTTCGAATTTCGTCCGCAAGTCAGGCGAGGGCATTGCGGTAGCCGTCAGCAGATCCTCAGCGTTCTGGATGCCGGCGATGATGTCGTCGTCCACGGAACGGCCATTCGCAATTGCAAAGTCCAGAAGCTCGCGCGCGTCTCTTATTTCCTGCTTGAACGTTTTGAGATCGTCCTCTGGTGTCGGGCTTAAAGGAACTTTACCCGTGCCGGGCGTCACGGGCTGGCGGAGCCCCGTAAACAGCCACTTAAACCAATTAAGCGGATTCAACATAGAGCCGGTGTTTGATGAATCGGACATGGACGGCCTCCGTTATTCCTTCTTTCCCACCTTGAATCCCGGTCGTTGGCGGTGTCTTTCCGCTCCTTCGGGTTTACGGGAACACGAGCGTTCTTTGTGAGCTGAGAAGTTCCGGCTCGCATTTTGTGGGTCCTTAGAAGTTTATCCAGTATATACCTGAATGCAGGACTTCTAAAGCTTAGCCGCGCCCGCCAGGAAGCGCAAAGGGTGCGGCGCGCACCGCCAAACGGACCAGGAACTGGCCCGCGCCGCACTCCGTTTTGCGCGAGTTCCTTAGAAGCGCAAAGGGTGCGGCGCGCACCGCCAAACGGACCAGGAACTGGCCCGCGCCGCGCTCCGTTTTAGAAGCGTTACCTCGAACGCCGGCTTAGTGGCACTCGTGGTAGCGCTCCCAGGAAGACGCCTCGTGGCGCACGCACTCTTGCGTGCTGCATCGCGACACTCGTGTCGATGTCCACCGGACGCCGAGACGAGTCTCGGCGCAGCACGCAAGAGTGCGTGCGCCACGGCGTCTTCGGGGACTTTGGTGGGCCAGCAGGCCCATGGAAACTCCCTTCCGGTCGCGGCTCAGTTACGCCTTCCGCTGTTTCTAGTTAAATCCGCCGCGTGGCCGGTATCCGGGACGGGCGCGGACGCGATATTTCTTGCCAACATCGGAGACAATCTCGACATTGATCTTGCGGAAGCCTTCGTTGGCATTGGTTTGCGGATAGTAGGTGATGGTGTAGCTATTGCCGAGATCCTCGCGGATGGATTCGAAAGCTTCCACTTGCCTTTGCCACGTCTTGGCGAAATATGCTTTGCCGCCGGTGCGCGTGGAGATGCGCTTGAAGACGGCGCTGGACATGGGATCTTTGTTCACATCGTTGGTGGAGATAACGTAAATGGGGATGCCTTCGTCCTCAGCGACGGCGCGCACATCGTCGGGCGCAACCATGCTGGCGTTATCGGGGCCGTTCGAGAAGACGATGATCACCTTGCGGCCCGGCACCTTCGCGGCATCGCGCAAGGCCAACAGCAGACCGTTGTAGAGCGCGGCATCGTCGCCGGCCACGGCCTTGCGAAGCCCGAGAATGGCATCGCCTCGATCGCGCGTGAGCGGCGCGTCACGCTTCAGATTGCGGCTAAAAGTGTAGACCGCGACGGAATCGCTACGGTCCAAGCCGCGCACGAAATCGGCGATGGCGTCGGAGGCGTATACAAAGCCGCGATACATGTAGTTGCTGGTATCGAAGAGTACAAAGACGTTGGTACCTACGAAGGAATCCGTGCGAACCTCGCCGCCTTTTGCGTCTGCATCGGCCGTGACGGCGCCCGGATTGAGCGGGCGCGTGGTGCCATCGTCCATCACCTGTACCGGCGGCTTGTTGCCTTCGCCGAACGTATTGATCTTTTGGATGATGCTGTCTTCAGTAACGCGAAAATCCGCGGGCTTGAGACCGTTTATGTAGTGCCCTTTGCTATCGGTGACAGTAAAGCTGAGCACCACCATGTCCACTTTGATCCGGAAGGTGGGCCGCTCCTGCGCAACGAGCCACAGTGCCCCCGAGACCAGCATCCCGCTTCCGGCCAAGACTGTTTTTTTCAATAGCGTCAAGGAATCCCCCTCCCCAACTTCCGTTCTTGAATTATAAACCGCCGCCGCCCGCCGCGGCCGGCTTGCGCGTTTTCTGGCGGACATCATCGCCCACCAGCCGCAGTGACCGCAGCAGCGCCGGCCAATCCTCCAGATGCGTGGCGAAGATCCGCTCCACCGTATCGCGCGTCCAGGCCGGCACCAACACGTTGAGCTGGGCCGGGGCCAGGTGCAACTGGTCGGCCAGCGCTCCGTAATAAAGCAAGTTCGATTCCCAGCTCTCAGCCAGGATTCTGCTGGAATAGCCCATCAGGGTGGGAAACGTGCGGAGATTGAGCAACTCGGGTGAATAGGAATTTGCGAGCGTCGGTTTGGGCGTGCCGAAGGCGTGCGAGATGGCGTCGTAATTTAACTCCTGAGGCGATTCCCCGGCCTCGCGGCGAATTTCTGCGGCCAGCGGGAGATCGCCGGGTTTATTCGATGCGGGCAAATCGCGCGCAATGGCGAACAGCTCCGAAGGCATGACGTTTTCGAGCGCCGCCTTTACCTGCCCGTCGGCGATCAAGTCAGCGATTTTTTGGACACGTGCCGGAGGCGCGTAATTTGCGAGGGCATCCAACACCACTTGCCGCCGTTCGGAATTCAGCGCAGCTTCAGCCAGCAGCGTTTCGCCGTAATCCATGTGCAAGCCCACCCAATGTAGCTGCGCGGGTGTAACATTCCACCAGCGCTGGATGGTGGCTGAAAGAATCATTTGGGGAACCAGATCGCCCCATATGAGCGCCTGCTCGCGCGATGGAATCAGGAAATTCTGTTCGGCCTCCGCCAGCGCATAAGGTAAGTTGACCAATGAGCCGATCAGTTTCCCTCCGGCGCTCGAGGGCCAGCCGGTACCTGCAACTTCAGTGGCCTTCCAGATCTGGTTGGTGCCGGGTAAGCCGATAAAATCGTGGCTCCGCACGAACAGCGGATTGGTGTAGAGAACCTGCGCCCCGGGTGGCGCATAGTGCACGTAGTTGAGGCCCACCAGAGTGTCACGCAGGAAAGGCGCCATCAAGGCGCGGATCTCGTCCAGTTTTTTGGGATCGGCAGCAGCGTGGTCAATCAGAGCGCGCAGGTTCAGCTTGCGCTGCAGCTCGATGTGTTTCTCAGACCAGTAGCCGAAACTGAGAGCGTTCCTTTCCAGGCCGCTCAAGGGCGCGCGCGGCAGTTGGATCTCGGCAATGCGCGAGGCGGTCTTCGAAATCAGCGCGCTGTTTACTTTATCCCCCTTGGCCAGACTTTCCAAGTTCTCCACCAATCCGAAAATGTCGGCGAGAGAAATGAGCCGCTGGGACTCGAAAATGCGGATCATGTCTTCCACCAGTTGCGTGTGGGCATCGGAGCTGTCGGGTTGAGACGTACCGGCCAGCAGGTCGATTATGCGGTCCTGCGGTGATCCAGCGTCAGACTTGGTGGCTCCGAGCAGTGTCTTCACGCCTTCGCGGCCGCCTTCGAAAACCTCGCGCTCGCCCTTGACCTTTGCGAATGGCGCCAGGATTGTGGAAAGCGAGTGATCCGCATCGGCCGAGGGGATGGATCCCTGGCGATAAAAAATTTGCCAGAGTCCCATCAGAGCCTGCATGGTTCCCGCGGCGTCCGCGCGCAGGCCTTGGTCATGGATTTGATTTATATCCGTGGCGACATCCAGGAATTGCTGGATGGTGGCGTTGGAAGCTTCCGGGGCCTCGGTGAAAATGGAATACTGGGCGCCAAACTGTCGGTATTCGCGCGCCATCCGGTCGGCCGTGTGAGCGTCCAGCACGGTTTTGCGGCGGCGATCCACATCGCTCAATGCCATGAAGATCTTCAGCGGCTCATTCTCCACCGATTTTCTACAGAGCGCGAAAAGCGCTTCCAGAACGTCGTCGGGGTCCTTCCAACTGGGCGCGGCCTTGCTGAGCTTGGCATCGTATTTCCCGCTGCCCTGGGGATGTTCAATGAAGAGCGTGCGCCATACGTCGAGGCCGCCGGGAATATGCGGCTTTCCATCCGGATCAAGACGCAATCGGGTGGTCAGCAGCATCATGTCGGTATTCGATCGGAAAACCGGGCGCGCCGGGCCAGGGCTGGTAACTTTGCCGCGGATGGCTTGATAGAAACGCCGCAGGCGATCGGGATCGGTGAGATAATTCACTACCGGACCGTTGGCGGCGTTATTGGTGATTCGAGCCAATGCGTCGAAATAGCTGGCCAGCCAACCGTCGTCCTTGGCTACCAGGCGCTCGAAGAAGGCGCTGCCTTTATCCGGCGCGACACCCACCAGTTCGGCCCAGACCTTCTCGCTGCGCTGGCCTCCCGGCACGACGGCGCGCCCGTTTCGCATCTGAAACATGCCGCCATAGAAATCCAGGACGTGGGCATACGCGCGAATCTTTTGCACGGTGGTGTTTTTGCGCAACTCGTCGGCGGTGGCGGGGTCCAGCTTGGACAAGCCCAGGTACAGGCGGCATAAAGAAGGATCGCCCAGGAACGCATCAATGAAATCGGAGCCTTCGCGATCCTTGGCGGAGAGCCAATAGTCGGGTCCATAAACCACCAGTGCCTGCGTAGGTCTGTAATCGTAGGTGAAGGGCCGATTGATGCGCAGGCTTTGTTCCAGTTCCGCCAACGGGAAACCGGAATCGATGGTGAGGAACGCGCGCGTGGCGTTTACGGTCTCGAGCACAACCTCACTGCCGCAGGCGCCGCGCATGCGATATCCCAGCACGCGCAGCAGCTCGGCGGTTTGCGAGGAATCGCAGGTTTCGATTTTTATGATCTTGTCGGCTCCGGCAAGTTTTTCGAGCTCGCGGGCCTGCGAAAGATAACGGATTACCAGCTTCAGGTATTCCGTCTGCTCCAGCGCTTCGTTGCTGCTGGCGGCCTGATAACCATTTGTTACAACATTGCGGGCGAGAGCGGAAATCACGTCCTCGGGACCGAGCTCCGGTGAAAGAGCGGCCATTCGGGCGAAGGAACGCAGAGGGCCGGGGATGGGGACTGTCTGTCTTTTTTCGGGAGCCGGAGTGGAGGCCGGAGCCAGATTGAGATCGCGTCCACCGGCGGCGCGATATTGTTCCAGATGGCGAGCGGCGGCGTCGCGATCGCCGGCAATCAGATCGAGGGTCGCGAGACGCCGGGCAGCGTAGACACGCTGATCGCCCTGAGCGACTTTGAGAAGTTTCTCGTACGCTTCGCGCGCCGCCGGATCGTGATGGCGATCCAGAAACTGGGCGTAGGCCTCAAGCGAGTCCGCCGCGCCGTTTTGCGCGCTTCGTTCCAAAAATTCGCGCGCTCCGGCTGGGTCGCCTTTTGATTCCATCTGCCAGGCGTGCAGATTCAAATCATCTGCTGCGGCGCCCCAACCTACGCAAAAAACTGAGATGAATGCCGTTACGACGGTTCGCATGGGATTCGTCCTTTCCCCTACGGTTCTTGGCTAATTAATGTAGCACTTGGGGCAGGGGGGGCGCTTGGAGGACCTTAACCGTTCCGCCTGGCGCTACGCGCGTTTTTCAGTTATTCGGTTGTTCGGTCATTCGGTTCGGTGCGCGTTAGCATATGGGAATGAGGCTCGGGATTGCCTTGCTGGTGGCCGGAACTGCATGGGCAGTGCAGGTTCCTTCGGGAACCCAGATGCAAATTCGGTTGACCAGCGCTGTCAATACTGCTTCGGCGAAAGTGGATCAGGTGTTCGATGCTGTGGTGATTGCGCCGGTGGTGGCTGGTAATCAGATCGTGATCGCTGCCGGGGTGAAAGTGAGAGGACATGTCAAGGAAGTGAAGGCGGCAGTCAATCCGGATGATCAGGCCGTACTGGCATTGGTCTTCGATCAGATCAGCGATGCGCGCGGCAGAAAGGCGCTAGTCGCGGCGCGGCTGGTGAGTGTCGATAACGCGCGGGAATCCATAGACCAGGATGGCCGGATTCTCGGCATCATTGCATCCCAAACCGGATCGGGCCGGCTGGATCAGGGAATCAATAAAGTGACGGAGAAATATTCTGGACTCGGCGAACTGCTGGGCACCATCAAGCAAGCCGTGGTGAAGGAGGCGGACGCCAACATCGGTTACGAGCCCGGCGTCGAGATGACCATCGAGCTCACCAAGCCGCTCACGTGGACAGGCGACGCCGCAGGTCCGAAGGTGAGAGCGGTGGAACCTCAGAACGAATTGGCCGCATTGGTTAACAGGCAGCCGTTTCGAACCAGTGCCGCCAAACCGCCGAAGGAATCCGATATTACTAACATCCTGTTTCTGGGTAGCCGGCAGGATCTGGAGAATGCGTTTCAGGCGGCGGGGTGGTCGACGGCCGAGCAGTTGAACGCGAAATCGAAGCTCGAGACTTTCCGCGCGCTGACCGAACAGCGCGGTTACAAAGAGGCTCCGGTATCGGTTCTGTACCTCGAAGGGCGGGCGCCCGACTTGGTGTTTCAGAAGCAGAATGACACCTTCAATTCGCGTCACCATTTGCGTATCTGGCATCGGAGGGAGGAGTTCCATGGCAAAGATGTTTGGGTGTGTTCGGCCAGCCACGACACCGGGATCGATTTTTCCGATGAGAATCGGACATTTGTTCACAAGGTGGATGGCGACATCGATCACGAGCGCGCGAAGGTGGTGAATGACCTTCTCTTCACGGGGCTGGTGACTGGGCTTTCCTTGGTGGCTCGGCCGGCAGTGCCGGTGAGTTTGTTCAATGCGACGGGGGATAAGATTGAAACCGATGGGAGGATGGCGGCGGTTGGTTTCTAGTTTCTGGTTTCTGGTTTCTTGTTTCTATGCTCGGTCGACAGATTGAACTGATAATAGGGTTTTACAGGTCGCCGCAAAAGACTGCCAGCCGCATTATCGACGAAGGGCGTCTCTGGTTTGCTGTCATCGCAGCCGCGCTCGCGCTGGTGTGGATGCGTGCAGTAACTTACCGCGGCCTGGTTTACATAGCCGACCCAACCATAGTCATTAAAGTTTTGGCGGCGCTCGCGCTCGGTTTCGTGCCTGGGGTTATTCTCGTTGTTACACTCTGGCGTTCCCATGAGAGTTTCGGCGTAATGTTTCGGAAGGATTTTTCGCCTCTGCTAACCTCGGTGCTCATGGCATTTGCCGCCGTGTATCTTCCGTTCGCGGCGTTATCCACGGTGGCGCGGGCCGTGCTTCCTTTTGCTTGGTTTCAGCCGCTCTTCGGATTTGTCGCGCTAGTTGCGTTTGCCGCTTTGGCCGCTTGCTGCACGCGAACTCTGTGGGGAACCGGATATCTTGTTGCGGCTGCATCGGTGGCTGTGGGTTTTGGCGCAACCATTGGCGCTCTCGTCGCCTCCGTAGTGTTGGGCCGCTTTGTTTCCTATCTCGCGTCGCCCTTTTTGCTTTACTACGCGTGGATCTTTCTGGGATCGGAGATGCGATCCCTGGGTGGCGGCCTTCGCAGCCGGCAGCATTTTCGGAGGCAGTTGGATATTGCGGCTAGCAATCCCAAGGATGCGGATGCTCAATATCAGCTTGGGCTGATTTATCAGGAACGGCGCCAATACGACGAGGCGCGCAAGCGCTACCTGCGCGCGATCGAAATCGACAATCATGAGGCGGATCCGTTCTTCCAACTCGGCAGAATCGCGCTGGATGAGGACAAGGCGGAGGAGGCGATTGGTTTTTTGAACAGCGCCGCCGCGCTGGATGACAAATGTTGTTCGCACGAAGTCTGGCGCGAGTTGGGCCGAGCCTACTCAACGGACGGGCGGCTGGAGGAGGCTCGCGCGGCTCTGAGGAAATATCTGGATCGCAGGCCGTATGATCCAGAGGGGCTGTATTACTACGGCGAGGCCCTGCTGGCGTCAGGCCAAGCCGCCGAGGCGAAGCAGGCGTTTTCAGAATGTAAAGCGGCGGTCGATACCATGCCCGCCGGACGCCGAAGGCAGGTCGCGCGTTGGGGCAGGATGGCATCGAGCGCACTGCGCTCCCGGGCGCTAGCGGACTACTGACGGCCGTAGATTCTCCGATTTCATCAGAGCATCCGAGAGTGCTTCCAAGTCCGCGGATCTTTCGTCGATCATTCGGTTGGCCAGAGCCTTCAGGGCCGCCATGTTGCCGCGGCTAGTGTTGTCGAGACCGTGGTTGCGGCCGTGGAGCGCGGGTTGGAAGCGATAGTAGCCGGTGGGCAGAAGCTGGCGGAGCTGAAAATCCACAGTGCCGCTAACTCCGTCGAAGATGGCATTGAGCAGCGGTTTGGCCCACAGCAGACAGCCCCAGGTTCTGGCAAACCCTAAAGGCAGGGTTCGCATTGAGGAACCGGTTCCGAGCGAAACCACCACGTAGCCGCCAGGATGAGGGAGTGTCGCTTGCGCTTCCACCAGCGCGCAGGCGGCCGGGTTATTCGCAAATACGCCGCCATCGATCAGTGTGTAGTTTTCCGAATTTGTGCCGGTTGGAATTTGCATCGGCTCGAAGTAGCTGGGAGCGGCGGAAGTGGCGCGGGCTATGTCGCGCGCCCGAAAATCGTAATCGCTGCGGTGACGTGCATGGCTGCTCTTGAAGAAGAAGGGAAACCGGCGCTGGATCTCGTAACTTGGAATAAGAACGTCAGTCACCGCGTCCCTGAGCCGTGCGTCACCGAAATACTCGAGCAGGACTTGCTCGATTCCGTGCGAGGAATATTTTTTCCAGAATAGGCTGTCGCTGGTGACGAGCGCGCGAACCAGCGAACGCGAGAAAATTCGCGGGCCCTCGCGCTCGAACATTCTCACGAATTCTTGCGCGGTGTAAAGCGGGTGTCCAGGAAATTTCGGAATGGTCAGGCCCAGAGCGAGGATGCCGCCGGTGGAAGTGCCGGCTACAAGATCGAAGAGCCGGGCAATGGGGCGATTGGTCAGCTTTTCGATGCGGGCCAGCACCAGAGCGGGAATGATGCCGCGAATGCCGCCGCCATCGATGGAGAGAATGCGAACGTGGGACTGGGGGCTGGGGGCTGGGGACTGGTGGGCGCCCGATAGGCTGCGCAGTGAGGTCATCCGTGGTCAGATTAGCCCACGATCGCGGCGATCAACCATCGTGTGAACCGCAAGTACCAGCTTGGGAGTGACTTATTCCGCGCGCAGCATCGTGACTGGGTCGATTCGTACTGCGCGAATCACGGCCGGCAGGGCGGCCACGAGGGCGGCGGCGAGAATTGTCATGGATGGAAGGGCTAGCACGTCGAAATCGGTCGCCTTCACCTGATAGAGCAGGGATTCCAGGTATCGCGCAGAGGCCATGCCGAGCGCCACGCCGGCGATGGCTCCAAATACGACCATGGAGAAAACATCCGCGGTTACCCGGCGCGCAATGTCAACGGGTTGCGCGCCGATGGCCAGGCGAATTCCGATTTCCCGGCGGCGCTGGAGCACGGAGTAATCCAGGACGCCATACAGGCCCACGCCCGCGAGCACCAGCGCCACAATTGCGAAAAACAAAGCCAATGTTGCGAGCAGCCTCTCCCGGACGGTGTGCACTTCGTTGATCTCCTGCTGCGTGCGGAGGTTGCTGACGCGGAATCCGGAGCCTGCGCGCGAGACTTCCTGGCGCAGTATGGGCGCGAGTGCGAGCGGGTTAGAGCCGGATGTGCGTACGATGAACGTACCGCTCTTGATGGGCCTGTCAGCGCCCTTTTCGTCGATGGAACGAAATGGAATGTAAGCCACGGGCGGGATCGCGCCCTTGATGTCACTGTACCGTGCGTCGCGCACAACGCCCGCGATCTGGAGGTGGGTGCGATCGCCCCCATCTCCCGTCTCGTCGAAGCTTCTTCCGACTGGATTCCGATCGCGGAAGTATCGCTTTGCGAAAGTTTCATTCACGATGGCCGTACCCGGATACGTGTCGCTAGCGCGGAAGTCCCGGCCTTCGATCAGCGGAATCCTCATGGCATCCAGCCAGCCCGGCGACACGTTCATAAAATAAGTCAGGTCGTCACTGGGAGGGCCACCGTCAATCGAAACGGAGTTATTCCAACTGTTCCAGCTCAGCAACGGGCGGTTGGCCAGCGCAACGGTCTCCACGCCTGGAATGGCACGCAAGTTTTCCGCCACGTCCTCCCAAAACACGGGAAGTTGAGGATGCGCCGCGTCCGTTCCGAGAACCAGAAGCCGATCGGATGAGAAGCCCACGGGCTGATGGGCCAGCCGATCGAAGGTGGTGACGAAGAGCCCGGCCACGAAAAGGACGAGAAAACAGAACGACACCTGCATGCCGATCAGCGCGTGCATCAATCGGCGGCGCGAATGTGGATCGTCTCCGCCCTTCAGCGCGCTCGCGGGTTTTACGCTCGAGGCGCGCAGAGCGGGGGTCAGGCCGAACAGGATTGTCACCGCGAGCGTCAGCGCCAAGCCGAATCCAAGCACGCGCCAATCAATGGGAAGAAACAGCCGGGCCGGTTCGTCCGGCGGATTAATCATGCTGACTATGAACGGCGCGGACCACCACGCGAAGAACGCTCCCAGCGCCGCGGCTAGACATGCGAGAATCGCGCTTTCCACCAGCACCAGTTGCGCCAAACGCCAGCGACCGGCGCCGATCGAAACTCGCAGGGCCATTTCACGGGCGCGCGAAGCTGCTTGCGCGGTCATCAGGTTCGCGACATTTGCACAGGCGATTAACAGCACTAGACCGACAAGTACACCCAAAGCTGCCAGCGAACGGCGGTTATCTTGTTGCGTATCCGAGACGCCCGAGGGCGCTGGCTCGAGCATCACCGTCTTGTGCAGATAATTCTCGATGCTCTGCTTGGACATATTGGTGAACGTCTTGGCTCGGTCCTGTTCGAATGCCAGAGAGATGGCGTTGAGCTTCTGGCGGATTGGTTCAACGGAGATGCCAGGCTTCAGCAATGCCAGCGTCCGATGCCAGGTGGAGTCCGATCGGCTCACGGAACGATGCATCATCGTGGGAAGGAAGATGTCGATCATTGTTCCGGGTTCGGTTCCCGTGAAGAGGCCGCCTGAGACGCCGACGATCTCATAAACGTGGTCGCCCAGCCGGAAGGTGCGGCCGATGATTTTTGGGTCCTGCCCGAAGCGGCGCGTCCAATAATCGTGCGAGACCACGGCGTAGGGATGAGCGCCCGGATTTTGATCGTCATTTTCGGTGAATAAGCGCCCCAGGGAAGGCTGGATCCCGAACGCGGGGAACATGGAACCGGAAACGTATTGTATATATGCCTTTTCCATCTCTTGATCGGACCGGTAGGTAAGATCTGTCCGCTCGGCGTAGGAGATGGCGATCAGCTCGGCTTGATCTTTGACGGCGTCGCGCATCTGGCGGAATGCGGGATAGGCCCATCCATCAAACGTTCCGGGCTTGCCGTCAAAACCGATTTCGTCGCGGTAAAGTTCGTAGAGCCTTTGCGGCGCGGCGATGGGAAGAGGGCGCAGCAGCAGCGCGTCGATGAGACGGAATGCGGATAAGCACGCTCCGATACCCAGAGCGAGCGATAGAATGGCAGCGGCGGACGTGACTTTTCGCTTCCAGAGTTGCCGCCAGCCGAAGACAGCATCGGCGCGTAGAGAATCCAGCCACGCGATCATCCGGACATCCCGGCTTTGTTCGCGATGGCGCAGTGGCGAACCGAAAGCGCGGCGGGCTTCGGCGGGGTCGCGGCCGTGTTCCAGCGCATCGGCGAGGTGCGAATGCAGTTCTTCGTCGATCTCGCGGCTGGGTCCATCCCCGCGGAATACATTTGTGATGCGTGACCAAAGTGACATGGCAGATCTCTATTCGGAGCGCAACATGCTGGCGGGGTCGATTCGAACAGCGCGGAACACGGCCGGGAGCGCAGCCAGCATCGCTGCCGTGAGAATGATCAGCGCAGGCAGAGCGAGCGCGCTCAGTTCTGTTGCTTTCACCTGATAAAGCAGCGTCTGGATGTAGCGCGCAGATCCGAGGCCGAGCCCGAGACCCGCGATTGCGCCGAGCAGCACCATGGAAAACACATCCAGCGTGATGTTCCGCGCGACGTGGCCGGCTCGCGCGCCCAGCGCTATCCGAATGCCGATCTCGCGGCGCCGTTGCAGGACGGAATAATCCAACACTCCATACAGTCCGATGCCGGCGAGCAGCAGTGCGACCATCGCGAAGAATAACCCCAACATCGCGAGCAGACGCTCCCGAACGGTGTGCGATTCGTTGATTTCCTTTTGCGTGCGGATGTTGCTGACGCGGAACTCCGACCGTGCGCGTGGGACCTCGCGGCGAAGCGTGGATGCCAGCGCTAGAGGGTTTGAGCCAGATGTTCGAACGATGAAAGTCCCTGAGCCTATCGGCTCCGCTGCGCCGTTGCCGCCTAGCCGATGAAATGGCTCGTAGAACACCGGCAATATTGGATCGCGCAGGTTGCGATAGGGAGAATCCTGGACCACGCCGACAATCCGGAAGGAGTCGCGTGGAAACGTCGTCTCAAACTTTCGTCCGATCGGGTTTTCGTCTTTGAAAAATGTCTTTACGAACGTCTCATTGACAATGGCGCCTGGGTACTTGTCGGTCGCGCCGAAATCTCCGCCAGCGATAAAGCGAATCTTCATGGTGTCCACCCAACCCGGAGAGATGCTCAAGTGGTAGACCGAATCGGAGCTTGGCCCGGAGCCGTTGATGGAGATGAAGCTACTCCACGCGTTCCCGTTTAGCAACGGAAATCCGCAAAGCGCCACTTTTTCGACGCCGGGCACCGCGCGCAGGTGCTCAGCCACCTGATCCCAGAAAACCGGCGCCTGGGGTTGCGTGACGATGGTATCGAGAGTGAGAAGCCGGTCCGCGGAGAATCCCATCGGGCGATTCGATAGCCGACTGAAAGTTGCGGCGAAAAGGCCGGCGACGAAAAGCACGAGAAAACAAAAAGCCACCTGCGCGGCTATTAGTGCTTGCATCAAGCGACGCCTGGAATGCGGGTCTTCTCCGCCTTTGAGAGCGCTGGATGGTTTGACCGAGGAAGCGCGCAGTGCGGGCGCCAAGCCGAACAGCAGCGTCACGCCGATGGTTAGCGCCAGTCCGAAACCCAGAACCCGCCAATCCGCCGGGAGGGCCAAGCGCGCCGGGTTATCCGGCGGATTAATTCTCGCGACCACAAACGGCGCGGACCAGTAGGCGAAAAGCGCGCCGGTCGTAGCTGCGAGGATCGCCATGATTGTGCTTTCCACCAGCACCAGCTGCACCAGACGCCATCGCCCCGCGCCGATGGATACTCGTAGCGCCATTTCACGAGCTCGCGCCGCCGCCTGAGCCGTCAGCAAATTTGCCACATTGGCGCATGCGATCAACAGCACCAGCGCCACCAAAACGCCCAGAGCCAAGAGCGAAGATTTGTAATCCTGCTGCAGGCCGGAGGCGCCCGCGGCGGCGGGCTCGATCAGCAGTTTCTGATTGAGGAACGTCTCAATCATTGCTTGCGACATCCCTGTAAAACTCTTCGACCGCTCGCGCTCGATGGCTGCAGAAATTGCGCTCAATTTCTGGCGCAGGGGCTCAAGGGCAACGCCGGGCTTGACGCGAGCTAGAGTTTGATGCCAGCTCCAGTCGTTCCGCGTGACTCCGGGATGCATCATGGTTGGAATAAAAATGTCGGTAACGGTGCCGGTGGAGGTTCCGGTGAAAGGCTTGGGCCCCACTCCGATGATCTGGTACAAGCTATCGGCCAGGCGGAACGTCCGTCCAATCACTTTCGGATCCTGTCCGAAGCGGCGCGCCCAATAGTCGTAGGAGATCACGGCGTAGGGATGCGCGCCTGGTTTGAGATCGTCGTTTTCAGAGAGCAACCGTCCCAGCGCGGGCTGAAGTCCAAACGATGGGAACATTCGGCCCGAGACATTTTGCACATACGCCTTTTCGATCTCCTGATCCGACTGGTAGGTCAAATCCACTCGCCCCGGATTGGAAATTGCAAGCAGCTCGGCTTGGTCTTTCACGGCATTGCGCATCTGCTGAAATGCCGGGTACGCCCAGTCGTCGAACGTAGTGGGCTTGCCATCCACAGATACTTGACGCGACAGAGCGTATAGTTGCTGGGGATCAGCCACGGGCAAAGGCCGCAGCAGCAGGGCATCGACGAGCCGGAACGCAGAAGTGCAGGCTCCAATTCCGAGCGCGAGCGAGAGGATCGCCGCGACGGACGTTACCTTGCGCTTCATGAGCTGCCGCCATCCGAAGATGGCGTCGGCACGGAGGGAGTCCAGCCACGCGATCAGGCGGACGTCGCGGCTCTGTTCGCGATGGCGCAGAGGTGATCCGAAAGCGCGGCGGGCTTCGGCGGGGTCGCGGCCGTGTTCGAGCGCTTCTGCGATATGCGATTGCAGTTCTTCGTCGATCTCGCGGCTGGGAGTGTCTCCGCGGAATACATTTGCGATGCGTGACCAAATTGACATACAAATCCTCTATTCAGTGCGCAACATGCTGGCGGGATCGATTCGGACTGCGCGGATCACTGCCGGCACGGCGGCCATGAGCGCCGCTGCGAGAATCGTCAACGACGGAAGCGCCAGCATTGTTGCCTCAGTGGGCTTGACCTGGTAGAGCAGGGTTTCGAAATATCGTGTCGAGGTCATTCCGAGCGCTAGGCCCACACCCGCGCCCACCAGGACCATCGAAAACACATCCGTGGTTACGCGTCGCACGATATCAAAGGCTCGCGCGCCCAACGCCATCCGAATGCCGATCTCGCGGCGGCGTTGCAGCACGGAATAATCCAGCACGCCATAGAGGCCGACACCGGCCAGCGTAAGCGCGACTATCGCGAAGAATAGCGCCAGCATGGCAAGCAACCGTTCGCGAACGGTGTTGGATTGATTGATTTCGATTTGTGTGCGGACGTTGCTCACGCGAAATTCGGAGCGCGCACGAGAGACTTCCTGCCGAAGTAGGGACGCTAGCGCGAGAGGATTTGCGCCAGATGTGCGGACGATGAACGTCCCGCGGCCGCTTGGACGGAATGCGCCCTGGGCATCCACGGAGGAAAACGGAACATACACGGTCGGCCGGACCGGGATGCGCAGGCGTAAGTTCCGCGAGCGCGCGTCGCGGACGAATCCTACAATTTGATATGGAACGCGGGCGCCCCTTGCTTCCGTGCGAGTGAAGGATTTTCCGGTTGGATTCTCGCCGTTGAAAAATAGCTTCGCGAATGCGTCATTTACGATGGCAACGCCTGGAGATGTCTCGCCAGCGCGAAAATCGCGGCCGTCGATGAAGGGAATCTTCATAGTGTCTATCCAGCCGGGCGAGATGCTGAGAAAATCGGCGAAAACATCGGACGGAGGTGCGTTGTTGATGGAAACGTAGTCCACGGCGCTTTCCCCGCTCAGAAGCGGCCATGTAGTCAGTGCCACTTTTTCGACGCCCGGCAGCTCGCGCAGATGTTGCGCCAGCTGATCCCAGAAAACTGGCGACGCAGGACGAACGGTGACCGTTTCGAGATTGAGAATCCGTTCGGAGGAGAAGCCGGTGGGTATATTCGAAAGACGGTCAAAGGATGTTACAAACAAACCGGCGACGAAATGCACTACGAAGCAGAACGCTACCTGTGCGGCGATCAGCGCATACATCAGGCGGCCGCGCGAGTGCGGATCTTCACCGCCTTTGAGCGCGTTGACTGGCTTCACCGAGGAAGCGCGCAGCGCCGGCGCGAGACCGAAAAGGATTGTAACGCCAAACGCCAAAACCAGTCCGAACATCAGTACGCGCCAATCCGCCGTAAGAATCAGGCGCGCCGGGTTGTCGGGCGGATTGATCATATTGACGATGAACGGCGCGGATTGCCACGCAAACAATCCGCCGATGGCGGCCGCGATCAAGGCGAGCAGCGCGCTTTCCACTAGCACCAGTTGCACCAGCCGCCAGCGTCCCGCGCCGATTGAGACTCTTAGCGCCATTTCGCGCGCCCGAGCGGACGCCTGCGCGGTCATGAGGTTCGCGACGTTGGCGCAAGCAATCAACAGCACCAGCGCTACCAGGATTCCGAGCGTTTCGAGCGCACGCCGGTAATCGCGCTGCAGGTTCGAGCGTCCGGCGGCGGCTGGTTCAAACAACAGCTTGTGATTAAAGAATTTCGCGAGGCTCGCTTTTGGCATCGCGGGAAAACCCTTCGCACGCTCCTGTTCGAAGGCTTGAAACGTCGCGCTGAGCTTCTGGTGAACGGGCTCCGGGTCGACGCCTGGTTTCAGTTGCAGTAGTGTCCGAAGCCAGAAGTTGTTCGGACTGGCCAGAGTGGTGGCGGTTTTCATCGCCATGGGGACAAAAACGTCGGTCATGGTGCCGGTTTCCGTGCCGGCGAAAGGGCCCTCGGCTACGCCCACGATTTCGAAAAGGTCGTTCCCGATTCGAACCGTGCGTCCGATCACTTTTGGATCTTGCGCGAAACGGTGCGACCAATAGTCGTACGACAGAACCGCGTAAGGATGGGCCCCGGGCGTAAGATCGTCGTTCTCTGTCAACAAGCGCCCGAGCGCCGGCTTCAATCCGAATGTCGGGAACATCCAACCTGAGACATATTGTAAATACGCTTTCTCGATCTCCTGAAACGATCCATAGGTCACGTCGACGCGGTCGACGTAGGAGATGGCGACAGACTCGGCTTGATCCTTCAAAACGTCGCGCCACTGGCGAAACATGGGATACGAACAACTGTCGTAGGTGTTGAGCTTGCCGTCGGCGCCGATGCTTTCGAATGCGACCGAGTACAGACGCTCGGGATTTGACACCGGCAAGGGCCGCAACAGCAAGGCGTCGATCAGGCGGAACGCCGAGGTGCATGCTCCGATGGCCAGCGCGAGCGAGAGGATGGCCGCGGCGGAAGTTATCTTTTTCTTGTTGAGCTGCCGCCAGCCGAAAATCGCATCGGCGCGGAGGGATTCGAGCCAGGGAATCAAGCGGACATCGCGGCTTTGTTCGCTATGCCGCAACGGGGCACCGAATGCCCGCCGAGCTTCGACCGGGTCGCGGCCTCGTTCGATGGCCTCTGCTAAATGCGACTGCAGTTCTTCATCGATTTCTCGGCGTGGATCAACCTCGCGAAATACGTTGGTGATACGCGACCACAATGACATGTTGTTCTCTGAATACTCTGACTTCTTAGTATATAGACGTCTGGGTATGAAAATGGTTAGGTGGTCCCAGAGCCGTTGCCGCCATCCGGGCTAGAATTTGTCCAGGAACGTCATGCCAGCGAAGTACGTTGTCCTCTGTACTGTTCCGCTCTTGTGGCCGAGCGCGGATGCGCAATCTGTCCGGCGCGACCAGCTGAGGTTTATGGGACGGGAAGTGACGACAACTAAACCGGAACTCGATCCGGAAGGATCTTTCCCGAAAGGTCCGGCGTCCGTCTGTCTGGAAGGTCCACCGCAACGCCAGTGCTACACCGAGCCCGAAGACTTTGGAAAAGACCCGAGCGTATCCGTTGTTCGGGTGGAGAAGGGTATGCCCGCCCTTTTCTTTACGGCTGCCAGTGGCGGGACTAGTGGTTTTCGAGTTCACTTTGCGCTGCTGCGGCCTGGGAAAGGAAATGACTTGCAGGATTTGTTCATGGATGACATGTCGGTCTCGGATCAAAGCCGGCACGCATTTTGGAGAGAACCTGCGGTTCCCGATGCACCAATCTTTGTGACGGCCGACGCTCTTGGGCCGGATGAAGGGCCCACGGCGAACATCGATACATGGTTTCGGCCTACGTCTGCAAGCCTTTGACATCCACTGACGGCAGTTAACACGCGCTAACGGGCTCCCTATATGATGAGAATACTTAAGTAGCCACTTGACAATTGATATCGTCTGATAGATACTTGAGTGGAGGCTTAACTAACCATGCAAGAACAATCTGTAATTCACAGCACCTTCGTGATCGAGCGCAGTTATCCCGCCAAGCCCGAGCGCGTATTCGCGGCATTCTCTGATCCGGTCCAAAAACGCCGCTGGTTCGCAGAAGGGGACCACGGCGAATTGGAGCACCATGAGTTGGACTTTCGAGTCGGTGGGAAGGAACGTGTCCGTGTTCGCCTCGGAGAAGACACTCCTCTGAAGGGGGTCATCTGCACGAACGATATCAGCTACCTGGACATTGTGCGCAACAGGCGCGTTGTGACTGCCTCCACCATGAGCATTGCCGAAAAGTGTATTTCGGCATCTCTGGTCACGTTTGAATTCTTGCCGTCAAAAACCGGTACCGACCTCATCTTCACGCATCAGGGTGCATTCTTCGAGGGCTCCGACGGTCCTGAGATGCGAAAAGAAGGATGGCAGGAGCTACTCGACAAATTGAGTGAAGAGTTCGTGGGTGCATAGGAAGAAACCCAACGTCGATCGTGTATTCCACGCTCTCGGCGATCCCACGCGGCGCGCCATTCTGGAGAAACTCAGCGAGGGCCCGATATCGGTCTCGCGCTTGGCGGAGCCGCTCGACATCACGCTCGCCGCGGTAGTTCAACACCTGCAGGTGCTGGAGGAAAGCGGGCTGGTACAAACCGAAAAGATCGGAAGGGTGCGGACTTGCCGCATCGAACCTACGGGACTTTCGGCGGCGGCGCAATGGATCGGCGAGCGGCGATCGAGGTGGGAGAAGCGTCTGGATCGGCTGGGCGATTTGTTGGCTGAGCCGGATGAAGGGAAGTGATGAGTGGTTTGTGAGATACTCCCTTTTTGATGTTGCGAACGCTTCTTGTTTGGATGGTGTTCCTTTGCCGAATCCAGGCCCAGAGCACTTCCTTTCCGCTCGAATCGGTTTCAGTGGAAGGCACCGCGTTGTCCAAGGAAGTCGTGCTGCAGCTTGCAGGCCTAAATATCGGCGTGCCGATAGATCAGGCCGCGATGGAGGCGGCGTCTCAGAAACTCAATGCGACTGGCATGTTCGAAACTATCAGCTATAGTTACGGCCCTGGCCCGAAGCAAGGCTACGTATTGACTCTGAAGGTCGCCGATCCGAGTTCACCCTTCCATGCGACCATTGATATCCCCGGCGTTAACGAAGACGAGATTTGGCGATGGCTCGCTACGCGGTACCCCTCGCTTGATCATAAGGTGCCGGTCAACGAAGCTGGCCAGCAGTTTGTCGCCCGCCAAATCGAGGAGCATCTTGGTGCGGCACTGGAGGGACACCACGTCGCCGCCAAGCTGGAGACCGTGTTTGTGGCCGGCGGAAAATCGAACATCTCGTTTCAGCCAGACCCGCTTCCTCGAATCGCGGCGATGAATTTTACCGGTGAAAGCGAGTTGACGTCCGAAGAGCTGATCAGGCTCATCCCCAAAGACGTGAAAGATCAGGGGTACACCGACCGGACCTTTCGACAGGCTGTCGAATTAAACCTGCGGCGTGCGTACGAGGAGCGCGGGATGTACCGCGTCCGTTTTCCGAGCATCACGGCCCAACGGGAATCCGGGTGGTCGGTTTCCGTGACGACGTCCATTGAGGAAGGCGCGAAATTCACTCTGGGCGACGTCGAGATCGTCGGAGATAAACTTCCCGCTGACGCTATGCTCAAGGCGGCGAAGTTCCGTAAGGGCGAGATTGCCAACTGGACTGAGATCCAGAATTCTATCTGGGAGCTGGAAAAGCCCGTGAAGCGCATGGGGTATCACCATGCGGCCGCACGGCCTGAGCGCATCCTGCACGACGATCAGCACGTACTGGATGTCAAGATCCGCTTCAACTTGGGTCAATTTTATACTTTCGGACAGTTGCGGATTACGGGTCTGACGCCCAATCAGGAAGCCCAGGCGCGAAAGACTTGGAGTCTAACTCCAGGGGCTGCGTTCGACTACGACTACCCGAGAGATTTCTTCCCGGCCTTCTTCCGCTCGGTGGATTCGCGCCAGTTCAAGAAATTCAACGTGGCTATGCAGAAGGGCTCCGGCGAGAACGTGATGGATTTTGTCTTGACCTTCGAGCCGCGCTGAACTCATTTCGCTTCCAGCTTCTTCAGCATGCCGGAGGCGTTCGAATTCTCGGGATCGAGTTCCAGCGATTTCCTGTAATACTGAATGGCCAGTTCTTTTCCGGCGGTCATGTAGGCTTCCCCCAGGCTGTCCCAGGCGTTGGACGATTTCGGATAGGCTGCGGCGTTCAGCTCGAAGATGCGCAGGGCTTCCTTGAATTCTTTGCGCGCCATCAATTGATAGCCGAGCATATTCATCGGACCTTCCTCAATGGGCGGGCCGGACGCGTAGTTCTTGAGTGCTTCATCCATGCCTTTTTCGAGAATGGCCCGTTGAAGCTGCACGCGCGGTGAATCATAGCGCTCGTAATGAATCCAGTTGAAGGCGGGCTGAGCTTCACGCAGGGCGCTCGCGGCAATATCGGGAATGATCATCATGCCGTTCGAGCTGTTGGTGAAAATCACGACGCCTCGTTTGGAGCCGGCTGAGGCGGCCATGAACGCCTTGAAATCGCCATTATCGCCCCAGTGCCAGAAGAAAGGGCCATGCGCTGTTTGTTCGATACCTACACCGAGACCCCACGCGATTAACTCCGATGTTTTCGTAATCGGGCGGCCGATGCAGTTGGAGCATCCGGCGTCCACCTGCGATTGCGGCGTCAGCATGGCGTGGCTGGTTTCCTTCTTCAGGCCCGTTCCGTTCATTACCGCTATCACGAATGTTGCGTAATCTCGAGCGGTGGTGAGCAGCGAGGACGCCGCGGCTGGTCCGCCTCCGCCATTAAGGGGTGAGCCGGTTGCGACTGGCTTGAAGAACTGGTCCGGTACTCCGATGGAGGAGTGTCCCGATGCGGCCAGATTTTCGTACTTTGGCTGCCACAGGTAGCTGCTATCCGTCATGCGGAGCGGATCGAAAACTGTTTGCCGCATCCAGGTATCGAGCGCGAGACCGGTGAGCTTTTCGACCGCACGCTGCAGGTAGACGAAGCCCTCGCCGGAGTAGCTGAATCGATCGCCGGGCTTGAAGTGGATCACCAGCGGTTTGCCATTGGGCCGCCAATTGGGGAAACCGGTGCGATGCGTCAGGACGTGGCGAGCGGTGATGGCGTTGATCCGGTAATCGTTCTGTACATATTCGGGGACGTATTTGTATAACGGCGTGTCCAGGTCAAGCTTGCCCTGATCCACCAGCTTTAGCACGCCGTATGCGAAGACCACTTTGCTTAAAGACGCGGCTTGGAACACCGTGCGGTCATCCACCTTGTCGCCCGTCTTCGTGTTCTTGACTCCAAAAGATCCGACCCATGCGATCTTTCCGTCTTCGATGAACGCGATAGAGAGGCCAGGGACGTTGGCGCGGGCCATCAGGTCCGGAATTAGCGACGAGAGTTGGTTGTCTTGGGCCTGGGATCGGAAGGCGCATAGCAGAAGGGCCAGAGCAGGGAAATAGCGCATGCAGGGTTGGACGCGCAATGTGAAATTTAGTGCCTTCGGCCAGCCGGAAGCACATGTCGGTAGAACCCGATTCCGAGCCACGACCGGGAGGGAGTGCTACCAGCACTGGTGGGGGCCTTGCACGATCTAAACGCTCCCTTCCGGTCGCGGTTCGGTTTGTGGTGTGAGATAAACTAAGAGATTGAAATCTCGCGTATCGGTAGTAAGTTATTTGAATACGGTGCCGCTGGTTTGGGGCATGCTGCATGGCGACGAGCGCGGCCTGTTCGACCTTTCCTTTGCGATCCCCGCGGAATGCGCGGACCGATTGGCCGACGGGCGCGCCGACATCGGTATTGTTCCGTCGGTGGAGCTGAATCGGCAGAATCTGCGGATTATTCCGGGGACGGGCATCGCCTGCGATGGACCGGTGCGAAGTATTTTGTTGATTTCGAAGGTGCCGTTCGAGCAAATCCGCACCTTGGCCACGGACGCGAGCTCGCGGACTTCGGTGGCGCTCAGCCGGATCGTGCTGGCCAAGAAATATGGCGTGGAGCCGCGGCTTTTTTCGGAGCGTCCGCATTTGGGGTCGATGCTGGAGCATTGCGATGCCGCGCTGATCATCGGAGATGCCGCACTGGTATTGGATCCGGCCGACCTTCCGTTCTATGTCCTCGATCTGGGTACGGAATGGACAGGGATGACCGGGCTTCCCATGGTTTTCGCTGTTTGGGCCGCACACGCGGAAGTTCCCTTGCAGGATCCGGCGCCCTTTCTGGCGTCCCTTCGTTTTGGAATGACACACATTGAGGATATCGTGCGCGAGGAACATCCCAAGCTCGGGATTTCGGAAGCGTTGGCGCGCGAGTATCTCACGCGGAATATTGTTTTCGAGCTCGGCGACCGGGAGTACAAAGGATTGGCGACTTTTTTGCAATATGCTTCGGAGCTGGCGAATCCAGTTGGACTAAAGAAGGTGACCGTATGATGACGCGCGAAGAAGCGCTGGATCTTTATCGCAGCGATGATTTGATCGGAATCGGAATGGCTGCGGATACTGTGCGGCGCAAGCTCCATCCGCACGGCATTGTCAGCTATATCATCGATCGGAATATCAACTACACCAATTTCTGCACCGAGTACTGCAGCTTTTGCGCGTTCTACCGGCCCATGGGGCACGCCGAAGGCTATATCCATTCCAAGAAAGTGATCTTCGATAAGATTCAGGAGACCATCGATCTGGGCGGCACCGGGATTCTGATGCAGGGTGGGCTGCATCCTGAGTTGAAGATCGAGTGGTATGAGGATCTGCTGCGGTCCATCAAGGCGCGGTTCGGAGACAAGATCTGGAACCATTGTTTTTCGGCGCCCGAGATTGTGAACATCGCGGAAGTGAGCGGGTTGACGCTGCGGGACACGATAGCGCGGTTGCGCGATGCGGGCCTTGAATCGATTCCCGGAGGCGGAGCGGAGATTCTGGATAATGAGGTACGGCGCCGGATCAGCCGGCTGAAATCATCCACGCAGGATTGGATCGACGTGCACCGGACGGCGCATGCGCTGGGCTTGAGGACCACGGCGACCATGATGTTCGGATGCGGCGAGACCATGGAACAGCGCATGAATCATTTCGATATAGTGCGCGAGATTCAGGAGGACACTGGAGGGTTCACGGCATTCATCCCCTGGTCGTTCCAGCGCGAGAATACTTCGCTCGGGCGGTTCGTCAAGGAAGAAGCGACGGGTGTTGAATATCTGAAGACGCTGGCGATATCGCGACTGTATTTGGAGAACATTCTGAACATCCAGTCGTCCTGGGTGACTCCGGGATTGAAAACCTGCCAAGTGGGGCTACGCTTCGGCGGCAACGATGTCGGCAGCATCATGATTGAGGAGAATGTGGTTTCGGCCGCGGGAACGCACAATCGCGCGAGCGAAGAAGAGTTGCGCCGGCTGATTCGAGATGCGGGCTTCATACCGAAGCAGCGGGATACGTTGTACCGCACGTATTTTTTGAATTAATTGCGCTCTGCACAGCCTTGTCGATGAAGGCGAGTACGGGCGCGCAGCCCAGCTTGTCGAGGTACTTCTTGAGAAGCTCCAGATCTGGGTGCCCGACGAACAATCGGTCCAGTCTCTGACATACATTGGCAGGGCGCAAGTGGAACTTGGATTGTTCGGCGAAGCTGTCAAGGCGCTGGGCACGGCGGAAGGGTTCTCTTCGAGAGCGGGAAGCACCTATTACGATGCGGCGTTGCTTCGCGAAACGGCTGCTCTTTATCACGCGCTCGCCGGATACGATGAGGCAGCCGCTAGTGCAGCCAAAGCCGTTCGGCTCTCACAGGAACGCAACCTCCCCAAGATCCGCGTGGCCTACTGCAAGAGCATCGAAGCCATCGCTCTGCTGCGAATCGGAAAATTGAGCGAGGCTGAAATACTTGCAACGAGCGCGGTGAAAGAATGTCCCAGAAAGGCCAGGGAAGTCTCCGGTGTTCGCGTCGCGAATCTTATACGCAGCGTGCGTCATTGAGAGCAATGCCGGAATCTTCGCGGATGCCGAAGCGTACTGCCGCCGAAGCCTGGATATCGCGTCGCAATCGAAACGCGACACGCGAGATTTGTCGCTAGGCTGTCTGGCGCTGGCGGAAGCACAGTTAGAGGCCGGCGATCTGGCACACAGTCCCGAAGCAGCCACGAAGGGCCGTGATCTTACCGCGAAGCTGTTCGGCGAATCGCATCAAGATATGGTCCAGGCACTGGAGTTGCTGGCGAGAGTCAGCGCCAAGGACGGCAATATGACAGACGTTTGTGCTGACGCCAATCGAGCTGTCAAGATTGCGACGGCTCTCTTCGGCGAGCGGTCGCCCGGCGCTGCTGGGCCCATTCGTGCCTTGCGCGAGATGGACGCGTGTCGTTGGGCCGAATCGTCGCGGAACCTCTTAGGGTTTTGGGCGCGGACTCGATTTCAAACGCGGCAGATCGCGCGAACCGTGTACCACTCTCACGATTTAGATCCCTTTGCCAACCGGCCGGTAGAAGACCACATACTCCGCGAAGCGCTTCATGGGGAACATTCGCGTGTTACCAAGCAACCGGATCCGGATTTGCGTGGCTCTGCGGAGACGAGGATGGGACAAGAGAAGCCGGAAGGTTTCATCGGCCATCTCGTAAAAGTGGAGTGCAGTTTCTATGCCCGAATCGGCTGCGATGTATTGCGCTTGCTCATCTAGATCGCGGCTCGCCGCCGGCCGTATCAGGACTCGCCTATTCACTTACGGGTCTTGCGATGGCGTGCGGTCAGCGCCGAACGCTTCTTGTTCCAGAAGGCCTGGTCCACCTCGACTGGTTCGCCGGAAGCGAGTCCTTCGAGCAAAAGAGCCTCGATCCTTCCCGCTGTTTTGCGCTTCTGATCCTCGCGGATTAAGGAACGGAGGTATTCACTGGGAGTGCTGTAGCAACCTTCCTGCACCTGCGCGTCGATGTATTCCCGAAGCGTTTTCGGCAAGGAGATGTTCAGAGACGCCATACTCTCAGGTTAATCGTCGCAGCCAATTGATGTCAATAAATGGCAGAAAATGGCGTTCACGCGTGTGTCAGGATGTAAACCCAGGCTTCCAGCTCTTGACCGTCCAGCGAAACGGTTAACAGAACGCGCCGGAACTCGGAGCCTTCGTATTCGTCGAGCCTTCCCAGAATGCTCGGATCCAGCAGCTCGAAGAGTTCGCCCCGTACCCATTCGTTCGGTCGGTCCGACGGGACGGCGCCAGAGTAATTGCTGAATTGATGGAGGCGGCCGCGCATCCTGGCGTCGCCGATGAATCGGGAATTGTCTGCTAGCAGTTTCGCGAACTTGTTCGGTGAGCCACGGCGCAGCGTGCCGTAGACGAACAGGCGCGCCTGCGGCATTGATCAGGCAGGCTGCAGTTCGCGGGCGTACCCGGCCAGCTCCTCGGGCTGAACCGTGACCAGCGTTTTTTCCATGTCCTCGCCGCTTTCGAGCATATGCTTCAGATGTAGCGCGGCCAGTTTCAGGCACCACGCGTCGGTGAGCGGATGGCCGGTATTCTTGCTCAGAACCAGCAGAGCCGGATGGGGCAGCGCGATGACGCGCTCCTCGAACGGCTCGCCCTCAGTGGAGATTGCGAATTTCACATCCACCGTATCGGCGTGGCGTATGGAAATGCCGGTTTGCAGCCAGTTGAGGTGCACCTGCCACATTCGGCCGAAAGGGTCGGGCCCAGCTTGGAATTCACGGAAGTTGTCGAGCATCTAGGTCGATTGTAGCGGAAGCCGAGCACGGTGCGGCGGTATATTCGAGATGGAAGTCTTTTTCGGGAAAACGGCGCGGGAGAGTTAGGATTGTAACAACTCTGGGACGAGCCGCGAGTCGCGTCGGCTAGCAGACGGAAACATACTTTATCGCCTAGAAAAATAGAGCCGGGAGCCCTCGCGACGTTGTTTCAAAAAGGGTAAGTTTTGAGAATGGCGTTTCCGGCGCTTTCGTTTCCGCGTGCCCTTTTCCCTTCGTCCCGCAAGCCGTTATCGCAATTTGAACAGGCATCATGGATACGGGATCATAGACTATTGACCATGCGAGGAGCTTCAAATGAAAAAAGCAAAATTGGCCGCCCTTTTTGCCGCCACTGCAAGTGTTGTAGGGGGTGATCAGGCCGTAGCGCTGGGCCAGTCGAATTGCTCAGGTAATGACTGCCTTGCGATCACGAATATAAGGCATGGAACGCGCTGTGGCGCTCATGACAGTATCGAGTTTGATATTCGAAATGTGTCTGGGTCCATGTATCTACTTGGTTACGTTGAGTTTGATGCCGCCGAAGGGCATTGGCAAATCCCCACAGGACTGATGAAACCCGGGGCAGTACAGCAGAACATCTACCATTGCCATGCTTCCGGCACGCCTAGTGCTCGGGTGAACACTGGCACAGATCCGAACCATCTGTCATATCCTAGCCGCAGCACACCGGCGAGTTCATCCAGACCGAATATCACGGCTGTCAGGTTGAACCAGGCCAGCATTGATAAGCTGAAATCTCACGCAAAGCAGTTGCATGACGCCGGTGTGCTCAATGATCTACTGGCGTGGAGTCCGCTGGCCGGACTTGTATTGGACAGCAACGTACCCGAGGTCGCTATCGATATTTATCAGTCAAACTGGGAATGGCTGGCCAAGTCGTTTTCCTCAGTCGGCAGTGCGGTTTTCAACACTCTGGCCAATGACGCAAGACTAACTGCGAACGATGACAGATATACGTTTGGGAACCCGCAAGCCAAGCAATTCTGGAACGCCATGGCCGATTTTTACGCCTCACAAGCTCCCGGACTTATAAATACTCCCAAAAATCAAAACGCGCCTGTGCCGCATTAGAACACGGAGCCATCACAGCGTCCGGTCGAGCGCAGACAGTCTATCGGCTTCAAAGCTGTCAGGGGTGCCACAGCGCGTTCCATGCCTGATATTCGTGGCCACAAGGCAGTCAGAACCTGAACGTTTCGGCGGGCTCTGCGCCGCTGTCAGACAAAAAGAAAAGAACGAAACAGCTACTACAGCTGTCTTCCGATAGTTCCGACGCGGTGCCAAATAGCGTCCCAGCAAGATCGTTCTACTGTTAACGGTAAGCCGACATCCGGCCCGCGAACAAACGTGATGAGAGCTTTCCGATCTGAAAAACATTCTACAAGCCCCGAGGATTATGGGTAGCATTCAGGTAGATTCCTGATTTCATACCATCACTATAGGTATATTCAAAAATACCGACCCCACGGCCCACCCCGTCGTCGATGAGGCTTTTTCTCGCCTCCTCAGCTTGTTGCATCGTGACCGTGTCGGCACCACGATGTAAATGGCCGGGTCCACTTGGGGAAAGGCCGCAATTGAATCCCGAACTCCCCATCATTTTGTAGTATGCTTCTTGGGCTCTCCCCTCAATGTTGCCGTCATAGTCGTTGGGACGGACCGCGAATACAGGAGACACAACATAAAACTGAAAGGTCCGAGTGTCTTGTTTGTTCCTGCTCCCGCATGTCGTTGCAAACCAGTAATATGCATACGGAGCACGATCCTGAAAAAACGCCAGTTCAAGGCGTGGTTCCGGTTCAATACGCGTCGCACTCGCATGTCCTATATTGTGCCTGCCGTTCGTGCCCGCGTGGGAAGCATATGCCTCCGGCAGGTTTGCGGGGGGCAGTGACTCGTAAACAGCGGAAGACGTCAGCGGACCGGCGAGCCAACTGCGCCTGTCAAAGACTTTAGAACCTTCATATCCCAATATTGTGACGGCGATCAGGAACACGACAACGGTTTGCACTATGCGTTGCATCATATTACTCCTTTTCAAGCAGGTCTCGCTCGCGCCAGTGTAGGTGGATCTCCGGCGTGTTCGGGATTCTAACACATCGCTCGGCTGCCAGTGCGTTTCACAACCGGTAGGTTTTGAGACAGCGTGCGAACCCTCTAAAATCAGGCTCCCGGATGTCGCAGAATCCAGTCTCAAAACTGGAACAGTATCGGCGTTTGAGCTCTACGCATCCCCAACAGCGCACCCATGAACGCTGTACATTCCGTGAAGGCGCTGAATTCGCAGAATTCAGTCTCAAAAACTAATCCCCAGCTTCCGATAATCCGGCGGTATATCGCCTTTCTCGCTCAAGCCGAGTTTCCGGCAAATCGAGGCGCCATGTAGCCAATCCTTCTACCCCGGCGGATACACACCCTACAGGCGGGTTTACCCCCTCGCCTTGGCATCCTTCAAACTGACCGCAGTTTGCCTGCTGCGAGATACCGCCCTGTTGTTCTCGCCCGTTCCCTGCCGGTCGCCGCTCAGTTTTCAATAAAACGGGTGATTCTTATGCGCCACCAGCGACAAAAACTCGTCTCGCGTTTCCTTACGCTCGCGGAATGCGCCCAGCATGGCGCTGGTCACTGTTCCCGACTGCTGCTTTTCGACGCCGCGCATCATCATGCAGAAATGGCGCGCTTCGCAGATCACGCCCACGCCTCGCGGCTGCAGCACTTCCTCGATGGTTTCCGCCACCTGCTGCGTAAGCCGCTCCTGAATCTGGAGCCGGCGCGCGAAAGTGTCCACGATGCGTGGGATTTTGCTCAATCCGATGAGCTTGTCCTTGGGCAAGTACGCCACGTGCATCTTGCCGAAGAAGGGCAGCAGATGATGCTCGCACATGCTGAAGAATTCGATATCCTTCACCACCACCATGCCATCGGAGTTCTCGCGCGAAAATAGCGCGCCGTTGACGATGCTTTGGATATCCGTTTCATAGCCGCTGGTCAGAAAACGAAAAGCCTTTTCGGCGCGTTCGGGCGTCCGAACCAGGCCTTCCCTGGCCGGATCTTCGCCGACCTTCTCTAACAGCGATTTCATCAACGATGCAATGGATTCCTGGTCCTGCTTCGGCTGCATCATTTTCACAACTGCTCTGTTCTTCTTCATTTCTCAGCTTGCCCTCAACTCAAATGAATTGCGCGCCGTTTCCCGCAGTCCGATAGCTTCCAGATGCGGCCCGCCGCCGGGAAAAGCGGAATGCCAATGCGCAGCCAGACGTTCCTCAATGACATGCAGGATGTTCTCGGAAGTGGGAACCAGCTCCTGGAACTCGCGCACATCGGCGTTCATATACTTGTGGTCGAAATCGTGGATCACGCGCGAAGCCACCAAATGGTCCAATGTTGACACATTCACCACTTGTCCCGATACCGGATCGAGCGGTCCTGCCACAGACACTTCCAGAATATAGTCGTGACCGTGGCCATGCGGATTATTGCATTTGCCGTAAAGCTCCTGATTCTCGCTGCCGGAGAATCGCTCGGAATGGAGCCGGTGCGAGGCTGCGAATTTATAACGTCGCGTCACGCGCATCATTGCCGGTCTCCCGCGTAATCCACGTATAGGTCCTCGGTTTCATACAGCCGCACGTTTTGCAATCGGGCGCGGCCTCCATTGAAAGACGGCTGCAAGCGATTCCAGATCTCGGCTGCGACGTTCTCTACCGTAGGCACCACTTTATCGAAAGGCGGGACCTCGTAGTTCAGGAAGCGATGATCCATGGGTTCGATCACTGCTTTCTGGATGATCTCCTTGAGCTGCTTGAGGTCGAAAACCATGCCGGTGGCGGGGTCGGGATCGCCCTCCAGCGTTACTTCCAAAACATAGTTGTGACCGTGACCGTTTGGATTGGCTGCCAAGCCGTATAGCTCGCGATTCTGTTCCAGAGTTAGCGAGGATTGGGCACAAACGTGCGACGCAGAGAATTCAGCTTTGCGGGTGATGAGCATAACCCAAGCATTGGATGCAGCGAGGCGCCAATAGGATACTCTAAGATTATAGTAGAAGCGTAAGGAAATGCAGGGACTTAGATGAAACAAAACAGGATGGATCTGGCTATCAAAGCCGCCACTGGAGTTTTGCTGGTGGTGCTGGCCTTCGTGATTGTGTATTCGGTTCAGGATCATGTGGTCGCGGTGGGTGACAGTGCCCCAAATTTTCGCGTCAAGACCGAGAACGGCGCCATAATGACGCCGAAGGACTTTGGCGGCAAGGTGCTGATCTTGAACTTCTGGGCTAGCTGGTGCGCTCCGTGCGTGCAGGAGATACCGTCCCTGAATCAGATTCAGAAGATGTTCGCGTCGCAAGGTTTGGTGGTGTTGGGCGTGAACGTGGACAGCAAAGAGGAGTTGTACCGGAACATGTTGCAGAGGTTCCAGGTGACTTTCCAGACTGTTCGCGATCCGCAGGAGAACATCAACTACCGCTACGGCACATACAAGGTTCCCGAGAGCTACATCATCGATCGCAATGGCAAGGTTCTGCAGAAGTACGCAGGATTGCCCGACGTGAATGGCGAGTGGAAGGTGTGGACCGATCCTCAGATCATGAGTTACGTTCGGTCGCTACTGTAAGCGGGGACGAAACTGTTGCTAACTGCCGCGGCTCAAAAGAACATCCACGATCTGCTGGGCCGGCGCGGCTATCTGGATCAACCCGAAGATCTGAAGCTCTATGAATACGACGGCAGCGTGGACAAAGCGCGGCCAGAGCTGGTGGTTTTTCCGCAATCGGCCGAAGACGTCGCCGCCATCGTACAAATTTCCAACCACTTCGGAATCCCGATTGTCGGCCGCGGCGCAGGCACCGGGCTGAGCGGCGGTGCGATACCGCGCGCCGGCGGCATCGTGATTTCGTTTGCCCGGATGAATCGGATAGTTCGGATCGAACTCGAGAATGAGCGCGCTTTTCTGGAGCCTGGCGTGGTGAATCTCGAGATCACACAGGCGGTGGAGCGCCAGGGATATTTCTATGCGCCGGATCCTTCCAGCCAAAGAGCCTGCACCATTGGCGGCAACGTCGCGGAGAATGCCGGAGGTCCGCACACGCTGGCCTACGGCGTCACGACGAATCATGTGATGGGCGTGCAGGCCGTGCTGGCGGACGGCAGCGTTATCGAGACTGGCGGCGTCGCGCCGGATCAACCGGGCTACGATATTACCGGTCTTCTGACGGGCTCCGAAGGCACCATGGCGCTGACGACGAAGATCACGGTGCGGCTGATGCGCCAGCCGGAACTGGTGAAGACAATTCTCGCGATCTACGATGCTCCGGGTGACTGCGCGGATTCGGTGGCCGAGATCACCGCTCGCACCATTACGCCCGCGGCCATCGAGATGCTGGATGGCGTCATGCTGCGCATGGTGGAAGAAGCCACGCACGCCGGATATCCCATGGATGCTGCGGCGGTGTTGCTGATCGAGCTGGAGGGTTTGCGGGAAGCGGTGGAAGAACAGGTGCTGCAGATTGAACAATCCTGCCTTGGATGCCGGGCGCGGGAGGTTCGGATTGCGCGGTCGGCTCTAGAGCGCGAGCTGCTGTGGAAGGGACGCAAGAACGCGTTCGGCGCGGTGGGCCGCGTGAGTCCGTCCTATTACGTGCAGGATGGCGTGGTGCCTCGCACGAAAGTTGCGCCCACGTTGCGGCACATTCAAAAAGTCTCGGAGAAATTCGGGCTGACCATCAGCAATATATTTCACGCGGGTGACGGCAATATGCATCCCATCATTTTGTTCGACCACCACAAGCCGGGAGAGTTGGAGCGCGCCAAGGCGGCCGGCGATGAGATCCTGCGATTCTGCATCGCGGAGGGCGGCTCTATCACAGGCGAGCACGGCGTGGGGATGGAGAAGATGGAGCTGGTTGGCGAGCAGTTTCCCGATGAAACGCTCGAGATGATCCGGCGCTTCAAGACTCTGTTCGATCCCAAGTGCCGGCTGAATCCAGGGAAGATGCTGCCGACGGGGAAGGGATGTATGGAGATACGGCAGCCGGTGGGGATGGTTATCTAACTTCAATCGTTTCTCGTTTCTCGTTTCTCGTTGCTGGTACCCGCAGCGATCTATGTAGCAGCATCTTCATCGGGCCGATAGGTGTTTATGGCCACGCTCCGCCTGCTCGGCATTCTGACCGGTTTGGCGATGGCGTCGGCCGCGGATTTGCATATTGCGATTGTGCCTGGGGAGGTGGTGGAGAGGCGCCTCACTTTCTCGAACGACGATCTCGCGAAAGAACCGCTGCTGTGGGTGCAGGCTGATCCGGATCAGATTGTAGTGAGCGTCATCAGTCCGGATGGTCATGTCTATTCCGGAGCAAGCCCTGATGACAGCGCCGCGGTTGTGATTCATTTTGCCGATCGCAAAAGCAGTTCCCAAGATGAACTGGGGCTCGGGCAAGTGCTGGATACTGATGCCACGTTGGTGGGTTTGAAAAAGAATGCGCCGGCGGGAGTGTACAAGATCCGTCTGGAAAGAAGAGAGCTTTCGTCGGTCACCGAGGTGACGGTACACCAGACGACATCGGATGGTCTCGCGCAAGAGATCCTAGCGAAGGTGCAGAAGAGTGCAGCAGAGTCAATCGCTTCCCTCTACGCGGCGCCCAAGCAGCTAGCGAAGTTCGATGCGCACGGGCAAGCCAAGTTGATCTTGACTGGAACCTGGCAGAAGGATGACATCATTCTGATGGGCGCCACCGCGGATGGAGCATGGACCGCGGCGATTGGTTTACCGGATGGCGCAACGGTGACGGAGGCGAATGCCAAAGCTTCCGGGTGCGATTGGAGGTGGAGCGATTCCGACCAAACCATGATGAATCCGCTGCCAGAGGTTCACGGGAAACTGCTCGCGGTTGCTTGTCCCGAACGCATGCAGAACGGTCCCATCACGATCACCGCCCAGACTGGCGACAAGAACGCGGGTGGGCAGCTTATTGCCGTGGTTCTTCGGCCCAGCAATATCGGCGCACAGTGGGATCGGAATCTCTCGGCCGCGGGTCAAACCGTCGCTTTGCGGTCCAAGCCCGAAGGTGCGAGCACTGACGGAAATCATCGAAGCGCTGTCGTAGACCGGCCCATTGTTATCCGTCTCGAGCTGGACGGCGGTCTCAGCCCGATTGCGGAAGTCGCCGTCTCGGGTCAGGCATATTTGGTCGATGGCAAGCATGTACCTCCGGTGAACGTGTTTGGCCCGGATCCTGCCAAGAAGCTATACGGC
>JBEKJJ010000052.1:0-36116 GCA_050011295.1 Bryobacteraceae bacterium
AGCGTTAGCAGGTTGGGGGCCGTGAGCAACTACTAGTTTCTCGTTTCTGGTTTCTGGTTGCTGGTTGGCCCATGCTCGCGGCGGACGGTCGTTAACCAGAAACTAGAAACCAGGAACCAGAAACGGCTTATGATACCAGAGCGTGTGCTACGCGAGTGGCCAGTTGATCGAAGCTCAGCATTTCGTAGAGCGACGGATCGGACATGATGCGCGCCACTAGCGCGGTGTGCATGGCGTGTCCGGCTCGCTCGGCGATCACGTGACCCAGCAACGGCTTGCCGATCAGCGCGAGATCACCGATCAGATCCAGAGCTTTGTGCCGGCAACATTCGTCGGGAAACCGCAGGCCTTCGGGATTACGAACGGTTTCACGATCGAAACAGATCGCATTGTCGAGCGAGGCGCCGCGAATCAGTCCCATATCGCGCATCTGGGCCAGCTCGTGCGAGAATCCGAAGGTACGCGCCGGGGCAATCTCTTCGGCATAACGTTCGGGCGTGACTTCCAGGTCGAGCGCCTGGCGCCCGATCAACGGATGATCGTAGAAGACTTCGCAGGTGAGCAGAAAACGGTCGGACGGGAGAATGGAAATGCGTTTGGAGCCGGCTTCCACCGTGACTGGCCGGCGGATTCTGAGGAAGCGTTTGCGCCTGCGGTAGGATTTCAATCCCGCGGCGCGAAGCAGATCGACGTAGGGACGGCCGCTGCCGTCGAGGATGGGAACTTCGAGATTGTCGATCTCGACATATGCGTTATCCACGCCCATGCTATAAAACACGCTGAGCAAATGCTCGGTGGTGGAAATCAGGACGCCTTGCCGCATCAAGCTGGTGGCGTAACTGACGCGCGCCACGTAGCGCCAGCTGGCAGGGATTGGGAAATTATCCAGATCGGTACGGACGAAAACGATGCCGGTCGAGGGCGGCGCCGGAAGGATTCGAATAGAGACTGGAACGCCGCTGTGCAAGCCGATTCCACGAGCCTCGGCCGGACGTTGCACGGTGGTTTCAAATCGCACGCAGGCCTCCCTGAGGTAGCCTTCTGAAAGCCACGGTATTACGGTTTGTTTGCAAACTGAACGTTCCATTCTAGCAGTGAGTAACACATCCCGCTAGCCTTTTGATTTAAAAAGCTTTGTAAAGTTTCGTATGTGGTAAAAACGCGACGGTTCGGGCGGGAATCGTGGCGGAATCAGGTCGATTCCGGGGGATGTAAAATTGGTTGTGGATCTTTCTCGCCGGCAATATCTCGGGTTAGCCGCTGGGGCCGGGCTGGCCAGGGCAGCGACGGAAGCGGATGTTCTCGAACAATGGGAGCAGATCGCCACCGAAACCGACGGCGTAGTGGGCGCAGCGGCCTTGCACATGGAGTCCGGCAGACGGGCCAGCCTCCGTGGCGACGACCGCTTTCCAATGGCCAGCGTTTGCAAGCTGCCAATCGCGGTGAACATTTTAGCGATGGTGGGCGAAGCTAAGCTGACCCTCAAAGACAAGATCGAAATCCCGTTTCAAGACGTCGTTCCGGGCGTCAGCGAAGTGGCGGAACGATGGCCGAAGCAGAAAATTTTCCCACTGAATGAACTGCTCGAATTGATGGTGGCGAAGAGCGATAACACGGTTGTCGAGACGCTGTTTCGGATGGGCGGCGGTGGTGCGGGCATGGCTGCCCGGTTTCGCCAGTGGAAAATCGACGGGATGCGAGTGGATCGCAGCGAGCGTCAGTGCAATCTGGACGCTGCCGGAGTCGCCAATATTCCACCGGTCTCTCAATGGACGCCGGGGATGTTTGACGAACTAACGGCGAAGATCCAACCGGCGGAGCGTCTTCGGGCCATGCGGCGATTCCTGGATGATCCGCGCGATACGGCCACACCGAGCGGGACGATCCGGTTCCTGGAAAGAGCATTCCGGGGAGAATTGCTTTCGCGCGACTTGACTGCTCGGTTGGTGGAGATTCTGAAAGCGACCTCCACCGGCAGCGGGCGGATCAAAGGATTGCTCCCCTCTGGCACCGTGGTCGCGCATAAGACTGGCACCACTTCGACCGTTGCAGGGTTGAACGGTGGGACGAATGACGTAGGGGTGATCATGCCGGCGCTTGCGATCGCCATCTACGTGAAGGGCAGCACTCGCAATGAGAAGACGAGAGACAGAGTTATTGCGAGAATCGCCAAGGTCGCATTTGACGCGTGGTCACATGCGTGAGCGATTAGCGGACCACCGATTCCAGGCGCGCGCGAAACAAAGCCGGCAGTCCAATGCCGCGCTGGCAGTCGCAAGCGAAAATTAATGCGCTGGAATCGGGCTCCCAGGCTGGCGAGAAGCTGTTGCAAGCTCCTTCCGTCACCTGGGACGGTTTTCCCGTCTTGAGATTCTGGATCCAGATCTGGCGCGTGCCACCGCGCGCGAGCGTGAAGGCCAGCCAGTTTCCATCGGGCGATATGGCAGGCTCCTTGTGATCGCCGGTATCGCGCGTGAGCTGCTCGGGAGTTCCTGCAGCGACAGTAGCGAAGATTTGGGCGCTGTCGGAGGGTCCGGCGGAGTAAACCGTTCTGGCGCTGTCCGGAAACCACGCAACATCGTGGACTGGTGTGGGACCCTGGATGGCGCCTAGCGCTCCGTTGCTGTAGATAATAATTAGACCGCGCCCGATAAACGCGAGATGGCTGCCGTCGGGAGATATCGACGGATGCGTGGGTTCGAATCCGGAAGAAACCAATTGGCTGGGCGTTCTGTTTTCCGGATCGTACACCATGATTCGGGAGTGGCCGCCGGAAACCAGCTCGAAATAGATCGGTCCGCCCTGCGCGGCGACGGAGGGATGGAAGGCGTGTCCATCGAATGGGAAACTCTGGATTCCTTGGTGATTCCATTTCTTCAACAGGTAGCGATTCTCCGCGATGGATTCATAAACCACGCCCGCGAACGAAACTGCGGGCGTAGCTGAGTAGATAGCATCCTTTTCGAACGCAAGGCGCTCGAATTTTTGGGGCGGCTCGCGATGATAGCTGGCCATGCGCCGGTATGCCGAGATCGCCGACGCGCCGATGATTGCGATTGCCGCAAGGGCCGCGATGGAAGGGCGAAGGTTGCGCCAGTAGGGGATTCCGAGCGCGATGTAGACGGCCAGGAGCACCCACACGGTTGGGAAAAACGGCTCCCACGCGGAGGGAAGCGAGATGGTTAGCAAAAGAAACGCGGCGATCAGCCAGAGCTTGCGGCGAAGATGGGCTTTCTCGAGCAGCAAGGCAATTGGGAGGAGCAGAATTATTGTTACGTAAAAGGCGCGGCTGGGCGAGACCAGGACTAGCATGATGAGGAACCAGGCGAGCTCGTGGCGTTCGTCGGGAATCGCAGGTCGGGGACCTGCGCCACTGAGCGCGATTAGGCAGAAGACTGGGATTGCCAGCGTCACGAGAGGTTGGAGGAAAAACACCAGAGCTGGAGCATTGAAGAGCGGGCTGGGATTCAACTCCGGCTCGGCCTCGAAAGGATGGCGCAGCATGTTGAGAATGGTTGGCATGCCTGCGGCGTAGGGATCCATGTGCTCGCCGGCGGCCGCGCGCGGGAGAACGTCGGTGAGATAGAAGAGGTGATCTTTCCATCCGAACCATGCGATGGAGCAGAGCGACAGCACGACGCCGGCCAGCAGCATCCCAGCCAGCGGCCGCCAGCGCCGCTTCCAGGCAAAGTAGAACAGGAAGGGTCCGGCGTACAACTTCAGGATGAAGATAGCGCCCAGCAGCAAGCCCGCGGAGAACTCGCGCCGGCCGAGTAGCAGCCAGAAGCTGACCGTCATCATGAAAAGGAGAAAGCAATAATACTGGCCGAGCTCGAAATTTCCAGCCATCGCATTGTGACCAGCGAGCGCGAGCACGATCAAGCCGGCCACCGGAAGATGCGTCATCCTGGCGAGTATCCAAATTGCAGCAGCAAGAAATATCAGGCTGAACACGAGCCACACGCGCTTCGCATCCATCGGAGCGAGACCTGCGAGTGGGACTATCGGGAGCGCGGTGAGCGGAGTGTGCGGAATATAGCCGCCAAGTTGCAGGCCCCAGCCGGCGTAGTTGATCTGGCGTTGGAACGAAGTCCAGTCGTATAAGTCGCGCAGTGGAAGATGCTGCCGAAACATCCTCGCGGCGGTGTAGTAATTTGGGAAATCAGTTTCGACGTGTGTCCAGCCGTGGTAGAGGGGAGGGATGAGCAGGAAAACGATCGCGGCGAAAGCAGCGATCCAAAGGAGCCAGCGCCGGGCCATGGACTTCACGCTAGCACGAAGTTACAGCTTTTCCGCCATTTCGAGTAGCTTGGTCACTGTGTTCCAGTTTCTGCCGGTACCGGAAACCTTCAGCGTTCTCTCGATCACTGCAGGCGTCAGCTTCGAGGTGCCCATGCCGCCGGCGTAATAAATATAGAGCTCGCGTCCGTCGAGATGTAGTTCTTCGGGCCCGACTTTGATTTGAGCGATCTTCTGCTTGGACTCCGGGCCTGGCTCACTGGTTAGGAAACTTACCACCAACCTGTTTGGTTCAATCCCGGACCGCTTCGCGAATGGGTTTCTGCGGACGACATCTTTTAGCTCGTCCGAGGAGCGCAGCATTACGCCGGCGCGAAATCCGAAGCTGGCTTCGATCGCGTCCTCGATGCGCTTTTGAAGACGAGCCAGATCCTTGGCATCCGTGCGGAAAACCAGGTTCCCACTCTGGACGTAGCTTTGCGCGCCACGCAACCCGAGCGACTGGTAGAGTTCCCGGAGCGCATCCATCTTGACCTTGTTGTGTCCGGCCACGTTGACCGCGCGAAGCAGAGAGATGATTACGGGCATAATTACTGGATATTGATCATGACGGTATTGGACGCGTGGCCCTCGGCCGTGATGATGACATTAGATTGTCCGCTGCCCTTTAACGAAAGCGGCAAGGTGACGTTAATTTGATCGAGTCCGAGAAACTCCGGCTGCGGGCCCGCAAACTCCACGGGAACGTCAACTCCGTGGATAGAGCAACTGACGGCAGAAGCTCCGCCGGCACCCCGAATTCCGGTGCCGAAGAAAGAAACAACTACCTTTGAATCTGCGCTCAGAACAATCGGCACCGTGGAACAGACCTGTTCGCATTGGTACACGGCCACTGGAGTTTGAACATTCGACGCGCTCACGCTGACCGCGTTTGCCGCCGCTGGTCCCGTACCGCTCGAATCCGCGCTGAAAAGAGATGGAGCTACGGCGCTGATTGTTACGTGTTCCAGCATCGCCGATGCTGTTCCGTTCAGGATGGTGAGCGTGGCGGCGCCCGCATGGGTGCCCACCGGGATCGCGAAATTGATTTGAGCCGGGACAGGAGAAACGAACAGTAATGGCGCCAGCCGCGATTCGCCCGCGCTATCCTCAACGGCAATCGAAAGTCCGGCCAGCGTGGTCGGAACCGGGAAGCCGCCAGAGCCTTCGAAGGCTGAGATCCCAGGGGCGTAAGCGGAAACCAGCGACTCCGGCGCAAGGCCCGGACTTCCGTCCGCCGCCGAAACTGCCGTGAACGACTGCAAGCCTTTCGGAAAGCCATTGATCAGTACGGAAACGAAGGGAGAGCCGTCGTTCGCCACGGCGAAATCCAGCTTCCCGTCGCCGGTGAAGTCGGCAGCCACCAGGTCCATGGGATTGTTTCCAGCACCCAAAGGAATCGCGGATTGAAATGTGCCGTCCCCGTTGCCGGCGAGCAGCGATACGTCGTTTTGCAAGGGAACTTCGAAGTTGTTCGCGACGGCGATGTCCAACTTGCCATCGGAATTGAAGTCGCCTACTGTGACGGCGAAGGCTCCTCGCCCGGCTGCTAGATTGGTGGCCGCCTGAAACGTCCCGTCGCCCTTTCCAAGCAGAACGTAGACGCTGGCCGAGTCAAGATTCGCCACCGCGAGATCGACGTGTTTGTCGGCGTTGAAATCGCCAGACGCAATCCCTACTAGGGTGCCTGTCAGAGGGATGGATTGGGGAGTTCCAAACGTTCCGTCGCCCGCGCCCAGCAGCAACCAGACGGTGCTGTTGTTGTCGGCGATCGCCAGATCAAGCTTGCCGTCTTCATTGAAATCAGCCGCAGTGATTCCGACCAGCGCCATGCCCAAGGACTGAGTGGACGGCTCGCCGAAAGTGCCGTCTCCATTTCCAAGAAATATAGAAAGAGAGCCGGGCTGCTGATTCGACACTGCGATGTCGAGCTTGCCATCGCCGTTAAAGTCGGCTGCCGCAAGTCCACCCACCGCGCCACCAGCCGGATAACTGACGGCCGGCTGGAATGTTCCATCGCCATTTCCCAGCAGGACCGAGAGATCCCTCGACCCCGTATTTCCGACGATTATGTCCATTTTTCCATCGCCGTTGAAATCGCCTGCAATGATGGCGAATGCTGCTCTGCCGATGGCGAAGCTCTTGGGTTGCTGGAATGTGCCGTCGCCGTTATTCAGAAAAATCAAGACCTCATCGGTTGGAAGCCCGCCCATGGTGGCTACCGCGAGGTCAATCTTGTGGTCGCCATTGAAATCGGCCGCGACTACCGCCGATGGCCCAACAATAGACGGAATTGCAAGGTTCGAGAGCTGGTAGGTGGGAGTCTGGGCGAAAGCAGCCGTGGAGATCCAGAAGACGATACAACGCGCCCACAGGAATTTAAGCTTCACGGTGCTGCCCTTTCAGCCGCGGCGTTACTCTACGATACACCTTAAGAAAGCATGCTGAGCAAGGTCAAGCGCGGTTGGTTCTGCGGGCGACCTCTTCATCGTAGGCTTTCGATATACGCGCGACGCGGTCTAAGATCCCGCCCAAGAGGATTTCTTTTTTTCCGAAGAGCTCTTCGTCAGGAAGGTTCTCGAAGTGGGTTCGCCACCCTGCATCGGCTTGCTCGTTGAAAATCTCTTTGTCCAGCAAGCTCACGGCCCGTAAATTCAGTGCGCTGGGAACTATGACCCGATATTCCGATTCCGGCGCAGGTGTGGGGTCTGGCTCGACTGGATGCAGCTCAACGTAACAGGGAATTCCGGCTTCTTCTAAAATGATCCGGGCATTCTCGGCTTCAGTGGCTGCGTTCTTCCCGGGGAGCACGGGGAAGGCTAAAACACAAGCGGCTTCCGCTGACTCTGTTTCTTCGTCAGGCGCGTGCAAAGGAGCGGCGCGAATCACCTTCAGCGGCTCACGTTGTGCCAACTCGTGGTCGTAGCACGCGCGCGCCGCTTCCACTAGCTCACTCCTGTCGATCTCGCGGAGCGTTTCATCGGAAAGCGAGGCATAATGCCGGCGTAGGTTTTCAATATTAAGCTGCAAAGGGAGCTCCTCTCAACGCGAGGCCAAGTTTCTAACATTAACCCAAATAATCGCACGACGCTTAGTCTCCGATTAGTCCACGCTGGACGCAATCCTGAACATCTCTCCAGTCTTGGGCGGCCAGTCGACCGACGACGCGAACATCCCGCTGGAGCAACGTGACCAAATAAAGTCGAAAACAGGAGGGCGCATGCAATCCTGCCGCTCTCCAATTCTTGATTTCACAATCCGTCGGGCTGAGAGGATCCGGTGCGATGACGATATCGCCTGCTGTCAACGCTATTCCGGCTCCCGCTCCTCAAAGTTGGTTAAGGAGGCGGCGCGCGCATCTTGTATATCCTCATCGGTCCACGTATCGGACCACTCGACTGCTCCGTTTCTCGCTAGCTCGCTGAGCTGGGTTGCCCACGTTACAACTTTATCCGCGACGTCAGGCGGAAGGGCGCGAAGAGCTTGTACCAGACGCTCCTCTCGTTCAGTTAGAGCCGTCACAGCTACTATTGTAGCCAGTCCGGGCTCAGCGCGAATAGTAGTCTCGCATAATTTTTCCCATCACGGCGTAGGGCATGGTCCGCTTGATCCAGACTGCGGCGCGTTGCGCTGCCGGACCCACGGTGTATCGTAGACGCGGGCTCGAATGGTTCAAAATCTTGACCAGCAATCGTGCGATGCCATCCGGGTTCGGACCGCGTTGTTCGTCCGTCGCCATGCGGGTGATTGCGCGCTCGAAGCGATCGCGATACGGGGAATCTGCGCCTGAGCCGTGCGTGGAGCGGCGATTTTGAGTGAAAGACGTGCGATGATCGCCGGGTTCGATGAGTACCACATGAATGCCGAGCGGCCCCACCTCCAGCCGCAGTGCTTCGCTGAAACCTTCCAGCGCGAATTTGGAAGCGCTGTAGAAGCCTTGAAAAGGAATCGCGATGAGTCCGCCGATGGATCCAATATTGATGATGTAACCGGATTTCTGTTGCCGCATGACCGGCAGCACGGCGCGGCACATTCTGAGGGCGCCGAAAAAGTTCACCTCGAACTGATGGCGCGCTTCCTCGATGGAGGTGTCCTCAATGGCTCCCGCGATTCCGAAGCCGGCATTGTTAACCAATGCGTCGATCCTCCCCTCGCGCGTGAGGATGGTTTCGATTGCGCGGGCCACGGACTCATCGTCAGTGACATCCAGGGCGAGAGCTTCAACGCCTTGCGCGGCAACCGCGCTGCGCGATCCGCCGTAGACACGAAAGCCGTTTGCAGCCAGGAAGGCCGCACAGCACGCGCCTATTCCTGAGGATGCTCCTGTTACCAGAACCACTCGATTCCCCGCGCTCATTTGCTACACAGTAGCACTGGTGGTTCTCGCGCAAGCTATCCTGAACTTGAGATGAAGCGCCCGCGCCTTTTCCTGATTGACAGCTACGGCTTTATCTTCCGCGCCTATCATGCGCGCGCCCGCAGCGGCGCGCCGCCCATGCGCACCACTACTGGGATATCCACGGAGGCAATCTACATCTTTCACAATATGGTGCGGAAGCTGCGCGCCTCGTACAAACCGGAATACATCGCGGCGATTTTCGAATCCGGGAAAACCTTCCGCGAAGAGATGCACAAGGAGTACAAGGCCAACCGCACCGAAATGCCGCCAGATCTGGGCGAGCAGATCCCCTACATCCGGCGCACGCTCGAAGCCATGCGCATCCCCATTCTCCAGTTCCCGGGATTCGAGGCGGATGACGTGATCGGCGCGCTGGCCAGCCGCGCTGCGGAAATGGCGGATGTGGTGATCGTTTCGAGCGACAAGGACATGTTGCAACTGGTGAACGATCGGGTCCATATGTACAACCCGGTGAAGGAAGACATCTGGTACGACGCGGAAACTGCCGAGCAGTTCATGGGCGTGAAGCCCAGCCAGGTATCGGATCTGCTTGCGCTGATGGGCGATTCGGTGGATAACATCCCCGGAGCTCCGGGCATCGGCGAAAAAGGAGCCCGGGATTTGATCCAGCGCTTCGGATCGGTGGAAGCGGCTATCGAGCATGCCGCCGAAGTGGAGCGGAAAACGTATCGCGAAAGTCTGCAGAACAACCGCGACCAGATTCTGATGAGCAAGAAGCTGGCGACCATCGATATCACGGTTCCAATTGAATTCCAGTTGCAGGATTTCGTCACCGCGGAGCCGGAGATCCCGGAGCTCAAGAAGATCTATAAGGAGCTGGAGTTCTATAGCCTCCTCAAAGAAGTTGGCCCCACCGATGACTCGCACACGCGCGATTACGCCACTGTCGGCACTCGCGAGGAAGCGGGCCAATATGCGGAGAGTCTGGCGGAACTTGACCCATCGAAGCCGATTGCGTTCGCCATCCAATCTTCAGTTGAAGGCGATTTGCCGCTCACGATGATCGGCGTTTCTTATGAGCCGGGTGTTGGGCGGGCTCTTTCCACCGATTTTCTGGATTTACTAAAACCGCTCCTCGAAGACCCGAATCGCACCAAGGTAGCGCACGACGTGAAGAGCTTGACGCTCGCGCTCGCCAAATATGGAATCGAAGCCCAGGGCTTCCGGCACGACGTGATGCTGTACGCTTTTCTGCTGTGCGCTGACCCATCCGGGTGCTCGCCCGAAATCCTTGCAGAACGGTATATCGATCGCAAACTTGGCGCGGCCGCGGAACAGCATGCCGACCTGGCGATTACTCTGGCTGAGCGGCTGAATCCTGAAATCAACGCTTCGCCGGGCCTGCGCGAAATCTATCAGCGGATCGATCTGCCGCTGGCGGGCGTGCTGGCGCGAATGGAACAGACTGGCATTCGCATTGAACCATCCCAACTCAAGGTTCTTTCCGAGCAGTTGGATGCGACTATCCAGCGGCTATCGAGTGAGATCCACGAATTGGCCGGCAAGCCATTCAATATAAATTCGCCGCAGCAACTCGGGAAGATTCTGTTCGAAGATTTGAATCTGCCGGCTCCGGTGAAGTACGGCAAAGGCAAAACCATTTCGACGGCCGCGGATGTGCTGGAGGGCTTGGCGGCCGAGCATGAAATCGCGCGCAAGGTGCTGGAGTACCGGCAGCTCGCGAAACTGAAAGGCACATACATTGACGCCTTGCCCGCATTGATCGATCCGACTACGCATCGTCTGCACACCACCTTCAACCAGGCGGGCGCGGCAACGGGACGCTTGTCGTCATCGAACCCGAATCTGCAGAACATTCCGATTCGGACAGAGCTGGGGCGCGAGATTCGTGCGGCGTTTGTTCCGCGCGAGGGCTGGCGGCTGGTGGTGGCCGATTATTCGCAGATCGAGCTGCGGCTGCTGGCGCACATGTCGCATGATCCTGTTTTGGTGGACGCTTTTCGCAACGGCGAGGACATCCACACCCGCACGGCTGCGGAGGTTTTCCGCGTTCCGCCCTTGATGGTCACATCAGAAATGAGGCGCAATGCCAAGGCCGTGAATTTCGGAATCGTTTATGGACAGACGCCGTTTGGGCTGGCGGCCTCGCTCGGGATCGATCGCAAAGAAGCGGAAGAATACATCCGAACCTACTTCGAATTGCACGCGGGCGTCAAGAAGTTCATTCAGGAAACCATCGCGGAAGTGCGGAAAACCGGGGTAGCGCTGACATTGTCCGGACGCAGGCGACCAATTCCCGACATGCACAGCCGCAATCCGAACGCGCGCTCTTTCGCCGAGCGAACCGCCGTGAACACGCCGCTGCAGGGGACTGCGGCCGATCTCATCAAGCTGGCGATGATCCGGATCGATGAAATCCTGCGCCAGGAATTGCTAGAGACGAAGATGCTGCTGCAGGTGCACGACGAGCTATTGTTCGAAAGCCCGCCGGAAGAAGCCGAGCAAGTTTCCAAAATGGTAAAGCGCGAAATGGAGAACGTCCAGAAGCTGGATGTACCGTTGATCGTGGATGTAGGAATCGGGGACAACTGGCGCGACGCGAAGTGAGGACGCAGAAGGCAGAAAGCAGAAGGCCGGCGGCAGAAACCCCAACCCACAATGATCGTTGACTCTTTCTGCCTCCTGCCGCCTGCCTACTGTCGGCGTGATTTTTCCCGCGCTGCCAGAAACTCATCCCCAGCGTTCCACGTCGGCAGCGTTTCCTGATTCGCCACTATAGTAGCGATCTGGATGGCGAACTGGGCTACTTCCTCCATGCCGCCGAAATCCCAATCGTCGTGGTATTCATCCGACGGCTGATGATAGTGCTTTTCGTTGTACTCTTCGAAAATCTTTTCACCATATCCCGGCGGCTTGCCTTCGTAATCCGTGCCGAGGTTGATGGAAAATGCCGGGACACCCGCATGCGCCAGCGCGAAATGATCGGACCGGTAGAAATGCCCCTGCTCGGGATGAGCATCGGGCTTAATTGCAATATGCATCCGCCGCGCGACATCCTGAACCGTGGGCCACACGGTGGTGCGCTCGGCGCCCGTTACTTCAACGTCCTTGGTACGTCCGAACGGAGGGAAGGCATCGAAGTTCAAGTTGAGCGCCGTTTTACCGAGCGGTATGAAGGGATGATCGGCGTAATATTCCGATCCGCGCAGGCCGGCCTCTTCCGCTGTGACCGCGACAAAGATGGCCGAACGTTTCGGCTTTTCCGGTAGCGCGGCCCACGCGCGCGCCATTTCTATCAAGATGGCACATCCGGTGGCGTTGTCCACCGCGCCGTTGTAAATGGAGTCGCCATTCACCGCGGGACCAATTCCCAGATGATCCCAATGCGCGGTGAACACCACGGCCTCTGATTTAAGCTTCGCATCGCTGCCTGGAACCATCGCGGCAACATTCCGAGACTCAATTTTTCGGATCTTGGTCGGCATGTTTCCGCGCATGTGAACTCCAAGAGGAATGGGACGGAAGTTGCGCGAGCTGGCGGCTTGCAGCATCTCGTCCACATGATGCCCGGACATGGCCAAAAGTTTTTCTCCGGCGTCGCGCGTGAACCAGCCGGCGAATGCCAGGGCAGGCTGACCGGGCGCGAGCTTCAATTGTGGATCTTCGCCGCTCCAGGAGCTTCGCACTACATCCCAACCGTAGCCCGCGGTGGGCGTGGTGTGGATGATGAAAACAGCTTTCGCGCCATGCCGCGCGGCCTCCTCGTATTTATAGGTCCAGCGGCCGTAGTAGGTGAGCGCGCGGCCTCCGAAGAATTTTGGGTCGTCGGAAGGCGGCTCGTTGGTGAACAGGACCAGCACTTTGCCTTTCACGTCCACGCCCTTGAAGTCGTCCCAGTAAAATTCCGGTGCCACGATGCCGTGGCCGACGAAGATGGCTTCGGCGTCGAATTGATCCGTGGCCTCCTGGAGTTCGCTGACGCCAACGTAGTCGTCCAGCCATCGAAAAGCGACCTGCTGATTGTTGGCTACCGCCGAAAGCGTGGCGCTCGGCTCAGTGGCGGCGCCCACCATCGGCACGCGTTGAAAGAATGTCCCATTTTCTCCAGCTGGTTTGGCGCCAGCAGATGCGAACTGAGCTGCGATATATTCGGTGGCCAGCTTTTCGCCGCGAGTTCCCACGCCACGGCCTTCCAATTGATCGCTCGCGAGATACTTCACGTGGGCTCGCATGCGGTCGCCAGAAGGGTCCGTGCCATTGGCGGCAAAGACTGCGGCCGCAAGCAACAAAATAGATAACCGTTTCATGTCGATAAATGCCTACTCGTCGCGCAACGCGCGCGTGGGATCCAGCGTAGCCGCGCGGCGAGCCGGTATCCACGATGCGGCGGCTGCGATGGCGAAAAATATTGCGACCATGGCCGCGTAGGTGATTGGGTCCGTCGCCTTCACGCCAACCAGCATGCTGATCATCACGCGGGTCAACCCAACGGCCGCGATCAAGCCTAGCCCAATTCCGGCCGCGCTTAGGCGCAATCCCTGGCCGATCATCAAACGGAAAACGCTGGAGGGCGCCGCGCCCAGGGCCATACGCACTCCAATCTCGGCGGTGCGCTGGCGAACCACGGTGGCGAGCACGCCGTACAAACCCACCCCAGCCAGTAGCGCCGCGATCACCGCGAACACTCCGATCAGTAGCAGCGAGAAACGCGTGCCGGCCTGCGCTTTATCCACCAGCACGTCCATCGGTTGCAGATCCGAGATGACGCTTTGCGGATCGATCCGGGCCATCGCCGCCCGCACCGCGTCGCTGTACTTGGCCGGATCGCCTGCCGTTCGAATGCCCCAGTATCCGGCCGCGCCGTGGCCGACGAAGCCATCCGTGACGTAGATCTGTTCGCGACCGGCTACGGCCAGGGAGCTCTCGCGTTGGTGCCCGATGACACCGATCACCTCGACCCACTCGGGTTCCGGAGTGACGGCGCGAGTGAGAATCCGCTTGCCCACGGCTGACTGGTTTGGAAACGCCTTCGACGCCAGAACCTGATCGATGATCACCACCTTGCGGTTGGGCGCATTGTCGGCCTCGGTGAAAGTGCGTCCATCGATCAACACATTGCGCATGGTTTCGAAGTAACCGGGGAGGACGATCTGCTCGTCAGCCGCTTGAAACTTACTGGGATCGGCCAAGGCAGGCTCCAGTCCCCAACGTATCGGACTGAACCCTCCCGCAAGCGGAAAAGGAACAGCCGCACTGACACTTTCAACTCCACCCACTGAGCTGAGCGCCTGGCGCGTCTCACGCTGGAAGGCGGCGCGCTGTTCGGGAGTTTTGCCGCCGCGCCCACCAATCAACAAAAATGTCAGCAGATGATGCGAATCGAAGCCAGGATTGATGCGCTGCAGCTCCAGGAAGCTGCGGAACATCAGACCCGATCCGATCAGCAATACAAACGAAAGAGCCACTTCGGCGATCACTACAACATTCCTCAGCAACCGGCCTCCGCTTAGTCCGGCGGTGCGGCCGCTCGAGCGCAATACGTGCATGACATCCGGCCGCGAGGCGCGCAGAGCGGGCACCACTCCGAAGATGGCAGCCGCAGCCAATCCTGCCAGCGCGGTGAATGCGACCACTATCGGATCGATTTTGATGGCATCGAGGCGCGGCAGATTCGCCGGTGCGATGACCAACAGCTCATGGATACCGATCCAGGCCAAGCCGAGCCCTAACAAGGTTCCGAGCCCTGAGAGCAGCAACGCTTCCGCGAGCATCTGACGCACCAGGCGCCAGCGGCTCCCTCCTAATGCTGTTCGCACGGCGAGCTCGCGTTCGCGCAAGGATGCCCGCACCAGCAGCAGATTCGCTACGTTCGAACAAGCGATGAGCAACAGGAAAATCACCGCACCCATCAGCGCCAGGATGGCTGGACGAACCTCCGCCACCAGGTGCTGCTGCATGGGGACCAGACGGACATGCCAATCTGCCGTAGTCAGAATGCGATCCAGGCTCTGCTCGTGAATCGAGAACGCGTCGGCGGCGATCTGCGCCCGTTCGAGCGTGACGCCAGGTTTCAACCGGCCGATGATGCGAAGCGAGACGTTGTTGCGGTTGGCGCCGTCATAGGACAACCGATTCGCGATCCAGATATCGGGCAGGCGTTCCAGAGCAGCATCCGGCGGGAACAACAATTCGAAGCGTGGAGCAAGCACACCTACGATTTGCGGCGAAGGGCCGCCACCGGCGGCGGATTTGATGGATTGGCCCAGGATGCCCGTATTGCCCCCAAAGCGCCGTTGCCAATATTCGAAGCTAATGATGGCGATGGCGGGAAGCTGTGGTGCGGCGTTCGCTGCGCTCGCCGCGTCGCCCGGTTGGGGCTGAGGCGGCTGCGGCTGTCCATCCACATCTGAAAAATCGCGGCCGATGTGCATGGGCGCGCCCAGCAAGCGGAAGAAGTTGGTAGTGACCACGCCGAACCGGACCTGCTCGGGGGTCCCATCCTCACGCAGCACCGGCCCACGGCCGGTAAGGACGCCGCTGAAATCCTCGAACCTGTTCTTGTCCGTTTCGCGGATATCGAAGTATTCGGCGTTTGAAAACGGAAAATCCTTGACGTTGCGTTTCCGCATATCGCCGCAGGCGATGATCAGCTGCTCGGGGTCCTTGTAGGGAAGCGGGCGCAGCAGCACGGCATTGGTTACACTGAAAATAGCGGTGCTGGCGCCAATTCCGAGCGCGATGGTAAGCACCGCCGTGGTCAGAAACACAGGGCTCTTTGCGAGCGAGCGCGCGGCGTAGACCAGATCCTTGTTGAACATGTCTACCTCAGTGTTAATGGATGCTAGCGTCGGTGTCAAACGTCCCCTCACTCACGTGCGGGGCTAGCTTGGGATGAAGCCCCGCGCGTGAGCAAGGGGACAGCCGAGCGCATCCGGTATCCTATAGTTTGCGAAGCAGCGCTCGGCGTTGTTAGACTTTAGCTTGAGAAAAACGGAGGCGAAGCCAGGGTGAAAATCTGCGTGTTGGGTGGTGACGGCTACTGCGGTTGGGCGGCCGCGCTCTATCTTTCCAAGGCGGGCCATGACATCGCCATCGTCGACAACTTCCTGCGGCGGCAGTGGGATTTTGAGCTAGGCGTACAGACACTGACGCCCATCCAGCCGTTGAGCGATCGCCTGCGCGTCTGGCAGGAACTGACCGGCAAATCCATCGAGCTTTTCGTCGGCGACGTCACTGACTACGATTTTCTTTCTTCCGTAATTGAGGATTTCCAGCCCGATAGCCTGGTCCATTTCGCCGAACAGCGGTCGGCGCCATATTCGATGATCGATCGCAAGCACGCCGTGTCCACGCAGGTCAACAATGTTGTTGGGACATTGAACGTGCTGTTCGCCATCCGGGAATTGAAGCCCGATTGCCATTTGATCAAGCTCGGCACCATGGGTGAATATGGGACGCCGAATATCGATATCGAGGAAGGATATATCCAGATTGAGCACAACGGGCGAACCGACTTGCTTCCTTTTCCGAAGCAGCCTGGCTCGTTCTATCACCTCTCGAAGGTCCACGACAGTCACAACATGATGTTCGCCTGCAAGATTTGGGGATTGCGCGCGACCGATCTGAATCAAGGCGTGGTATACGGCACGGTGACGGACGAAACTTCGCTCGACGAAGCTCTGATCAACCGCTTCGACTACGATGATGTTTTCGGCACCGTTCTGAACCGCTTCTGCGTGCAGGCTGTTACCAGACACCCTCTGACGGTCTATGGAAAGGGCGGACAGACGCGCGGATTCCTGGATATTCGCGATACGGTTCGATGTATCGAGCTGGCTTGTCTTAATCCGGCTAATCCGGGTGAGTGCCGCGTGTACAATCAGTTCACCGAACAGTTTTCGGTGTTGGAACTGGCGCGAATGGTGGAAGCCGCTTCCCGCAAGATGGGCCTGCGCGTGGATGTGGATCACCTCCCAGATCCGAGAGTTGAAGCGGAGCAGCATTACTACAACGCCAAGCATTCAAAGCTGCTCGACCTGGGCTTGCAGCCGCATTATCTAAACGACTCGCTACTGGATTCGCTGATGAACATCGCGGTGAGGTATCAGGATCGGGTGGATACTTCGATGTTCCTTCCTCAGGTCAATTGGAGAAATGCTCGCAACCGGCGTAGCAAGCTTCCGGCGACAGCGGCCATTGCAGCGTTGGAGAGCAAATCTTGACCGGCACCCAGCCTGGTTTCGGGGGTTGTTGAATTGTGTGGAATCGCCGGGTTCACGCATCGCAAACACGCTGCGCATCCGGGCCGCATTCAGGATACGGTAACGACCCTCATTCATCGCGGGCCGAATCAGCAGGGCGTTTTTGAATCGCCTGTAATTTCGCTCGGCGCGGCGCGGTTAAAGATCATCGATCTTCACGGCGGCGATCAGCCCATCATTGATGCTCCCAGCGGAACCGTAATCGCGTTCAACGGCGAAATCTATAATCATCTGGAGTTGCGCGCAGAGCTCGAAAGTCGCGGCCGGCGATTTTATTCCCATAGCGATACCGAAACGGTGCTACAGGCGTTCCTCGAGTGGGATACGGATTGTTTCACCCGAATGCGCGGCATGTTCGGCGTGGCGCTGTGGACGGAATCCACCGAGCGGCTGGTGCTGGCGCGCGATCGCATGGGGATCAAGCCGCTGTATTTTGCGCAGCGCGGCGAAGATCTTTATTTCGGTTCGGAACTGAAGACGATTTTTGTACATCCGGAGATTGATCGCTCCCTCAGTTTGAACGGGCTGGATTGTTATCTTTCGCTCAACTACGTACCGGCGCCATGGACGCTGGTAGAGGGCATCGAAAAACTGCGTCCCGGATATTGGATGGAATGGCGCGGCGGTGCAGTCCGGACAGAATGCTATTGGAAGTTGCCGTTCCGGCCGGAACTTCGGATTGACGAGCCGCGTGCGACCGAAGAGGAATTGGGCCGGCTATTAAGACAATCGGTCTCCGAGCACCTTCTTTCCGACGTGCCTCTGGGAATCTGGTTGAGTGGCGGCGTGGATTCCTCAACCATGCTGCACTATGCGACGGAAGCTTCCGCTTCGCCGCTCCAGACCTTTTCCATTTCATTTCACGGGCGTAGTTTTGACGAGACTCCCTACATTCGGGAAGTCGCTCAACGGTACGGCTCCCAGCATCACGAGCTGGATATGAGCGACCTCGAGGATCTGCCTGGCACCATCGAAGAGTTTGCGTATTATTCCGACGAGCCGAGCGCCGACGCGGGCGCCGTGCCCTTGTGGCTGCTCTCCAAGCTCACCAAGCGTCACGCGACCGTGGTACTGAGCGGGGAGGGCGCCGATGAGTTGTTCGGTGGTTATCTGACGCATCGTGCGAGTTTACTTGCCCGCAACGTGCGCCGGTTGCCGTCTTGGGCGCTCGACCTCATGCAAGCTACCGCGCGCCGCTGGCCTGTTTCGAACGAGAAAATCAGTCTCGAATACAAGGTGAAGCGTTTCCTGGAGGGTTGCCGCATGGCGCCAGCTCGCGCCCACGTGTATTGGAACGGGACATTTTCTGACGATGAAAAGCGCAAGCTGGTCCAGCGGCCGCTTCCGAACGCACTCGGCGCCACGCTCGGCGAACTTGCCGCCGCTGGCGACGACCTTCCGGCATATTTGTGGTTCGACCAGAAGTACTTTTTGCCTGACGATATCCTGACGAAGGTGGACCGCATCAGCATGGCGCACTCCATTGAAGTGCGTCCGCCGTTTCTGGATCACCGCGTGGTGGAATTCGCCGCATCACTGTCGCCCCGCATGCAGATTCAAGGCTCGCGGCAGAAAGTGATCTTGAAAGACTTAATGCGGAACAAGCTGCCGGCCTCGGTTTTGTCGCGCAAGAAGGTCGGCTTCGATATTCCCGCGCACGAATGGTTCCGAGGGCCGCTGCGTCCATTGCTGCTCGAAACATTGAACGGAGCGGCTGCGGAGCACTCAGGATTTTTCCGCTTCGACAGGATCATGGCCCTGGAGCTCGCGCATCAGGAACGTCGCGCGAACGTCGGCTACCACTTGTGGGGTTTGCTCACACTGCTACTGTGGATGAAGAAATGGCGTATCCAAACGATCCCGCTAGCGGATCAGGAACCACTCCCGGAAAAAGTTTTCAGCTCTATCTAATCGTTCTGATTTTCGCGGCCGCTGTCTACGCCGGCTGCATGATTTCTCCGCCTTCCTTGATGGACGACGTGGATGCGGTGCAAGCTCAGATCGCGCGGAATATGCTGACCTCGGGCGATTGGGTGACGGCCCGTATCGACGGAATCGCGTATCTGGAGAAAGCTCCGCTCATCTATTGGATGATGGCCATTTCGTTCAAGATTTTCGGGCCGCATGATTGGGCCGCGAGAATTCCCGTGGTGCTGGCGGCATTGGCCCTGGCCTGGCTCACGGCCGCGTTCGGAACCTGGGCCTTCGGAAAGCGCGCGGGATTCTACGCCGGGTTGTGCATCTCAACTTGCATCGGCCTGTTTCTTTTCACGCGAATTCTAATTCCCGATGTCATGGTGACTGCCCTGATGACGCTCTCCATGTGGGCGTTCCTGCGCGCAATCGATGAACAGGAACCGCGCTCAAGATGGTGGGCTTTGCTGCTAGCCGCGAGCCTAGGAGTTAGCCTTTTGCTGAAGAGCCTGATCGGCGTGGTGTTCCCCTTGGCTGCCGCGCTAGTTTATCTCGCCATCACGCGCCAATTGTTTCACCGGAAAATCTGGGTGCGGCTGCACCCGGTGAGTGGCACGCTGCTCATTCTGGCCATCGCCGCGCCGTGGCACATTCTGGCTACACTCCGAAATCCTCCATACTTCGATCTGACGTTCCACAGCGCCCCCGGCGAGTACCACGGATTTCTCTGGTTCTTTTTCATGAACGAGCAGGTGCTGCGCTTTCTGAACCTGCGCTACCCACGCGATTACAATACCGTGCCGCGCGTGTACTTTTGGCTGTTCCATTTGATCTGGCTGTTCCCGTGGAGCGTCTATTTTCCGGCCATCGCGAAGCTCTCTTTCAAACCGATCGATCGCGCCGGCCGCGCCCGATTACTGGCGCTGTGCTGGACCTGCTTCATCCTGGTCTTCTTCACGTTTTCCACTACCCAGGAATATTATTCGATGCCGTGCTATCCCGCGCTCGCGTTGCTGGCCGGATCGGCCATGGCGGCCGGAGGCGCGTGGATCCGCCGCGGCACTCGCGTCCTGTGCGGGATTCTGTTGTGCGCGTCGCTGGCGGCGGCCACGCTATGGTTTCTCACCAGGGATCTTCCAGCGCCGGGAGATATCTCCCAAGCGCTGAGCATACATCCCGGCGCATACACGCTGTCGCTCGGACACATCGAAGATCTCACGCTCAAATCTTTCGCTTATCTTCGCGCGCCTCTGCTGCTGGCGGCGATCGCATTTCTCACTGGCGCCGTTGGAACCCTGCGGGCAACCGGCGAGAAAGCATTTCTAGCCGCAGCCATCATGGCGGTGCTCTTTTTTCAAGCGGCGCGCATGGCGCTGGTGGTTTTCGATCCCTACATGTCCTCGCGACCGCTAGCTGAGGCGCTGCTCAAGTCGCCGCCGGGAAAGTTGATCGTGGATCATCACTACTACACGTTTTCCTCCATCTTTTTCTATACGAATCGTGATGCCTTGCTTTTGAACGGACGCATCAATAATCTTGTCTACGGTTCATACGCGCCCGGCGCGCCGGATATTTTTATCAACGACGAGCAATGGAAAAGCATGTGGGAGTCGGACGCACGTTCCTATCTGGTGGCCAGCCGTTCCGCGCTACCGCGCCTCCGCAATCTGGTGGGAAACGACAAACTGAACGTCGTCGCCGAAAGCGGCGGTAAGGTAGTGCTCACTAATTTATCCGAGTGAACCTGACGTGCGACTTATGCGGCAGGCAGCAAAACGCGGGCCTGCAATCCTCCCAGAGCAGAGTCATCCAGAGAGACGGATCCGCCGTACAGTTCGGCCAAATCGCGGACGATGGCTAAACCGAGGCCCGAGCCAGGGGCGCTCTCGTCGATGCGAACTCCTCGTTCCAGAACCGCGGATTGGAGTGTACGCTCCAGACCTGGTCCATCGTCATCCACGCTGAATACGATCATTCCGCCGCTTCGATATGCTTTCAGAACAATTTTCGATTTGGCCCATTTGCATGCGTTGTCCAACAGGTTACCGAGCATTTCATCGAGATCCTGCCGATGGACTTTAGCAAACAGGTCCCCGGCGACCTCCGGCGAGATTTCGAGCGCGCGGGAGGCATAGAGCTTCAAGAGCGTGCGAATCAGCGCATCAATCGAAGGCGCCACGTGGCAACGCACCGCACTAGCAACTCCCGAGGCTGCGCGAGCGCGCGCCAGATGATAGTTCACCTGGCGGGACATACGTTCCACCTGTTGGCTGATATTTTCCGCGAGCTCGTGGTTTCCCTCTGTGGCGGCGCGATCCGCCTCTTGCGCCAGCAGTGCCAGGGGAGTCTTGAGGCAATGCGCAAGATCGCCCGCGGTTGCGATGGCGCGCTTCACTGCTTTCTGCCGTTCTTCGAGCAGCGCGTTGAGGTCGTCGATGAGAGGCTGCACTTCGCTTGGGTAAGCGCCCTCCACGCGCTGATCGTCGCCCTTACGAACAGCCATTAGTCTGTCGCGCAACCGGCGGAAGGGCATCAGACCCTGGCGCAGTCCAAAAAGTCCCGCAGCCATGAGAATGAGCCCGCCGACGACAGGCCATGTGGCATACGATGTTCGCATCATGGGAACGATATGTATGACGAACAGCGAAAACATGTGCATCAGAGCCAGCAATCCTGCCGTCCAAAGCAGTGAAGCCAGAATCAATCGGGACCGGAGGGATCGCAGCATCGGCTATGGCTCCCGCATGCGATAGCCCAATCCGCGCACTGTCTCGATGAAAGACGCCCCGAGCTTCCGCCGGAGACGGGCCACGAAAACCTCCACTGTGTTGGAATCGCGGTCGAGATCTTGCGCGTAGATGTGCTCAGTGAGCTCGCTGCGTGATACCACTTGACCGCTGTGGTGCATCAGATAAGAGAGAACACGGAATTCGTGGCTGGTCAACTTCACAGCAGCTCCGCCGACGGATACGCGAGCTGTGCGTGGGTCAAGCTCCAGGGCGCCACATCGAAGCTCAGGCTGTGCCAACCCGCTGGTCCGGCGGATCAGAGCTCGAATGCGGGCGAGAATTTCTTCCATGCGGAAAGGCTTCGAGACGTAGTCGTCCGCACCGCCGTCGATGCCTTGTACTTTTTCGTGCCAGCTCCCGCGCGCCGTCAGGATCAGCACGGGCGCCAGCATCCCGGCGCTCCGCCATTGGCGCAGTAGTGTAAGCCCGTCGATTTTCGGGAGGCCCAGATCCAGGATTACCGCGTCATACTGCTCTGTGTTCGCAAGGAAATCGGCTTGTTGCCCGTCAATGGCGCGGTCGACGGCATAGCCGGCTTCGGCGAGCGCTTTTGCCAACTGCCGGGACAACCGTATTTCGTCCTCGACCACTAGAACCCGCAATTACACCTTTATATCTCACTGGGGATGAACGGCGGATGAACGCGCCGTTCAGGAACGGTTCAGCAGCAATGGCGCAGAATGTGACTGATGCCGGCATCCGCAAACGTTCATCTTAATTTTGGCTATCCCTGGTGGCTTAGCTATGGCCATCTGCCGATAGTAGCCTTCGCTCTCGCGTTGTTGCTGCTTGGATACACTCGCAAGTGGTCCAAGTGGACGATGTTCTTATTGGCCGTCCTGGCTCTCTGGTCGAGCGCTGCATTTGTAGTGGAGCGTTTCGTCCTCGACATTAACGGCCGGGCTTCCTTGCCGACGCAAAATTTCTTCCGTTCCGGGACGGGACGAGTCCTCGATCTTGGGGCGGGGACCGGCAGATCGTCAATTATGGTACTGGAAGCTCGCCCGCAAGCGACTCTGGTCGCGCTGGATCTTTTCGGTGATTCGTTTGAACACCACTTCGGCCCCGGAGAAAGTCCGCAGGAGAGACTTCTTCAAAACTTGAAAACTGCGGGTGTGGCCGAGCGCGCCTCAATCAGCACCGCTGACATGCGCAAGCTCCCCTTCGAGCCAGCCACGTTCGATGCCATCGTCAGCGCCTATGCGGTGGATCATCTGGACCGCCCAGGCATCACGCAAGCACTCGCTGAAGCAGCCCGCGTGGTGAAACCGGGCGGCGATTTTCTATTGATTCTGGTGGGCAAAGAACCATGGGTTCAATTTGCTTTCGGGCCGCTGATCATGCACAGCGGAGCTCGTGGTCCGGCGTGGTGGGCCACACAGCTCCAGGAAGCCGGGTTTCAAATTCTTGAACAAGGAACCCGCCCGGGGACGCTTTATCTGCTGGCTCGCCGATTGTGAGTTACCCCCGCCGTCGGTTAGCCTGAAACAATGACGGCTGCTTATCTGTTCCTGGGTATCGCGGCCATCCCGTTTATCTATTACCTCATCGCAATCTATAGTTCCTGGCGATATTTCCGTCAACCCGTGAAAGCTCCCGATCTGGACTTTCATCCGCCAGTAAGCAACCTGAAGCCGATCCGCGGCCTCGATCCCGAAGCCTACGAAAACCTGTCGAGCTTCTGCCGGCAGGATTATCCCGACTATGAAATTGTCTTCTGCGTGGATTCCGATGACGAAGCCGTGATCGCTGTCATCGACCGGTTGAAGGCGGATTTCCCGGAGCGGAGCATTCGCGTGCTGTATGGATCGGGCCGCGTTGCTACTAATGACAAAGTGGCGAAACTCGCTCGCCTGGTGCAGGAAGCAGCTCACGAAGTTGTGGTGATCAGCGACAGCGACGTGCGCGTGCAGCCGGACTATCTGCGGCAGGTGACCGCTCCGCTTCGCGATCCGAAAATCGGCGCGGTGACGTGCTTCTACACGCCAACTGAAATCCACACGTTCACGGACCATCTGCAAACCGCCGGCATGACGTCGGATTTTTACGCCGGCGTTCTGGTGGCCTGGCAGTTGGACGGCATCAAGTTCGCTCTAGGCACCACCATCGCGACAACGAAAGCGCATCTGGCCGGATTCGGCGGCTACGTTTCTATCGAGAATCAGCCCGCCGACGATCTTCTAGTGGGACGCCTGATCGCCGAGCAGGGCTATGAGGTGGTCCTGCTGCCCTACGTGATTGAGACCGTCCCGGACTATCACTCCATGCGCGCGCTATTATTCAAGCGCCTGCGCTGGCTGGTGGTGATGCGTCATGTACGTCCGTCTGGCCACCTTGGATTACTGCTGACGCAGGGGCTGCCGTGGTCGATCGCGGCCGTCCTGGTTCATCCCACTCCGGCCGTCGCGCTGGCATACCTCGGGACATATTTCTTGTTGCGGGTAGCGATGACGTGGACGATCGGCATTCACGGATTGAAGCAGCCTCGTTTCTGGAAACAGATGCCGCTCATCCCGCTGTGGGACGCGCTGGCGTTTTGCATCTGGCTGGCCAGCTTTCTGCGCAAGAGCATTCGATGGCGCGGCGCGGATTACTATATCCGCGAAGGAAAACTGGTTCCTGTGAAGGACTGATCATCCGCCCACAAGTACCACGCCGCAGAGGACGATCAGCGCGCCAACGGCCCGCCGGGCGCTGATGTGTTCTCTGAGGACTACCCGGGCCAACACTGTTTCCAGGACGAAACTCGCGGCTGAAGCAGGCACGGCGAAACTGAGTGGCTCGGTTTGCACCAGCGCCATGAACGAGAAGAACGAAACCGCCATGCATCCAATGGCCAGGATCAAGAATCGGCGCCGCGCGATTTCTCCGAGCAATCGCATCAAGCCCCGAGCGCCCACAGACTGCTCGCCCGCGCGTTTCATTTCGAAGCTCTGCAGCAGATCGCTCAGAACCGTGGCTACCACCATCAAGATGACGAGGGTCCATTTCATTTAGTTGTGGAATGTGAGGTTGAACCTACCAGGGCCGCGCCCAGGAAAATCAGAACAGTCCCCAGCCAACGCTGTCCCGATACGGTTTCATTCAAGAACGTTTTGCCCAGGAACGCCGCGATGACGTATCCGATCGCGGTGACGGGCAGCACATAGCTCAAGTCTGCCAGGCTTAACAGGGCCATCCGCATGAGCAGCGCCAGAATCAGAGCCACAACGCCCAGCGCCACGAAGGGATCGAACATGGCCTGAATATAGGGGATCGGATTCGCCGACATGGTTTGCGGAAAATGTTTCATACCCCAGGCCAGCGACAGATTACCCGCGGCCTTAAGGGCGATGAACAAAAACACAATTGTCCACACCCGGAAAATTGCGCTGGGCTTCCTTACGGAAGCCGTCATCCGCCCGCGGCCTGATGCAGCAGCTTTTCGGCGGCCGATTTGGGAGGATCATCCGGCGTCAGGCGGGATTCGAGATATTGGTGAAGAAGTTTCTGCGCCTGCTCGATGTTGCGCCGCTGGTCGATGTAGGTTTTCGCCCGCGCGAAAGCCACACGCGGATCGTTCGGCGAAAGCTGGGCGGCTTGCGCAAAAACGGCGTCGCTCTCCGAAATCCTGCCGCGCCTCGCAAGATAGCGCGCCAGGTCCAGCACGCGTCCCACTTGGCCGGGCGCAAGCGCCATCGCCCGCCGCAGATGATCTTCGGCTTCCGCGTACTGCTTGCGGTGTTCCGCGATTTGCGCCAGTTCGAAGTGATACTCGGCGGGCCTCGATGCCGCGATTTGCTGGGCCACGGCTTCCGCCTTGTCCAATCCACCGCCCAAGAACCCGGGCGCGTTTAGATAATAGTCGAATAGGTCGTTGAGCGCTTCGGCGTTGTGAGCATCTAGAACGGCGGCCTTCTCGAAATGCTGACGAGCCTTGGATGCATTCGAGGGCGCCAGCATCCATGTCCCGGTCTCCGCGCGTTTGCCGTACGCGCGTCCCAGCCATAGCTCATATTCCGAGCTCCGTGGATTGAGAGCGAGCGCTTTTTCGAAAAACTCCGTGGCCCGGCGATAATCGCCGAGCATGAAATGATTCTTGCCCATCAGCGCGAAAGTGGCCGCATCGGGCGCGGTGTCAACGCTCAAAATCTGGAGCGAAGCTTGGTAGTCCGTAACTTGATACAGAGCCTCGGCTTTGCTGGACATGGCGGACCAGGAACATACCGGCAAAGCCAAAAGAGACAGAATGGGCAAAATACGCACGGTTATTTGATACGGACGGCTCAAAAAGGTCGCTAGGTTTCCATTATATCGTTACGGGTTGGCTCTGCAGGTTGTTATCGCGGCGCCATCCGGATGGCGCCGTCCAGGCGGATCACTTCGCCATTCAGCATCGGGTTCTCGATGATCTGCTTGGCCAGTTGCGCATACTCGGCCGGGCGCCCCAGGCGCTTGGGGAACGGGACCATGGCGCCGAGCGACGCCTTCACGTCCTCGGGCAGCGCGGCTAATAGCGGAGTATCGAAAAGACCCGGAGCGATGGTCATCACGCGAATCCCGAGGCTGGCCAGATCGCGCGCGAGCGGCAGAGTCAGCGCGACAATTCCACCTTTGGAAGCCGAGTAGGCCGCTTGGCCGATCTGCCCATCGAAGGCCGCTACCGATGCGGTGTTGATGATCACTCCGCGCTCGCCCTCCGAGCCCGCGTCGTTGCGCGCGATGGCCCAGGCTCCGAGGCGCGCGACGTTGAACGTGCCGATCAGGTTCACTCGGATCACTTTCGTAAACCGCGAGAGATCGGCCGGGCCTTCCTTGCCGATGATCTTCTGCGGATCTCCGATGCCCGCGCAATTGACGCAGATGTGCAGCGCGCCAAAAGCTTCGGTTGCGGCTTTCACCGCCTGTTCTACTTCGCCGGGATCGCTGACGTCGGCGTGAACGAACCGGGCCGCTTCGCCCAGCTCACTGGCTAACGATTGCCCCAGTTTCTCGTTGAGATCGACGATGATCACGCGGCCGCCTGCTGAAACGATCATTCGGGCTGTAGCTGCTCCCAATCCTGACGCGCCGCCGCTCACTAGCGCGACTTTTCCTTGGATGTCCATACGGTAGACGATAGCAGAAGTGATCTGTCCCCTCACTCACGTGCGGGGCTACACGTGGCGCGCGCGATGTGCCCCGGGGCGAGTTGTAAACCACGCGCAAGTTGTAACCCCGCGCGTTAAGCAAGGGGACCGGAAGGCCACCGTTAACTCAAGCTTTTGCCGCCACTTGCCGATAGAACGGGAGGTGTCATCCAAGAAGCAGCAACTCGGCGAAGTTGCGGATCTGGTTGTTCAGCGCGATGCTGACATTGCCCGGCGCGCCCTTCCCGGTATTTGGGCCAGCTTGGCTACGGTGCAGTTCGTGCTGCTGGCGGGAACTTATTTTGTCCAGCACCCGCTACTCACCTCAATTTTCGTGGTGCTTTCGATGGCGGCGTGTCTGGCGCGCTTGTTTCTTGTGCTGCGCAAGAGCGATATTTATGCCCAGCACCCCGGGCGGTGGAGGATCGCCTTCGGTGCATGTCTCCTGATCTTCTCGTGTGCTTGGGGCACGATCACAGGCCTCAGCCATATAGGAACTACCTTTTCCAGTTGGAACTCCGTCCTGCTGACGTTTTGCGTGCTCGGAATTAGCGCGGGAGGGCTGGTTTCGTTCACGCCGCGCACGCTGTATTTGCACTTACACGTTCTGCCGTTGCTCGGGCCATGCATCGTGGCGGATCTCTATGTAGGCGGCAACCAAGGCTACATGCTGGCGTTTATCATGAGCGTCTACCTGGTATTTCTCCTGGTTCAGGGTAGGCATCTGAGCCGCGAATATTCGAAAGCGCTGAATGACCGGAAGCAGCTTGTTTTAGCGATGCAAATGGCGGAGGCCGCCAATCGTGCCAAGAGCACCTTCCTGGCAAATATGAGCCACGAGTTGCGCACGCCCATGAACGGAATCATCGGGACCACGGATTTGGCGTTGGATACTGATCTTTCTTCCGAGCAGCGTGAGCTGCTGGAAACCGCGCGGAACTCAGCCGACTCGTTGCTGCAACTGCTGGACGATGTTCTGGATCTCTCCAAGATGGAGGCGGAGAAACTGGATCTCGATCAAGTCCCGTTCGATTTGCACAAGCTGATACGCGAGACTATCAGAGTTTTCGCGCCTCAAGCCACACTAAAGCGGTTGGTGCTGACGCACTCCATCGCGGCGCGGGTGCCGGACCAGGTGACGGGCGATCCCGCACGGCTGCGCCAAGTGCTCACGAATCTGTTAGGGAACGCCATCAAATTCACTCACGAAGGAACGGTGGAAGTGCGGGTGGGCGTGGAATCCATCAGCCGGGAGGCGGTTGCGCTGCAGTTCGCGATCAAAGATACGGGGATCGGCATTGCCACGGAACAGCAGGAAGTAATTTTTCAGGCGTTTTCGCAAGCCGACGGGTCCCTGACGCGGCGCTACGGCGGCTCGGGATTGGGACTCACCATATCGGCGCGCCTGGTGGAGCTAATGGGTGGCGCGATCTGGCTGGATAGCCAACCGGGACAAGGCAGCACGGTCCATTTCACGGCGCGATTCCGTGTGCCGGTGCAGACGAGGGTGCCAGAGGACGATTCGTCGCTGGCGACCAGCCGGTAGCTAGCCGCTCGCCTCGGTGCCCTGATTCAGAATGGCAACGTACCGGTGATAAACGAAAAGCCGATGCCGCGGTCTTCCGGTAGTCTCTCGAGCAATACCGAGCTTCTGCATGTGTTCGAGGGCCTTGGCCACTGTGGGCGCGGATATCGATAGCTGCTTTGCAGCCGCCGGAATTGACACGATCGGCGTTCGCCGCATGTGCTGATGCACCTCGAGGACGGAAGAGGCGGCGCGTCCACCTTCCCTACCCGCGATTTAATAGACGATAACGCGTTTGGGTTTCGCGCAGGACCGCGATCGCGACGGCCGCCACCGGCAAGCCAGAAACGGCGGCCGGACCCGAGCCGGTTCTTGCGGCCGGCAAGAAGAAAGAACTGACGCGCGACGACTCCAAGGCGCATTCGATCCCCCAGATGCTCAAGCGGCGGCTCGAAGACGCAGGCCTGCCCGATCTCTTCTCGCCCCAAAGCTTCCGCGTCACCGTCGTGACGGATTTGCTCAATCAGAACATTCCGCTCGAAGACGTGCAGTACCTCGCCGGGCATTCCAGCCTGACGACGACGCGCATTTAAGACCGCAGGCGGTGGCGCGCGGCGCGCAACATCGTGGAGCGGATTTCGATTTAGCGGATACGGGGAATCCCCGCGAGGTCTGCGAGCGTCGCGAAGCCCTGCTGCGGCTTTGCGTTCATGGGAGGAAGGCCCAGAAGCGTCCCAAGGTCTTGCAAGGGTTTAATCGGTTGCCTTGGCTTTGAGGGATGCACTGAACAAATTCGCCTATCCGTATGCGCGTCCGGTAAAATCGAAATCGATCTCGCCATCGCATCTGGTCGTCAGAACCTTTCGATTTTGGCCCGTCCAGAGCGAACCCTTTGGCTTTCGATCCATAATACTGAATCGTCTTCTGGGTATCGTACTGATGATAGTCGTCAGAGACAACCACGATCACTGGTTTACAGCCGACCACGTCAAAGACGGCTTCGCAAATTCCGTTTTCACGGCCATGATGCGACGCGATTAGAACATCAGTCAGTTTCACGGTGTCTCGGAAAGTGGCGTTGTCAACCAGCAACTGCAACCAGCCCGCCTTTTCAAGATCGCCCGGAAAGAGAAAACGAAGGCCATTGATCGTCAAAGCCACAGCCATGCTTAAGTTGTTCTCAATCGTCAAAGGCAGGGTAAAGATTCTTAAAGACGCTCCAGGTGACGTTCGGAAACGCGGGCAGCGGCCTCTGCATGCTTGGGGGAAACGGTGAATGCGGTCATCCGCGAAGCTAGATGTTTAATGTTGCTCCCCGCTCCCGTGTCGGATTTTAAAGTGAGAAGCGTTTGCGCAAAAACGCGCCTTTATTTCTTGCCCTGGTGTTTTGCTAAGAGCGCATTCAGCAGCTCATCCGGCCGCCGGAAGGTCGTGCGCTCAAGGGCGCGGATCGCCTCGGCGAAGTCCACCAGGCCGCGCGCGGCGGCAAGGTCGAGAACGCCTAAAGTCCCGGTCACGCGCAAGCCCTGCCGCCTAGCGAAATCGACCCCCTTTCGGTCATCGATCAGCAAAAGATCGGCGCTCATAGAACTCGCCAGCGCGATCGCGGCCGCCTCCCCGCGGTGAATGCCGGCCGGGTTTGCGACGGCCGGAGCGTTGACGATTTCAAGCCAGCCAGGGGGCGTTGCGATCCAGGCTCTAACCTCGGACGGCGCATCCGCAGCGGCGAGTTCCGCCTCTACCGCGCTCGGAAGAACTACCCTCGTGAAAGGCGCGCGAGAATTCCGACGCGATCGATGAGGATGAGGTAATTAACGGGGCTGGTGTCGGCGATAACCAACCGCACCGATTAGAGCCCGATTTCCTTGAGAGCCGCGCGCTCAGCTTCAAAGTCTTCGAGCGTGTATTCCTGGTAGACGCCGTGCGCTTTTAGAAAGCCATCGAGCTGCAGGCGCCCCAATCCAAGCGCCTCGGCGAATTCCGGTTCGGTTATGCGGCCGGCGCGCAGCTCTTCGAGCGCGAACGCCTCAAGAGCCTGGCGCGACACGTCGCCGCCCGCAGCGATAACGCGGCGCGCGAGGTCGTCTGGAATGTCCAAGGTAAACTGCATCAACGGCCTTTTGCTTCTCTTTCAACAATACCGGATTTAGGCGTTCCTGTCACGGTTTTCAAGCTCACCCTCTTTGCCTCTCCCTCGTAGGGATAGCTCGCCTTTCCATCGTTCCAAGGGAGCGATCGGAGCTTGGGCGAGAGAACTAAAGCTGCCTTTGCAATCCCCTACCCTGCTCGGCTATTCAGCCGGTAACTTCAAACACAGGCGGCGCAAAGCGTCGCACCAGATAGTAGAGGATCGTTTCGTTACGGATTCGCTAACGAAAGTATAAGCCATTCTCCTTTCGTTACGCTGGATTGAGTGATTCTAGCGGTGGACGCCGCTAGGCTGCTAAAATTAGCCGCGAATGAACGCGGATGAACGCAAATTTTGATTCGCGTGCATTCGCGTTCATTCGCGGCCTAATAGAAAGGATTTTATGACATGCAATCGCCCTGCAATCGCTGGAATGCTCACACTTGGACTCGGCTGGATCATCCAGGCGGGCACCACCGACACGCCGCCCGTCGCTAATCGGATTGAGCACCGCGAAGAGAGGCATGGAGCCACTGTGATGGACAACTACTTTTGGCTGCGCGACAAATCTAACCCCGCGGTAATTGAGTATCTGAAGGCCGAGAACGCCTATACCGATGCGTTGACCAAGAATCTGAAGCCGTTTGAAGACGCGCTCTATACGGAAATGCTGGGCCGCATCAAACAGACCGACCTTTCGGTGCCCACGCGGCGCGATGGTTACTTCTACTATTCGCGGACGGAAGAAGGCAAGCAGTATCCCATCCAATGCCGGCGCAAGGGCAACATGGACGCACCGGAAGAAGTTTTGCTGGACGGTAATGAGCTAGCCAAAGGGCACAGTTTCCTGGGCATGGGCGCGTTTCAAGTCAGCGACGATTCCAACCTGCTGGCTTATACCATCGACGTCACCGGTTACCGGCAGTACACCCTGCACGTGAAGGATCTGCGCACCGGCCAGACGCTTCCCGACACCGCCGAGCGCGTGACGTCGCTCGAATGGGCATCCGACAACAAAACGCTGTTCCTGACCACGGAAGATGCTGTTACCAAGCGATCGGACCATCTGTGGCGCTACCCGCTGGGCTCTAAAATCGAGCCGGTTTACGAGGAAAAAGATGAACTGTACACCATTTACACCAGCCGCACCCGCGACAAGAAATTCATCATCCTGGGTATCAACAGCACCGACACTACCGAAGCGCGCTACCTGGCGTCGGATCGGCCAAGCAGCGACTTCCACGTGTTTCTAGCGCGCGAAAAGAAACATCGCTATGACATCGACCATCGCGAGGGATTGTTCTACATCCGCTCCAACAAGAACGCCAAGAATTTCCAGATCCTGACCACGCCTGAATCGGACATCAGTCCCTCGAACTGGAAGGTTTTCGTTGCGCACCAAAGCGATGTGCTGGTGCAGGGCGTCGACCTGTTCAAGAACTTCGCCGTGGTGCTGGAAAAATCAAAGGCGCTGAATGGAATCCGGATGCTCGATTTCCGGACCGGCCAATGGCACAGCATCAGTTTTCCGGAGCCGGTATATTCGGCGTTTCCAGCAGGCAATCCAGAATACGACACGCATGTCTTCCGCTACACCTACACCAGCATGATCACGCCTTCGAGCGTTTTCGATTACGACATGGAAACGCATAAAGCGACGATGCTGAAGCAACAGGAGGTGCTGGGCGGCTACGATCCGACACAGTATGTTTCCGAGCGGCAGTGGGCGACGGTTCGAGACGGCGCGAAAGTGCCGCTCTCCATCGTGTACAAGAAGGGATTCCACCGGGATGGCACGGCCCCGCTGTTTTTATACGCATATGGGTCATACGGAATCGGCACTCCCGCCACGTTCAACAGCCAGCGGCTCAGCTTATTGGATCGCGGCATGGTGTACGTGATCGCCCATATTCGCGGCGGCGACGAAATGGGCGAGGCCTGGCACGACGATGGCATGCTCATGAAAAAGAAGAACACGTTCTACGATTTTGTGGACAGCGCCGAATATCTGATCCAGGAAAAATGGACATCCAGGGATCGGCTGGTGATTGAAGGCGGCAGCGCCGGTGGTTTACTGATGGGCGCGGTGGTGAATCTGCGGCCGGATCTGTTCCGCGCGGTGCATGCGGCGGTCCCGTTCGTGGACGTGATGAATACCATGCTGGACGCAAGCCTGCCGCTCACCATAGGCGAATATCTGGAATGGGGCAATCCCAATGAGCAGGCCGCGTACGATTACATGAAGACTTACAGCCCTTACGACAACTTGGAAAAGCGCGCTTACCCGGCAATGCTGGTAACCACCAGTCTCAATGACAGCCAGGTGGGTTATTGGGAGCCGGCGAAATACGTCGCGCGTTTGCGGACGCTCAAGACCGACAGCAATCCGCTGCTGCTGAAAGTGAATATGGGCGCGGGGCACGGAGGGTCCTCGGGCCGCTATGACCGGCTGAAGGAGCAAGCTTTCGAATACGCCTGGTTGATGAGCGAGGTGGGCATCACGAAGTAGGTGTGGCGCGGACACTCGTGTCTGCAGAGCCGAGACTCGTCTCGGCATTTGTTGGTTGAAGGAGACACGGTTTCACGCGAAAAATAATCGCCAGGTGGTGACCACCAGCGCATGCGTCACCATCGCCGCCCGGACGCTGCGCGCCTTCAGGAACGCCAAGCCGTAGAAAATGCCACTGACGCCTCCGACGATGGCGAATCGCCAGTTTGGAAAATTGCGAAACTTCAAGTGTGCCAGCCCGAACAGCACGGAGGCTATTGCCAAGCCTGCGATTTCGCTTCCCAGCGCAGTCGCCAGCAAGCGCTGCAGGAATGCTCGGAAAAAGAATTCCTCGAACAGCGCCACTACCCATAGAAACGCAAGGAACGTTGCTGGCGCGAGCAGCCCGAGCTTCCACCACTCCATCGCCGGAGGGTGAAATTTCGCGAACCTCACCAGATAGGCGATGGCGCCGCCCACCGGCAGGAAAAACAGATAGTACAGGAAGCCGACACGCCATTCCGATCGCGTCGGCACAAACCCGAAGCGCGGATCGGGAATCGAGCGCAGCGAAAACACAGCCATGATGCCCAGCCGGATCCACATCAGCCGTCCCAAGATGGCAAGCTGAGCGTGCGGGGCAGGTTGTCCATAGATTTGTTCGAAAAGTTTGCTCTTCAGATAAACCGCGGCGATCAAGGCCAGGAACAGAAGATCCGCTGCGATGCCGGGCCGGATCCACGCGTACCAAAATGCCGCGGCCAGTACCACCGCCAATAGCGCGACGAAAGAAGCCAGCCGAAACGTGCCCGTTCGAGGAGCCTCCACCAGATACGGGATCACGGCGCTCGCGGTCAAAAGCGCGGCTCGCAGCGGCTTTCCCCCCAACCGGTCAAATGCCCTCCGCACTTCTTCAAAGCCAGGCATCAGATAGAAGATCGCCTCGATCAGAAACGCGGGCAGCACAGCGATCGCGACCGAGGAGGGTATATTCTGTTGTTGGGAGTAGACGAAAGTGGCGATTGAGGCGGCCGTCCAAACCACGACAAGCGTCGTCAGGAACTGGCGCATTCGCTTCATCTTAGCATCGGCAGTTTGGATCGCTGCGGCGTGCGCGGACGATCCGCCTCGAGATCTGATCAAACGCGTGGCGCAACGCGAATCGGCAACCGCCGATGCGCAGGCCAACTACACCTATCGCCAGAGTTTGAACATCGACGAATTCGACAAGAATGGCGCTATCGTGGGCAGCTATTGGGAAAGGCGCGACATCATCTTCTCGCCGAAACAGGAGCGCACGGAACAGATGATCGACCGGCCCTTCAACAACCTCCACCGGATCGCGTTGACCCAAGAGGATTTTCGAGATATCCGCGAGGTACAGCCGTTCTTACTGACCAAGGATCAGGCATTTTTATACGACACACGTTTCAAGGGCGAAGAGAGCATGGATGGCGTGGATTGCTATATCATTCATATCGAGCCGCGCCAGATTCTGCAGGGCCAGCGGTTGTTTGAGGGCATGTTGTGGGTGGATAAGAAAGACTATTCCATCATCCGCAGCGAAGGGCAAGCGGTTCCGCAGATCCGGACCACCAAGACCGAGAATCTGTTTCCGCACTTCACCACTTTGCGGGAAAAGGTGGACGGCAACTTCTGGTTTCCGGTGACCACTTACGGCGACGATACGCTCTATTTCCGCGACGGCCCGCAACGCATCCGTATGATCATCCGCTACAGCCAATATAAGAAGTTCGGCGCAGATTCGAAAATCATTTTCGACAAGTAGTGGATGATGGAACTTGCGCGCGTCTCATCCGTATAGTAATGTCGGAGGATCTGGTTACGGGGAGAGGAATATGGCGCAGCAAGTAAAGATACTAGGCATTCTCCACATCGTTTTCGGCGCACTCTGCGTCTTGGGCGGCTTGATCGCCTTCGCCGTGATGGGCGGCATCGCGGGAATTGTGGGTTCCACCGGTCAGTCAAGTGATGCGGCGGTTGCGGTTCCGGTGCTCGCGGCCATCGGCTTTTTTGTGTGCGTCCTGTGTCTCGTGGTAGGCCTTCCCGGCCTCATTGGCGGCATCGGGCTGCTGCAATACCAGTCTTGGGCCCGCATCACCATAATCGTGATTTCCGCGCTGGACTTGATCCATATTCCGATCGGAACTGCCTTGGGGATCTACGGTTTTTGGGTGTTGCTCAATCCCGAGACAGAGGCCATGTTCCGGCGTCCACCGATGCCGGTCATGCCGCAGCAGCGAGTCTAAGCTTTTCACTCACCTAACGAAACAGCTGGTCCGGGCCGATTACCGATTAGGATGCCGAAAACGGCCTGGCTGCGGAGAGTACTGCGCTCAATTGCGGCGGTGGCGATTGTGTGCGCCATTCTGCTCGTCGAGTTTCATTTCCATGGCGGATTGCAAAATACAACAGTCGACTACACGTTGCTTCTGGCGATCCTGTTTTTCGCGGTGCGTTGGGACCGGCTGGAGACCATTCTTGCGTCCGTAGTGGCGGCCCTCGGCTTCCTCTATTACTTTCAGGAACCCGCGTACAGTTTGAAGGCCACCGATCCACAATCTTACGTTGCCGTCGCTGGATTCTTAATCACCGCTATCGTGGTCTCGCACACGGCGCTTACCGCCAGGAAGCGTGCCGTGGAGGCGCTCGAAAGGAAGCACGAGACGGAGCGCCTGTATGAACTGGGCCAGGCCATGCTCGCGAGCGATAGTCTTCAAACCACCATTTGGATCGCGATCAATCAGGCGATTCCAATCTTCGGCGTCCCTGGCGCAGCTTTCTACTTGCAGGCCGGGAACGAGATTCACCGCGCGGGCGCGAGCGATGCCATCAGCGATGACGCTCTGCGCTCGGGAAGCGGCTACGCCGCAGGCGTTTCGATAATTCCCATCGAGGTAGGCGGCGAGACGATCGGGAGTTTGGGGTTGGCCAGTACGGGGCTTTCTGAGACCATTCTCAAGTCGATCGCTGCACTGTTATCCACGGTGATTCAGCGCGTGCGGGCAGGCGAGAAGTTGATGATCGAGAAACGCGTGTCCGAATCGCTGTTGCTGAATATCCTGCCGGGCGAAGTGGCGGATGAGCTGCGCGCTAAGGGCCTGGTTTCACCCAAGTATTTCGAAGACGTGACCATCCTGTTTACCGATTTCGTCGGATTCACGCTTTCTACCGAGAAGTTAGCGGCTGAGGAGCTGGTGGAGCTGCTGCACGATTACTTCAC
>JBEKJJ010000053.1:0-36061 GCA_050011295.1 Bryobacteraceae bacterium
CGCCATGCTCGGGCTGCTTCAGCATATCGGCGATGCTGTAACTGGTGGAATGCATGTCCAGCGGATCCAGAATCCGGTCGCGCACGAACTGTTCCCAGGTCTTTCCGGACTGCAGCTCGATCATATAACCGACCGCCGCATACATCAGGTTGTTGTAGAGGAACGTGGTGCGCATGGGCTCCTGTGGCTCCAGATACTTCAGCCGGTCGAACAGCTCCTTGCGCGTAAAATCGGATTTATACCAGATGGTGTCGTGCCGGGTGATTCCGGTACGGTGTGACAGCATATCGCGCAGGGTGACAGAGTTATTCAGCTGCTCATTGTAGAAACGGACCGAAGGCACCGACTCGCGGACCGGCTTGTCCCATGTTAATTTGCCTTCTTCCACCAGCATGCCGGCTGAGATCGCCGTAAACAGCTTGGTGTTCGACGCGATGGGGCAGACAGTCGCGGGTGTGAACGGAAGCTTGTTTTCGTAGTCGCGGTAGCCGTAGCCCTTGGCGAAAACCAGCTTGTCGCCAACCACGATACCGACGCCGATGCCGGGACCGTTCCAATCCTTCAGGACTTTGGCCATGTAGTCGTCGAAGCCGGTCAGCTTTTTCGAGACGTCGATGTCCTGGGGGTGGGCGGCGGGCGCTAGGAACAGGCACGCCAACGCGATTATGATATTTTTCCGGTTCGGCATGTAATGGTCCTTTCGGGCGTACCTGCATAGCTTATCGCGGATTGATTCGCTAAGCTAGAACTCTATGGCTGGGGCCGCGGCACAATTCAAACCTCGCGAGTTGCTGATTCACACGCCGGATGGCAAGACTCGCACGCTTCCCTTGGAGCGCGACCGCTACACGCTGGGACGGTCGAGCGCGAGCGAACTTTGCTACGCGGACGACGCAGGGCTCTCGCGGCAGCACATGCTGCTCGAGAAGAACGGCGACACTTGGACGGTGCAGGACTTGAGCAGCAAGAACGGCACCTTCGTCAACGGAGTTCGGATTGAAGCGGCGCGGCCACTGGGGCCTAGCGACCGAATCACGGCCGGCCATCTTACGCTGGAGTTCGCGGAAAAGCTGGCTCCTTCTGCCAACACGGTGATCTTCGTGGAACCCAATGCTCCCAGCGCGGCTGTTTCCACAACCGTCGCCACGAGTCTCGAAGGATTGCTGAGCGACGAAAAAGAGATTGAGAGCGGGGCGGCCATGAAGGCGCTAATCCGCGCCGGCCGGGAGCTGGCGGGCAACATGCCGCTGGATGACCTGTTCAAGCTGATCATGGATCTTTCGATCGACGCCGTGGGAGCGGCGCGCGGTGTGCTGATGACGGTGGAAGGGGACGATCTGGTGGTGCGCGCGGCGCGCGGCGAAGGATTTCGAATCAGCCGCATGGTGCGCGATCGCGTGATCAATGAAAAAACATCGCTGCTGGTACGCGACGCCCGGCTGGATCAGGCTTTTGCCGAGCGCATGAGCATTGTGCAACAGCAGATTCGCAGCATGCTGGCGGTGCCGCTGCAAACCGACGACCGCGTGATTGGGTTGATCTATCTGGACTCGCCACATTTCGTGCATGAGTTCACCCGGGACGATCTTAATCTGTTAACGGTGATGGCGAATGTGGCGGCCATCCGCATTGAGCACACGCGCCTCGCCGAGGTGGAGCAGGCCGAGCGTCTGCTGGCCAAGGATTTGGCGCAAGCGGCCGAGATTCAAATGCGCTTGTTGCCCACGCAAGCTCCGGACGTGCCGGGGGTGGATCTGGCAGGTTACAACGCGGCTTGCCGAACCGTCGGCGGCGATTACTACGATTTTCTGACGTATCCGGACGGCCGGGTGGCGATGATCGTGGCGGATGTTTCCGGGAAGGGAATGCCCGCTGCGCTGCTCATGTCGAGCTTGCAGGCGCGCGTGCAGGTTCTGTTCGACGATCCAACCGACTTGGCTGCGCTGGTGACGCGCCTCAATCGAATTATTGTGACGAACTCGCCCACCAACCGGTTCATCAGTTTCTTTATCGGAGTGTTGGATCCGCACAGCGATCAAATCACATATGTCAATGCCGGCCACAATCCGCCGTTGTTGGTGCATCACAACGGTACGGTTGAAAAGTTGGAAGGCGGAGGTCTATTGCTGGGGATTCTGGCGAATGCGCAGTATGAACAGCGAACCTGCCAGTTGGAACAGGGCGATGTGGTGGTGTTGTACAGCGATGGTGTCACTGAGGCGGCTCGTCCGGATGTGGACGAAGAGTTCGGCGAGGATCGGTTGGCAGCAACGCTGGCGGAGTTGAGCCGCGATTCAGCGAAGTCCATTATTGAATCGATCAATCAGCGGGTGCAGGAGTTTACGGGTGGGGCGCCGCCGGCGGATGATATTACGTTGGTGGTGGCGAGACGGGTGGGGTAAGTCACTTACCGGTAGGTCAAGAGGTCTTCGTTTTCCAGGTGCGGGTGGTTGTTGAAGCTTGCCAGCGAGAATCGCTCAGGGGAAAACAGGAATTCGGTGTAGCTGGCGTTGCGCGATGTCCAGCTCAGTTCCAGAGTTTTCTGGGGCGAGAGATCGAGAGCCTTTCGAACAGTGGCGGCGATCACTCCGCCTGAGGTGAAGACGGCGATGCGCGCATTCTTGCCGGCCGATTCGCGGATCAGGGCGATGCCACGATTGATGCGCGCGCAGAAATCCTTCCAGGGTTCGACGTCGGGCGAATCGAGTTCTTCGTTTACCCACATGCGGGTGATGCGCGCGAAAAGTTTGTCGAAGAGACGGAATGCGACATCTTGTTCGCCGGCCTGGCGAAATTCGGCTTCGAGGGCGCGAATGTCTTCGTGCGTTTCCATCAGGCCGGGCAGGAAGGTTCGCACTACTTCGATGCCGGGATACTCATCCAGCTCGGGCAGCGTCACTGGCTGCGGCCAGAAGGCGCCAGACTGGCGATAGACTTCGGCCACGATGTCGCCGGTGCGCAGATGTCGGCACGCAGGACCATAGTAGACCTGGTCGAACGCGGCGCCGGTTCGCAACCAATATTCGCCTAGAATGCGGGATTGCAATTCGCCGCGTTCGGAGAGTTTGTCGTAATTTTCCTGAAGGAAGGAAGCTTGGCCGTGGCGAACCAACGTTAGTAAAGCCATTCCCGTTTCCCGTTTCTCGTTCGTGGCTACGTGCCGACCTTGCGTTTTTTTAGCCATTTGAAGATTTGGGGCCAGAGCCTCGTCATCTCGCCTGGCTGGAGTTCGTGCTGGCCGCCGGGGACAATAATCAACTCCGCGTCGGCACCGGCATCTTTCAACGCTTTCGTCATGCTCGCACCCTGATCATCGCCGTGAACGGTTAGGATGGGCGGGAGCCCTCTACGGGCGTAGGTGATCGGTGACAGGCCGGCGATGTCGGAGGGGCCGTAGAAATTGATCACGGCCGAGACTTTGATTACCGGTCCAAGATCGGCGGAGGCCGGCGTCATACCAAGCATCAGCGCCAAGTATCCTCCCGTGAATTCGCCCAGCACCAGGATCTGCTCCGGATCCACCTTGAAGCGCGCGGCGTGATTGTGGAACCATTGAGCAGCTTCCAGAACATCATTCACTGCCGCTTTCGCGTCTGAGGTTTCGGGCGATCGATACTCCACATTCGCGACGACGAAGTCGTGCTGCACCAGCGGCACACAGAATTGTTCGATGGTGCGCTCCTTGGCGCCGTCGCCGTGAATGACGATTACACCGGGGCGGTTCTTCAAGGCTGGCGCGGGCGACTGGATGATGTCCAATACATTCTCCGGATAGGGGCCGTAGCGGATGTTGGCTTCGATCTGGTAGTCCGCGCAAAAGGCGAGCGTTGAAAATGTCAAAAAGAGCGTGAATCTTACGGAGGGGAACATCCAGGAGAAAGGAGAGGATCAAGTTCGGGGAGCGGTCCCGAGTGGCTTCGCTCCCCGCATTCTATTAAAGTCCAACGGACTTCAGAAGTTAGGAGCTACTACGACTTTTTCGGAGGAACGGCGCAACCGCCCTTGCCCTTGCAGGAGTTCTTTCCCGAGCAGCCGTTGTCGCCAGTCTTGCAGCCGCCCTGTCCCTTACAGGTGTTCTTGCCGGCGCAATCGTGCTTGGCCTTTTTCGTCTTCTTCGTCTTGGTGGTGTCATCCTGCCCGAAGAGCGCGGATCCGGCAACCAAACCCGCAGTCGCGGTTCCGAGAGCGATGGTAAATTTTCTGCGATTCATCAAACTGCCTCCCTTGGTAGACTTGTTTTTCTCGATGAGCATACTGCTTGGCCCACCGCTGCGTTCAAGCTTACCCACTTGTCCGTCCCGAATCAAGAGGGTTTGGGGCTTTAGACCCATTAAGAGTAATTAACATCCGTTTGGGCCGCGAGTTGCGTACCATATGCGTACCATAAAGGATATGGGGGCAATAAGGCGTAGCCGGGCGCTGTTATTTCTACTGGTTTCTTGCAGTTTGCTGGGGCGGGAGTACGGCCCTGCGGTAGGTAGTAAGTTGCCCGCATTCGAACTGCCGGATCAGGATGGCAGGTTACACAATTCGAGTAACTTACTGGGACCCAAGGGCGCGGTAATCGTGTTTTATCGATCCGCGGATTGGTGACCTTACTGCAAAGCCCAGCTGGTCGAGCTGGAGCAGAATCAGGCTGAATTCCGCAAACTTGGCCTGGGCGTGGCGGCTATCAGCTATGACAGCGTAGCGATACTTCACAATTTTGCGGAGCGCCGCGGGATTCACTTTCCGTTGTTGTCGGACCCGGATTCGAGGGTCATCCGGGAATTGGGGATTCTGAATGAAAGCTTGCCGAAGGACAGCCCCTTTTTCGGTGTTCCCTATCCCGGGTCCTTTGTACTGAACGCGCAGGCTGTCATCACGGCGAAATATTTCGAAGACGATTATACAGAGCGCGACACGTCCGCTGACATTTTGATGCGTCAGTTCGGTTTTCGACCGGAAGCGGCGCGGAGCGAAGTGGAAGGCAAGCAGCTCAAGCTTGAAGCTGGGGCTAGCAATTTGTTGGTTGCGGCGGGCCAACGGGTGTCGCTGACGCTCGACATCGAAATGAAACCGAACATGCATGTGTACGCTCCTGGGGTGGAAGGCTACATTCCGATTGACTGGAAAATGAAGGAATCGGACGCCGCGGCCGCGCATGAGGTTAGCTATCCAGCTTCCGAGAAACTGCACTTGGCGGCGATTGATGAAACAGTGCCTGTGTATCGCGATCATTTCCAGCTGACGCGAGACATAACGATCGGGCAGGACGCGAAGGTGCGGCCGAGGCTCGACAGTTCCGGAAGATTCACGGTGGAGGGAACTCTGCGGTATCAGGCGTGCGACGACCGGGTCTGTTATATCCCGCAGGAGCTCGCGGTGAAGTGGGTGTTGCAGTATGCGGAGTTTGATCGGCAGAGGGTGCCGATGGAGCTGAGGCGGAAGTAGATCGGGGAGGGAGTTCTGGCTCCTGGATTCTGGCTCCTGGATTCTAACTGGGGCTCTTCTTCACTACTACCAATGCAAACATCGCCCAGGCGTTCATCCAGGGCTTTAGACTCGATTCGAGCAGCTCCCAGAAGCGGAATGTAATCTCGGGCATTAGCGAGCGCAGGCCCACTCCACCGGAAACGAGATATCGAAAGGGCATCAGCAGTTCGGTTTTTGAAACTGCCAGGCCGGGGAATTGTGCTTCGAAAAGCGAGCGGTCGCGTTCTAGAATAATCCAGGGAAGGGCGCCGTTGGCTCCCGACAGTGGGCCCGCGAGCGAATGGCTCCAGCCTGGTTCTTCAGGCGAAAACGGCTCGTGATGCAGATTCCGGTAGATCAGGCGCGACCAGGTGGAGACCCACGGCTCAATCAGAATCACGGCTCCGCCGGGGTGCAGGCATCGGACCGCCTCCTCGAAGAAGGCGCGCGGTTCTTGAATATGATGCAGCACATTGGTCATCACAATGGCTCTGAGTGAACCGCTGCGGAATGGAAGCGCGCATCCGTCCAGCACGCAACGGACTTCCGGCACGGCAAAAATTTCGGAGGTGACCAGGTTTGGAATATAGCCGGCCAGGAAGCCTGCGCCTGAACCGATTTCCAAAACTTGGCCGGACACATGGGGAAGCTGATCCGCTATTTTTCGATACCACTCATCGTAGATCCGCCTGACGAACGGCTTACTTTGAACAATGCTGCGCCGCAGGGAGGTAGTGGAAGGATCGTTGATGTCGCAGCCCCGCGTCAGGGGATGCGCAAGCAGGCGCGGCACAATTCTCATTCCGGATGGGCGGGCGCGGGCGCGGCTGCTCGCGCTACGAACATCACTTGATATCCAAAGAGCCCGGGGAACATCCAGGTGGCGGCTGCCAGAACGCGGTTCAACGCCCGCATGATCAGGTTTTCCGGCCGCCAGCCAAGAACTAATTCCAATGGGATTACGGTTTGCGCTTCTTCCACGATGGAGTATCCGTTTGACTCAAGCAGGCGCCGGGCGGTTTTCCGAGTGAAGAACCGGACATGGGTTTTATCCAACAAGCCTCGCTCGGAATAGTCGAACCGGCCGAACAACAACGTCAGGCGGACGTAGATATTCGCGATGTTGGGCAGCGAGACAATCAACAGGCCCTGGCGCTTCAAAACCTCCTGAGCCTGGCGCAGGATCATTTCCGGGCTCCGGAGGTGCTCCAACACGTCCAACAACAAAACCCGGTCGAAGCGCTGGCCGCTCAACTGGCGAATCACTTGGGCGATGCCGTCCTCGAGGTCAGCTGTGAAGTATCGTTCGAATCGCGATGTTTCCACGGGACTCAAACGGTTGTCGATGCCCGTCACCCGGTTTCCATTCGCGGCCAGCTCCGCCGCGAAGAAGCCTTCTCCGGCGCCGATATCGAGCACATCCTGATTGGACCCCACCATCTGACGCGCGAAATAGTGGCTCGACGACTTGCTGTGTTTGATGGGGTAGTGAACGAAATATTCTTGGAATTCCGGGAAACAGCGCACCGAACGGCGAGTCTGGCTGTACCTGCGCACGGCGCGAGCAACGTCGCGGGCGTAGTGCATCCCGTTGACATAACAAATCTCATCGCCGTAATAGGTGGGGATGGGCACCTCGTGGATCCGGTAGCGTTGATGATTGAGTTTGATGATGATTTCCGTATCGAAGTGGAAATCATCGGTCATGTGCGAGAAATCGATGTTGCGCAATGCGTGCAGGCTGTAGGCGCGGTATCCGCTATGAAACTCGGTGAGATTCATTCCGAGCGCATAATTCTCGAACGTGGTCAGGATGCGGTTCCCGGCGTATTTGTACAGCGGCATGCCGCCCTTGAGCGGACCGCCGTAGGTCTTCAGCATGCGGGAGCCGAATACCGCGTCCGCTTCGCCGCGGACGATGGGGTGGTAGAGATGCGATAGAATTTCGGGGGCGTATTGGCCATCGCCATGGAGGAGCACCACGATATCGAAACCCTTTTCCATGAAATAGCGGTAGCCGGCTTTTTGGTTGCCGCCATAACCCAGGTTCTTCGAATTCGACAGGACTTGAAGTTTCTCGAGCTGGCGAAAATGCTTAAGACCCATCGCCAACTCATAGGTGGCGTCCGAACTAGCATCATCGAAGACCGCAATCTCTTCGACGTTTTTCCAGACATTGGGCGTGATGCGCTTCAATACCTTGGTTAGGGTGGTTACGGCGTTGAAGGTGACGATTAGAATTCCGATGCGCTGGCCACGATTGTCGGCGAGGGAGCTGTCGTCGAGCAGCGCGCTGGAGCGGAGAGCGGGAAGGGGCTCAAAGGGCAGCAGATCGACGGCTGCTTGCGCTTCCGAGACGCCGGCCTGGGTTCGTGATTCCATCGCCAGCTATCACTTTGCCACACTTTGCCAGCTTGGTGAAGAGGAGGCAAATCGATGGGTTCACGGGTTTGGATTGTTTGGTTTGTGCGGTGGTGTGTTTTGGGGTGGGTTGGTTATAATGAAACTTAGCCAAGCCCACCGTCTTTTCTAGGAGCTCTCACAGATGTTCGATTTGTTTCGCAGCAGCCAGAAAGGCAAGAAGATCCTTCTGAGCGTAGTTCTCGGCGTGGTTGCACTGTCCATGCTGCTTTATCTTATTCCTGGAGCCGGCACACCAACCGGCGGGGGAGCCAACGACCAGATTGTGGCGGAGATCGGGACGGAGACGGTTACCACCCGCCAAGTGGAACAGGGCATCCGGGTGGCTTTCCGAGGCAGCCAGGTTCCACCTGAAATGGCAGCTTCCATCGTTCCTCAAATCGCGGAGCAGGTTATTAGCGATCGCGCCATGGCGTATGCCGCCAAGCAGCTCGGTTTCGAGGTCTCGGATGATCAGCTGGCCGCCGAGATCCGGTCCAACCCTCAGGTTGCGGCTCTTACTCCGCAACAATATCAGATGTTTATCGAGCAGCAATTAAACCTGACCGTGCCAGAATACGAAGGCAATCTTCGCCTAGGCCTGCTCTCGGAGAACATTCGGGACATTGCCATGCAAGGCGCTTTCGTTTCGCCGGCCGAGGTGGAGGCGGAATACCGGCGGCGCAATGAGATGGCGAAGGTGGACTACATTGCATTCGATCCGGCGAAGCTGGCTAGCGAGGTGAAAGCTACTCCCGAGGAGTTGAAGCCTTACTTCGAGAAGAACCGGGGATTCTTTATGGCGCCCGAATCCCGCAATGTTCAGTTGATCGTAGCCGATCAAATCAAGATTGGCGAGTCCATTCAGGTTTCCGACACGCAAGTGCAAAGCTACTATAACTCCCACAAAGATCAGTTCCGCACCAAGGAACGCGTGAAGGCACGCCATATCCTGGTCTCCATCCTGAACAAGCCGGCGGCCGATGGCCCCAAGCTGAAGGCCAAAGCGGAAGATCTGTTGAAACAGATCAAAGCCGGAGCGGATTTCGCAAAACTCGCGCAAGAGAACTCCGATGACAAAAGCAACGCCTCCAAGGGTGGCGATCTGGGTTGGGTGATGAGAGGCCAGATGGTGCCTGAATTCGAAAAGGCCACATTTGCTTTAAAGGCGGGTCAAATCAGCGACGTGGTCGCCACCAATTACGGTTTCCATATCGTGCAGGTGATGGAGAAAGAGGACGCCCATTTGCGTCCTCTAGACGAGGTCAGAAATGAAGTGGTGACCGGCCTCAAGAGCCAAAGCCTCAACGAACGCATGCAGGCTCTTGCGGACCAAGCTCACACGGAGCTGGTGAAATTCCCTCAGAACGCGCAGCAAATTGCGAGCCACCTGGGCCTGCTTTTTGTCAAGGTTGACAATCTCAAGGCCGGAGATACCGTTCCTGAGTTAGGAAACGATGTTCAGGTGGGTGGCGCCATAACATCGATGCAGAAAGGCGCGGTCAGTCAGGTGATACAGTCCGGCGAGAAGCTGGTCATCGCGATGGTTACCCAGGTCAATCCGCCACACCCCGCTGATTTTGCAGAAGCGGAAGCGCGCGTGCGTACCCGGTACAGCCAGGAAAGGGGCGTGGCGTTGGCGACCGAAAAGGCGAATAAAGCGGCCGAGATCGAGAAGGCGAACGGGGGCGACCTGCAGGCTGCCGCCAAGGCCGTGGGGCTGGAAGTGAAGACCAGCACGCCGTTCAATCGCACCGGGGCCGTGGAGGGTCTTGGCGACGCGCGGTATTTGGGTGATTCCTTCGATAAGCCGGTGGGCACTGTCATCGGCCCGCTCAACGTCGGGACTCAAACCGTTCTGGTTAAAATCGTGGAGCGATCTACTGCGGACCTGAGCAAGATGGGACAAGAGCGCGATACGATTGTGAAGCAATTGAAAGACAAGAAAAGTCGCGAGCGCTTCGAACTGGTGCGGGATAGCGTAATCGAGTATCTTTCCCAAAAGGGCAAGGTCAAGATCCACAAGAATGTGCTGGACCGGATTCAAGATCGCTATCGCTCTTAGTCCTCTCGCGAATGATTCACACCCTGCTGGACTTCCTGCGGACGCTCACCACTCCGGAGCGTTTGATTCAACTGCTGTCCACCGTCATGTCGGGGTGGTTGGGCTACGCTATGTTGACCGGCATTGTTTTCGCGGAGACGGGCCTATTGGTTGGCTTCGTGCTGCCGGGCGACTCCTTACTGTTCACTATCGGAGTGGTTGCGGGAGCCGGCCAACTGAACCTCGGCATTATTATGCTGTTGCTTATCTGCGCCTGCCTCGCGGGGGATTGGTGTGGTTATCTGCTGGGGCGGCGTGCTGGTCCAGCAATTTTCAATCGCCCGGATTCACGCTTCTTTAAGCAGGAGCACTTGCAGCGTACGCATGCTTTTTACGAGAAGCACGGCGGCAAGACCATCATCTACGCGAAGTTTGTGCCCATCATCCGCACTTTCGCGCCCTTTGTGGCAGGCGTCGGCAAGATGCAATACTCGCGGTTTTTGTCGTTTGACGTTTTTGGAGCGGCCGGCTGGGTTTTTTCGATGACGGTCCTGGGCTATGGCTTGGGCGGAGTCGGGCTGGTGCGCCGCAATTTCGAGAAATTCGTATTGTTGGTGATCTTCATATCGGTGCTCCCAATGATTACGCACGCGGTACGCGCGAGCTTGCAGCGGAAGGCGGTTGCTGGGCGCTAGCAGCCAGGCACCAGTTACCAGCCACCAGCGGGGTTTCACGGCACCAATTTTTGGATCGCGGCTTGCACCACTGGATCTCGCTGCGCTTCCACCTCGTCGCCTTTCGCGACGCCCAGCGCCTGATTGAAGATCTCCTGCTTCAAGCGGCTTTGCACCCAGGGGCGTTCCTTCACCCACTCACCCACTGAAGGTTGGATACTGCGCTCTGACGCGTAGACCTGGAAGTCTTCGAGATCCGACGCGGATACCTGGAAGTTCGCTGTGATCGGATGTTTCTGGATATAGGCGGTGGCGAAGGACGTGAAGGTGCCGCTAGCATCCAACGCCATGCGCAGGCGAGTGACCGGCTCCGGCTCGACGTAAACATCCGGCTGAATGCCGCCTCCGCCGGTCACCATGCGGCCGGAATCAGTATGGAATTGTTCCTTCTGTTTCTCCACTTCCAGCTGGCCGGTGGTGATCGGTTTTTGAATGGACCGGCCGCTGGGGGTGTAATAAAAGGCCGTGGTGAGCGCCATGGCGGTGTTTCCGGATAACGGGAACACGTTTTGGACCAGCCCTTTTCCGAAGCTGGGCTCGCCCAAAATGGTTGCGCGATCGTGATCCTGCAAAGCGCCCGACAAAATTTCAGACGCGCTCGCGGTCTTTGCGTTTACCAGCACGGCCAGCGGAAAGCGGTACACGGCTGCGTCCGCGGGAGCGTCGACATCCTGTCCCTCGATGCTTCTTCCTTTCACGCTCAGCACTCTTTGTCCAGGCTTCAAAAAATAGGAAGCTGCCTGGAGAGCTGCCTGCACTACGCCGCCGCCGTTATCGCGCAGATCCAGCACCAGGCCTTTCAGCTTGTCGCCTCCCAAGCTTTCGATGGCATCTTTCAATTGCTTCGCGGTTTGCGGATCGAATGCGTTGACGCGCACGTAGCCGATATCGGGTTGGAGGAGAAAGGTTCGGTCTACGCTCGGAGAATCCACCAGCGCGGGATCCAGGACAAACTGCAGCAGCCGGGCATTGGCCGGACGGCGCACGATCAATTGGGCCTGGTGCTGGCGGGCTTCGCTTAAGAATCCAATAATCTGTTCGAACTCGAGACGCGCCAGAGCGACATTGTTGACAGCCACGATTTCATCGCCAGGCTGCAATCCCGCTTTGGCGGATGGCGTACCAGACAGGGCCTGCAGCACAATGACGCGCCCCGGCAGGATGGAAACGACGGTGCCGAATCCCTTGCGCTCCGACTTTTCCATCTCCTTGAGCTGCTCATACTGTTGCGGATCGAAGAAAATGGAGTGCGGATCCAGGCGCCGCAGCATGCCGGGAATGGCTCCCTGATAGACCGCGCCTTCCGTGTTCACGGGATCGGCGGCTTCGCGCTGCACTGTGGCCAGTACTTCAGTGAAGCGCTTCAGCGAGCTATCCAGATCCGCCGTGGATTTGGGAGCCGCGAGTAAAAATAAAAAAGGAAAAATCATCTACTTCGAATAGCGCAGGTGCTGCCTGGCCGCATGCCGCTCGAGAGCCAGCTCGATGAGCCGGTCCACTAATTTCGGCATGGGCAACCCTGAATACTCCCACATCTTAGGGTACATGCTTATGGACGTGAATCCGGGAAGGGTATTGATCTCGTTAATGAAGAGGCGGTTCGAGGAAGCTTCCAGCAGAAAATCCACGCGGGCCAATCCTTCGCACTCGACGGCGCGATAGCATTCCACAGCCAGCCGCTGCAATTCGTCAGTTTGTTCGGGCGAGAGATCCGCCGGGATCACGGTCCCGGCTTTCTCGAGCAGATACTTGTCGTCATAGTCGTAAAACTCCCGCGACGGGAGAATCTCACATGGAACCGAAGCGATTGGCTCTTCATTGCCGAGGACGGCGCACTCGAACTCGCGGCCCACGATGCCGCGCTCCACAATTACCTTGCGGTCGAAAGACGCTGCCAGCTCCAGCGCGGGCTCCAATTCCGCGCAATTATTCACTTTCGAAATTCCCACCGAGGAACCTAGATTGGCGGGTTTCACAAATACCGGAAACTTGGACTTCCAGAAAGAGCTGCCCGGTTCGGCCAGATATCCGCTCGAATACACCATGTAATCCACCACCGGCAAGCCGCGCTCTTTGGCCAGGCGCTTCATCACTTCTTTATCCATGGAGACTGATGATGCCAGGACGCCCGCACCAACATACGGCAGACCCGCGAGCTCCAGCAGACCTTGCAGCGTGCCATCTTCGCCAAAAGTGCCGTGCAAAGCCGGGAAGACGACATCGATCTCGGGGTTGCCATTCGGCTCCGGCACGATGGGCCGCGGACTCCATTTGCCTTCTTTCGAAATCAGGTAATGCAGGACCTTGTACTTCTCCGGGTCCAGAGCATCGATGATGGATTGAGCGGAGCGGAGCGAAATTTCATGCTCGCCGCTGCGCCCTCCGTAAATAACCGCTACGCGCTTTTTCATCTAGAACTACAGAATCCTCTTTCCCATGGCCGACATTACTAATTCGACGGCTAAGACGGCTGTTCGGTTCACTTCATCTATTACGGGGTTTACTTCCACCACTTCCATGGACAACATCTTACCTGTGTCATTCAGCGTTTCCATGGCAAGGTGCGCTTCCCGGTAAGTGATGCCGCCGCGCACCGGCGTTCCCACTCCGGGCGCCTCTTGCGGATCGACGGCGTCCATATCGAGCGAGACATGAAACCCAGCGGTTCCAGAGCCTGCGATACGGATGGCCTCTTCGATCACTGGCCCGAGGCCGCGCTCATCGATATCGCGCATGGTGAAAACGTGGACGCCGGAGTGTTGGACATTGACGCGCTCTTTTTCATCCACCGAGCGAATGCCCACCAGCGCGACATTAGAGGGATCCACTTTGGGCGAGAAGCCGAAAATCCGGGTCAACTCGTCGGGGCCGGCCCCGATACAGCACGCCAGCGGCATTCCATGCACGTTGCCGCTGGGGCTTGTACTCGGCGTGTTCATATCGGTATGCGCATCGATCCAGATCATGCCCAGCTTTCCTTTGCGCTCGCGCAGGTGTTTGGATACGCCCGATACCGTACCTACGGCAATGGAATGATCGCCGCCGAGAACCAGCGGAAACTTGTCCTCAGACAGCGCCTGCGCCACCATCTCCGCCAAGCGCACGCAGGTTTCGGTGATCTGCGGAAGATACTTCGCCTGCGGTTGTCCTTCGGGCTGACTTTCCGGCTGCACCACGGGCACATTGCCGAGGTCTTCCACGACGTAGCCCAGCTCGGCCAGTCGACCGTTGAGATTGGCTACGCGGACCGCGGACGGTCCCATGTCGACGCCGCGGCGCCCGGAGCCGAGATCGAGCGGTGCACCTATGATCGCGATGTGGGACTTTTGCATACTCGGGGCTGGGGACTGGGGGCTGGGGACTGCGCGGCGGTCATCATGGGCGGGTCCTGTAGAGCATCCTTGGGTAGGGGATGGTTTCTCTTATGTGTTCCAGGCCGCACATCCAGGCTACAAAGCGCTCGATGCCCATGCCGAAACCGGCGTGCGGGACGCTGCCGTACCTGCGCAGGTCGATATACCAGTTGAAGGCTTCCGGCGGCAGCTTGTGTTCTTCCAGACGCTTCATCAGTAAGTCCAAATTGTGGATGCGCTGGCCTCCGCCGATGATTTCGCCGTAGCCTTCGGGAGCGATCACATCCACGCCCAGGGCCAGTTCGGGGCGATCCGGGTCGGGCTCGAAATAAAACGCCTTAACTTGCGTCGGGTAGCGATCCACCATCAACGGCCGGTCGAGCCCTTCGGTGATCATGGTCTCATCGGGACCGCCAAAATCGCCGCCCCATTGAATCTCGCTGCCGCGGGCTTGCAGGGCTTTTACTGCGTCATCGTACGTCATGCGCGGGAAGGGCGCTTTCACAGTTTCGAGCTTGCTGATGTCACGCTCCAGCGCCTGCAGCTCTGTGCGGCGATTTTCCAGCACGCGGCCCACTACGAAGACTACCAACTCCTCGGCCAACTGTTTCACGTCGTCAAGCGTGGCGTAGGCCATTTCCGGTTCCACCATCCAGAATTCAGTGAGATGGCGGCGCGTTTTGGATTTCTCGGCGCGGAAGGTGGGCCCGAAACAGTAGACTTTTCCGAACGCCATCGCGTCGGCTTCGTTATAGAGCTGTCCCGATTGCGTGAGAAACACTTTCTCGTCGTCGAAATAATTTACTTCGAATAACGTCGTGGTGCCTTCGCACGCGGCGGGCGTGAAGATGGGCGTATCCACTAGTGTGAAGCCGTGCGAATCGAAATAATCGCGCACCGCTTTGATCACTGCGTGGCGCACGCGAATTACCGAATGCTGCCGTTTGCTGCGCAGCCAGAGGTGGCGATGGTCCATGAGGAAATCGGGGCCATGCTCCTTGGGCGTGATCGGATAGGGGTTCGATTCCGGAACACGATCGATCACTTCGGCGCCCTCGACGTCCATTTCGTAACCGCCGGGTGCACGCTGTTCGGCGCGAAGCTTGCCGCGGAGGATCAGCGCGGATTCCTGGGTGAGATTCTTCAGGGTTTCAAACAGCGCTTCGTCGAGATTCGCTTTCACGGCAACGCATTGCATGATGCCGGTGCCGTCGCGCAGTAACGGGAACACGATCTTGCCGGATTTGCGGAGATTGTAGAGCCAACCCGCGATTTCCACGGGTTCGCCGGTGTGGCTGGCGGCGTCTTCGATTCGGATGCGGGAGTAGGGCATGGGGTGGTTAAGAGATTGGTTGGCAGGCGAGAGCGCCTGCCCCACGGTGCATTAGATGGTCTCCAGCTTTTCGAAAATCTGTTTTACCATCTCTAGCGATTGCGGAAAAGGCAGCTCGTGCGGCTCGCGCAGCTCCAGAAGAAGGGGAAATTGACCTGCGCCGGTGCGGAGCAACTCCATGGTGCTTTTCCAGTCGATGGTTCCCCCTTCTGAAAAGAACGGGAACAGGTGGCTGTCCTCCTTGCCGTTGTTGTCGTGCAAGTGCGTGGATCGAATGCGGCCTTTCAAAATTGTATAAGCGGTGGAAACGCCTTCCTTCATGTTGGCGTGGCCGACATCCAGGCAGAAATTCATCTTCAAGTGCGTGAGCTCGAGAAATGTCAACAGACGCTCGGCGCTGGAAAGCTGATTGGGAATGTTTTCGAGCAGCACTTCCACGCCGCGTTCGCGTGCAAACAGATTGATTTCTTCGAGAGCGGTGAACGCCGCCTCCACTTTGAATTCGTCGTACTCCTCTTCGAAGACTCCGAGGTGCTGGATGAGATAACGGAATGGAATCACGTCGGCGATATCCAGTGCGCGCTTGATTTCATCGATCATGAGCAGGCGCTTGGATTTCACCGGCTCCGTGATATTGATATGCGAGTTGGGGCCGGAACGTCCCCACACGTCGTCGCTGTACATCGGCGAGTGGAGCGAATGCAGCTTCATTTCGGAAGCCCGGAACCAGTGACCCAGCTCGTTGATCTGCGCCCGATCGCGATAATCTAGATGCTGCCGAGCGCAGAATATCTCCACCGCGGGCACTCCAGCCAGACGGATCTTGTCTAACCAAACCGTATTGAGCCGATGGTTGACGAACAGATGTGTCGATAAAACATGCTCCATAAAAACCGTTCTTCGGTTCTTCAGTTCTCCGGTTCTTCAGTTCGGAGTTCCGGACGGCCAGAACCGATGAACCGAAGAACTGAAGAACCGAAGAACGTTCTAGTATCCTTCCGCCTTGGCGTTGCCTCGGCCATCGGCGGCGCCCTGCAGCCAGCCGTTCGAGTTCACGATCGCTTCCACGCGCGCGACTACCGGATTCGTGTTGTCGTAGGGAGCGATTTTGTGGCCCATTCCACGCAGGATCGCAGTGGTATCCGGGGAAATCCCTTTCTCCAGGTACAAGTGATCCGGCATCCATTGGTGATGGAAGCGCGGCCAATCCACAGCTTCCTGCACGTTCATGTGAAAGTCCACCACGTTCAAAATTACCTGCAGCACGCCACTGATGATGCGCGATCCACCAGGCGCGCCCAGCACCATGAAGACTTTGCCGTCGCGCGTCAGGATTGTTGGCGTCATGGAAGATAAAGGACGCTTGCCCGGCTGAACGGCATTGGCCTCGCCCTGTATCAAGTGGAACATGTTTTCCTCGCCCGGTTTGGCGGCGAAGTCGTCCATTTCGTTGTTCAAAAGGAACCCGAGGCCAGGGACCGTAACGCCGTTGCCATATCCACCGTTCAAAGTGTAGGTGACTGCTACAGTGGTGCCGTCGCTATCCATGATGTTGAAATGCGTGGTTTCGGTGCTCTCATAGGGGGCCAGATTGCCGGCGCGAATCCGCTGGCTTGGCGTGGCGCGCTGAGGGTCGATGGAGGCGCGGCGGCTCGCGATGTAGCGCGGGTCTAGAAGCTTCGACCCAGGCACTTTGAAAAAATCGGGATCGCCGAAATATTCGCTGCGATCGGCGTAGAAGCGGCGCATGGTTTCGGCTACGTAGTGGATGGACGCCGCGGATCCGGCGCCGGATTTTTCGTAGCCGGAGCTTTCCAGCATTCCGAGCATCTGCAGAATCCCGATACCGCCTGAGCTCGGTGGGGGCGCGGTGATTACTTCGTAATCGCGATAATGACCGCGCAGCGGCGTTCGCTCAACGGCTCGATATTGTTTCAGATCGTCGAGGGTGATCAATCCGCCGTTCGATTCCATGGCGGCGGCGAGCTTATGAGCGATTTCTCCCTCGTAGAAATCTGCGGGCCCGTTGTCGCGAATGCGCGTCAAAGTAGCGGCCAATTCAGGTTGAGATAAACTATCGCCGTAACGCGGTGTCAGGAAGATTCGCTTCGATTCCGGGAATTGCGATAGCAGCTTATAGTTCGCGGTTCCGCTGATCAGCGATTGCGAAAATTGATATGTCAGAGGAAATCCACCGGTCGCCAGTTGGATGGCTGGATTGAGCAACTCCGCCCACGGCTTGCTGCCGTACTTTTCGTGGGCCAATCCGAATCCGCGGACGGAGCCGGGAACGCCGCAGGCGCGCCAGCCGATTACGCTATCTTTGGTGACTTTGCCGTCGGCATCCAGATACATATTGCGAGCGGCGCTGAGCGGGGCTTTCTCCCGGAAATCGATGAACGTTGTAGTTCCATCCGCGAACCGAATCAGCATGAAGCCGCCACCGCCGATATTTCCGGCGAAGGGGTAAGTAACGGCCAGCGCGAATCCCACCGCAACCGCGGCGTCGACGGCGTTGCCACCAGCCTTGAGAACAGCGAGTCCGACGTCGGCCGCCAGCGGTTCCTGCGCCACCACCATGGCGTGTTGCGCGAGTACGGGTTGGCGGGCCAGGAGGGTCCCGGCGAGGAAGAACGCGCATAAGACGACGCGGAGCCGCATAAGATCCGATTTTAGCGCGCGGCGATGGGGCAAAGGCTATTAGGCCGCGAATGAACGCGAATGAACGCAAATCGCTGACGAGTTTTATTCGCGTTTATTTGCGTTCATTCGCGGCCAAGCTCTTCTTGTGCTCTATCCAGAACAGTGCCGCGCCGAGCGCGTTCGCACACACTACCACGCCCCCGATCTTGGCGCCGAACTTGAACCAGCTTTCTACCTGGATGATTGGGAATATCGAAAGGATTGAGTAGAGCAGCGTAACTGCGAATCCGGATGCGGCTGCGGCCCGGAGCCATAGCGGAGCGTGCCGATTGGCGATCGGTAGGGCGAACATCACCAGGTAGGCTAACGCGTAGAAGATTCCTGAGGCGTTATCGAGAATTTGAAATGCTTCCTGTTGGCCAGCGCCCGCGAGACTCACCAGGCCTGTGATCAGGATCATGGCCGCAACGAACAGTATGGAATTCACGGGGGTCTTGTATTTGGGGTGAAGTTTTGAAAACCACTCGGGGAGCAGATGATCCCAGCCGGCTACCATCGGAAGGCGTGTGCTTCCGGCTACCGCGAGCGTGCATGCGCCGAGTTGCCGGGCCACTAATAGCAGAATCACGAGCGGTCCGATGATTCCCGCCCATGGGAAACGGTGGAAAGCGATGCTCAGCACTTGCGGGATGGGGCCGACCAGATCCACTTGATCGGGCGAAACATACGCCAGGATCGCGCTGGTGCCTAGGATGAACATCAGAGCGATGATCGGTGACGCGATTAAAACGGACCGGCCGATGGTACGCGCCGGGCTCTTGCACTCGCCCGCGAGAATCGCAACGTATTCAAATCCGCTGAACGCGCCCATGGACAATTTGCCGAAGACGTTCAGGCTGAGCAGTGAAACGGCCGGCATGGCGATCGAGAGTGGATGATACTCGTGCAGCGCTCCGCTGCGCAGGCTGAGGAATGGAATCAGCAGCAGTGTTCCAAATGTTATGATCTGCGCTACGCCGCCGGCGTTCTGAAACCACTTTCCGACGGAAAGGCCGAGCACGGTTACGACGATCAGAAATGCTACCAGCGCGCTGGTGACGACAAGAATGAACCATTTGTTGGCTCCTAGCTGGTCGAAGCCAAGCGCGTAGGCGATGTTGGTGGCTATCGCCATGCCTTGCGACGACATGAACACGATGATGTACAGCCAGAGATTCCAGCCGACCAGGAATCCGACGAAATCGTTGAATCCGAGCTTGGCCCATTGATAGAGGCCGCCTTCGAGCGGCATGGCGCGGTTCAGATGGATCACGACAGCGGCCAGCGGAGCGTAGAAAAGGAGCAGGGCCAACAGCCAGAAGACGATCTGCGATGCGCCCAGCTTGGCCGCGGTCCCTACCCAGTGCGAGCCGACGACATACAGGATTTGCGTGAGCACCAGATCGCGGAGGCCGAGTTCCTTCTTGAGTTCGGCGCTGTGCGTCCGGACGCTGTCGGCGGAGGCCATGGATGGTGAATGAATGTAGCACAATGGCATACAGAGTCCGCCAATGGAGGCTTTCTTCCAGGATGTAAAGCATTCGATCCGGATGTTCCTCAAGAGTCCCGGCTTCACCATCACGGCTGTCGCCGCGCTGGCTCTGGGAATTGGCGGAACTACCGCGATTTTTTCGATTGTCAACACGGTGCTGCTGAAGCCGCTCGGAATCCCTGATCCGGACCGCCTGGTGGTGTTAGCAGTAACGCCCAGCGATGACAACGCTGCGTCTGGGGCGAGGTTCGTATACTGGCGATCTCAATCGGATGTCGTCCAGGATGTATCGGCCTATTTCACCGCCGTGACGAACTATACAGGTTCCCAGGTAGTAGAGCAGTGGAAGTACACACGTGTATCAGCGAATTTCTTCCACTGTTTCGGGATACCCATATTGCGAGGGCGCTCCTTTACCCAGGAAGAGGATTTGCCGAACGGTCCTCGGGCGGTGTTGATCAGCCAGGATCTTTGGAAGCGACGTTTTGCGAGCGATCCGGGGATGCTTGGAAAGACCATCTCTCTCGATGGCGAAGCTCACACCGTGATTGGGATTGTGGGGGACATTTCGGCGCTACGCGCGTACGTTGCTTTTTCAGATGTGTACGTGCCGTTTCAGATCGATCCGAACTCCAGCGATCGAGGCAGCTACTTCGGCGTAGTGGCACGGTTGAAGCCTGGAATTACACTCGATCAGGCCAGGGCGCGATTCGGAGCTTCCACCCGTGAATACCGCGCCAAATTCCCAGACGATCTTGGGCCGAAAGAAAGTTTCACTGCCAAGCGCTTCCGCGAAGACATGGTGGGCGGGGACCGTCCTTTGCTGCTGGTGCTCGCGGGCGCGGTGAGCCTGGTTTTGCTGATTGCCTGCGCCAATGTTGCGAATTTGCTGCTGGCGCGGGCGGCGAGTCGAAGACGCGAGATCGCCATCCGCGCAGCGATCGGTGCGGGGCGTGGAAGGATGATCCGTCAACTGCTGACGGAGAGCGCGTTGCTTTCCTTCGCCGGGGGTACGCTCGGATTGCTACTGGGCTACGGTGGGATTCGAGCGTTGCTCGCGATCAACACAGCCGGTCTGCCGATGGTTGGTGAGAACGGAACGGCCGTTACCATCGATTGGCGAGTGATGGGCTTCGCGCTTTTGATATCACTCGGGACAGGAATTGTTTTTGGGTTGTTCCCCGCGCTCGAGGGTTCGCGCGCGGATCTCAATGCAGTCCTGAAGGATGGCAGTGGGCGCTCGGGCGGTGGCCCGCGGCAGAACAAGGCTCGTGCATTGCTGGTGATTAGCGAGGTGAGCCTGGCCGTAGTTCTGCTGGTGGGGTCGGGGCTATTGATTCGCAGTTTCGCCGCACTGTACGCGGTGGATCCGGGATTTGACGCGAAGAATATCGTGTCGATGAATGTTTTGCTGACCGGTCCCAAGTATTCGAAAACGGCGAGTGTTGCGGATACGATTCGTATTGGGCTGGCGCAGCTTCGCGCGCTGCCTGGCGTGACGGCCGCGAGCGCCACCTGTTGTCTGCCTCTGACAGGCGCCACTTGGGATATGAATTTCGACATAGTCAGCCGGCCGGCCGCGGCTTCCTCCACCAACCAATGGGTGGGATGGGCGACGGTTTCACCTAGATATTTCGAAGTGTTGAAAATCCCGATAAAGCGCGGACGATCATTCAGCGTGAGCGACGACTCGAAGTCGGCGGCAGTGGTGGTGATCAACGAACGCATGGCTCAAGAGTATTGGAAGGGCGGCAATGCGCTCGGGGAACGGATCGCAATTGGCCGGGGCGGTGGGATGAAGGAGTTCAAGGACGAGCCGGTGCGGCAGATCGTCGGGATCGTTGGCGATATTCGATCCGAGGGGCTGGACACCAAGCCGGGTCCAATCATGTATATCCCGCAAGCGCAGCTTCCGGATGCCGAGACCGCGCTCTTTCTCCGGCTATTGCCATTGGCATGGGTGGTTCGGACACAAGGCAAGCCGCGCGGACTGATTCCAGCGATTCAGAAACAGTTGCAGCATGCGACAGGTCTGCCAGTAACCAGCGTCGCCTTGATGGATCAAGTGGTGTGGGCCGATACTGCCCGTCAGAGGTTCGCCGTACTGCTGATGACGGTGTTCGGAAGCACAGCATTATTGCTGGCGGCGATTGGAATTTACGGACTCATGGCCTACACGGTGGAGCAGCGCAGGCGCGAGATTGGAATCCGGATGGCATTGGGTGCGGAGTCGCACCAGGTAAGGAATATGGTTGTGCGGCAGGGGATGAGCCTAGCGGTAGCTGGTGTTGTCGCCGGCATTGGTGCGGCGTGGGGCTTGGCGCGGTTAATTACAAGCTTCCTGTTCGGTGTTCAGGTGCATGACTTGCCGGTTTTCGTTTCTGTTCCTATAGTTCTTTGCGTTGTGGCGCTGGTTGCAGTTTATGCTCCGGCAAACCGAGCCAGCCGCGTCAATCCGGCTGATTCGTTGCGTTACGAGTGAGTTGTCCTCGGTAACCTAAGACTGATCGGCCGGTATAGCCCTGGTATGATTCTCAATCCTTCCATGATGTGGCGCTTCGCCGCTGCCCTGATGTTCATCGCCTCACTCAACGCGCAGGAAGCGCCCGCCGTGCGATCAGAATCCGCCGAATTCCAGAAACTGGAGCCGACGCTGAAGTTCTTGCGCGCCCGCAATGCGCGCGACTATGCGATAACAGCTCCCAACGGAATCGACGAAGCGAGCTATGTCAAGATCGGCGGCATTGAGCAATGGATCACCATTCGCGGCGAAGACCGCAAGAATCCGGTGCTGCTGTTGTTGCATGGAGGGCCCGGCGATGCCACTAATCCCTGGGGGTACGCAGGGTTTCGCAACTGGCTGAAGTATTTCACTGTCGTCCAATGGGACCAACGCGGCGCGGGAAGAACCTTCGGGCGAAACGGAGAGGCGTCGGCCTCCACCATCACCATCGAGCGGATGACTCAGGATGGCATTGAGCTTTCGGAACTGTTAGCGAAACGGTTGCAGAAGCCAAAAATCGTGCTCGTCGGCCATTCCTGGGGCTCCATCCTGGGAGTTTTCATGGCCAAGGCGCGGCCCGAACTTTTCTATGCGTTTGTTGGCACTGGCCAGGTTGCCGATCCAAAGCAAAACTACGCGGTTGCGTATGCAGCCCTGATTGAGAAGGCTACGCACGAAGAAAATTCCCAGGCTCTCCAGGAACTGAAGGATGCCGGGCCTCCGCCGTATAAGGACGGCAAGGGTTACGCGGTCCAACGGAAATGGTCGAATCGATTTGAAGGAGGGGATGTATTTATTGCATCCATGGTGGGGTTTGCGCTGGCTGCCCCCGGGTACTCGATAGCCGACATCAATGACTGGTTTGATGGACAGAACGTGAGCGCCGAGCATCTGGTTCCCGTGACATCCACGCTCGATGCCAAGCTTCTGGGAGGTGAATTCGCCGTACCCGTGTTCGTGATTCAGGGCGCTGAGGATTTCACTACGCCGACGAGTCTGGCGAAAAGCTACCTGGACTCACTGCATGCTCCTCAAAAAGCTTTCGCGACGATTGATGGAGCTGGTCATTTTGCCGTGTTCACGAAGCAGGACGCGTTTCTGAAGGAACTGAGGGCGCTGGTGCTCCCGCTGGTACGTTAGGCATGTCGAACCGTGTAAGCTGGCGCTATGCCGGCTAACCAGAAGCTGATTCGCGCGCTGCGCAAGGCTCTGCGGGAGTTGGCCGATCCAAGCAAAGCGCCGTTGATGCAGGCTTACATGAAATCGGAGATGCCGTATCTGGGGATTCCGGCTGTGCCGTTTCGCAAAGCCACCAAAGCCGTGTTGGCGGCACATCCGCTGGATTCATTCGAGGAATGGCAGGATACGGCGCTGGCGCTGTGGCGTGGCGCACGCTATCGCGAAGAACGGTACGCAGTGATTGAGCTGGCGGGATATCGAAGTTACGAGAAGTTCCGGACGCTGGACGCATTGCCGTTGTATGCGGAGATGATCTCAACCGGAGCCTGGTGGGATTACGTGGATACCATTGCCGGTCACCGGCTGGGTGAGCTGCTGCGGCGATATCCGAAAGAGCTGCGAGTGATCCTACGCGAGTGGGCCGAGTGCGACGATCTGTGGAAACGGCGCAGCGCGATTCTGGCGCAGTTAAAGTTCAAGGGCGATACGGATTTGAAGCTGCTGTATGATTGCATGCGGCCGTCGCTCGACCGGCCTGAATTTTTCCTGCGCAAAGCCATCGGATGGGCTCTACGCCAGCATGCCTGGACGGATCCCATGGAAGTGCTCCGCTATGTGAAGGCGCACGAGAAGCAGCTTAGTCCGTTGAGTAAACGAGAGGCGCTGAAAAATGTTAGTCGTAGAAATTCCGGTCCCAGGCGTGGCGCTTCAAAATCGTGAGCGTGGCTTCATCCAGCGGGCCTTTGTCTGAGACTGCCGCGTTTCTCTCGACATTGCGGACAGTTCGCATCCCGGGGATGGTTGACGAGACTGCCGGGGGCGAAATTGTGTAGCGAAGGGCGATTTCGGCCAGGGAATCGCGGGTGATGCCGAGATCGCGCTCAATGGCCGAGATGTGGTCAACAACTTGTTTTTTGCGATCGCCCTGGAAATATTGCGACCGGAAATCGTCCGGCGGAAATGTCGAGCTTTCCGTGATCGACCCGGTGAGGCTGCCTTCGTCGAAGGGAACGCGCGCCAGCACGCCTACGTTCATTTTCTGGGTTAACGGGAACAGGTTTTTCTCGGGGCTCTGATCGAAGACGTTGTAAATTACCTGCACGCAGTCGATCAAGCCGGATTGCACCAGCTCCAGCGCCGAATCAGGCTGATGGTCGTTGATAGAGACTCCGACGGCGCGTACTTTACCTGATGTTTTCAGTTCTTCGAAGGCGCGGCGCCAATCGTCGTTATGAAACCAGTCGGGATTCCAGACATGCAGTTGCTGGAGATCGATGGTGTCCACTTTCAGGTGATGCAGGCTGGTTTCCGTGGAGCGCAGAATGTATTCGTAGGGGAAGACTTTTTCGATACCGATCCCTGGCTTGGCCGGCCACTCCTGGTTCAAGGGAGGAACTTTCGTGGCGATGTAAATTCTTTTCTTCGCCTCGCGGGCCACGCGGCCGACCAGCTTTTCGCTGTGGCCGTCGCCATAGGCCAACGCGGTGTCGATAAAGTTGATGCCCAGATCGATGGCGCGATGCAGCGCGCGGACGGATTCATCGTCGGTCCCACCCTGCCATTGGACGCCTCCAATGCCCCAAGCGCCAAATCCAACTTCGCTTACAGAAAATCCGGTCTTTCCGAGGGTGCGGTATTTCATCCTGAACCTATGATAGTGAAAGCAGCATCTAAACAGGTGGTCCCCTTGCTGACGTGCGGGGCTACCATGCAGCGCGACGCGTCGGGCGGTAAAGAACGCGCGGTAGCCCCGCGCGTGAGCAAGAGGACAGGGAGGGCAGCATGGAATCTCGGCATCGGGTACTGATTCTTGGCGGCGGCTTCGGAGGGCTCTACGCGGCCAAGGCCTTGCGGAAGGCACCGGTCGAATTGACCGTTCTGGATCGCCGCAATTTCCATCTCTTCCAGCCATTGCTTTATCAGGTAGCTACCGGATCTTTGTCACCTGGTGAGATTGCGTCGCCGCTGCGCGCAGTGCTACGGCGGCAACAAAACACTCAGGTGCTGCTGGGGGAGGCAGAGGACCTGGATGCGGAGCATCGCAGGGTGATTCTGGATTCCGGGAACCTGGAATATGACACGCTGATCGTAGCGACTGGGTCCACGGATTCCTACTTTGGCCACGATGACTGGGAGCGGGTGGCCCCGGGTTTGAAATCCATTGAAGAGGCCACCGAAATTCGTCACAAGATTCTTTATGCTTTCGAGGCGGCCGAGAAGGAGCATGATCCCGAGATACGGCGTGAGTGGCTGACGTTTGTGCTGGTGGGAGGCGGACCCACGGGAGTGGAGCTGGCGGGGGCCCTCGGCGAAATCGCGCACGATACGCTGCGGCGGGATTTCCGATCCATCCGGCCGCAAGATGCGGTCATTCTACTGGTGGAAGGTGGCCCGCGCGTGTTGCCCGCCTATCCGGAGGATTTATCTGCGAAGGCAGAAGCTTCGCTATCGCGGCTAGGGGTCACCGTAAGGAAAAATGCTTTCGTGACCTCCATTGAACCCACCGGCGTGACGGTGAAGATGTCCGGGGGTGAGGAGCGGATTGCGGCTCGGACGGTGATCTGGTCGGCCGGTGTGCAAGCATCTCCCTTTGGCCGCATACTGCAACAACGCGTGGGAGCGCAACTCGATCGTGCCGGACGCGTGTTGGTGAATCCGGATTGCAGCGTGCCAGGGCACGCGGAGATTTTCGTAATCGGCGATCTGGCCCACCTGGAACAGGACGGCAAGTTGCTTCCTGGAGTTGCGCAGGTGGCCATGCAGCAAGGCGGGTATGTCGCCAAGCTGATTCAGAAACGGCTGCGGAGTCAAACGGTTGCACCGTTTCATTATTTCGATAAAGGGAACCTGGCGGTGATCGGGCGTGCGGCCGCGGTGGCGCAAATCGGCCCGCTGCACATGTCCGGCCTATTGGCCTGGATAACCTGGCTCTTTGTCCACCTGATGTATCTAGTTGAATTCTCAAATCGCGTGCTGGTCTTCATTCACTGGGGGTTTTTGTATTTGACGTTCGATCGCGGCGCGCGGCTGATTACGGGAAGCGACCCGGCCACGGAGGAGAATCCAGGAGCCAGAATTCAGAATTCAGAAGAAACCGCAAGCAGCCGCCATTCTGGCTTCTGACTCCTGGATTCCGGATTCGTTATTCGGCTCTGAAGGCGTCCTCGATCTCGAAGGCGCGCTTCCGGCCAGTGCTGACGATGCCGCCCCGGAACTTGATCTTGCCGTTGATGGAGAGATCCAGGGGGCGCTCCACGGGATAATCAAATGTAAGGACGTCGTCTTCCTTGAGGTCCATAAGGTCTTCCACCCGCATGGTAGGCCCAGCCAGACGGCCGTCGACAAACATCTTGGCGGGACGAATCAGCCGCACGATGCGAGCCTGTTCCTGTTCCGTCGACTCGCTCTTGCGCACCGACCATTGCTGGTCGAACTTGTGGCGCAGCATCTTGACGACGATGGATGGGATGCCTATGTTCATCATCCCGGTGTTGTCGCCAATCCGGACTTCCATGCTGACCGCAACCACCGCTTCGTTGGGCGCTAGAATTCGCAAGAGTTGTGGTTCGGTTTCATGCGCTTCGATGGTGAATTCCATGGGCGTGACAGCGTGCCAGGCCGTCTTCAAGTCATGCAGAGTGATGCGGAACAACCCGTCTAAGACGCTCTGTTCAATTTCGGTGATTTCGCGAGAGACCTTGAGTACGGACTTCGCACCTCCGCCGAGCAGCATCTCGATAATGGGAAAGACCAGACCTGGATTGATTTCGAGCACAGCATTGCCTTCGTACGGCTTCATGCCGAGCGATACCAGGCAACTTGGCGACGGCAGGCATTGCGAGAATTCCATGAACGAGAGTTGCTCCACCGAGACCAGGTTTACAACCACGTAGGCGCGTAGATATGCCGAAAGGCTGGAGGCCAGGCTGCGCGCGAAATTCTCATGCAGAATGTGAATGGCGCGCAGCTGATCTTTGGCGATCCGGTCCGGCCTGCGAAAATCGTAGGGAACGGCGCGCTTGGCAGGGTCATCGTCCTGCGGCGAGTCGCGGAGATTTCTGAATACATCATCAATCTCTTCTTGGGAAAGGACGCGGTCCGGCATCTGAACATCTATCGGAGCTGTGAGCGTTTTCTATACCTTAGTTACAATTAAAACAGTGCAGCGTTTCCACGTTCACAATTTTGGTTGCCGTGCTTCGCAAGCCGACGGAGCGGCGCTCGAGGCAGCGTTGTTGGACCGTGGGATGAGCGCGGTTCCTTGCGCCGCCGAGGCTGAGCTGGTGGTTCTAAATTCCTGTACAGTCACGGCTTTTGCGGATGAGGACGTTCGCAAGGCGGTCCGGCGGGTGCATCGGGAAAATCCGGGGGCTCGAATTCTGGTGACCGGATGCTATGCCCAACGTGCACCGGAGGAGATAGCTGTATTACCGGGCGTCGCGTGGGTAGTAGGTAATTCACATAAGATTCAGATTCCCGATATTGTGAGCGAGCCGCAGGAGGTTCCCTATCACGGCGAAATCCGCGTGGGCGATATTTTCGCACAAAGCGATTTCCTGTCCGCGCCGGTGGAAGACGCGAGCGGCGATCGGACGCGGCCCAATCTCAAAATTCAGGACGGCTGCAACAATCGCTGTTCGTTTTGCATTATTCCTTTTGTGCGTGGCCGCAGCCGCAGCGCGCCCGTGGCTCAGATCGTGGAACAGGTGCGAAATCTGGCGGGCCGATATCGGGAAGTGGTGCTGAGCGGCATCAATCTGGGGCGTTGGGGCCGCGAACCGGGCAGCACGATGCGGCTGGCGGATCTGATTCGCGAGCTTCTGGCGGAAACGGCGATCGAGCGATTGCGGCTGAGCTCGGTAGAGCCGATGGATTGGTGCGACGACCTGCTGGAGCTGATGGCCACGTCCGCGCGGATCGCGAAGCACGTACACGCGCCGTTGCAATCGGGTTCCGATAGCGTGTTGCGGCGCATGCATCGCAAGTACCGGCCACAACACTATGAGCAGCGCGTCCGCAAAGCTCGCGCGTGGATGCCGGACGCTGCGATCGGTGCCGATGTTATGGCTGGTTTTCCAGGCGAGACGGACGCTGAGTTCGAAGAGAGCCGGGCGTTTATCGAGAGCCTTCCGTTTACTTATCTGCATGTGTTCACTTATTCGGAGCGTCCGGGAACGCCGGCGGCGGAGTGTGCGGATCAGGTCCCGATGGAAGTTCGCAAAGAGCGAAATCGGATTCTGCGTGAGTTGGGGGCGCGAAAAAATCTGGAGTTCCGAAGGTTGATGATCGGGCGGACGTTATCGGTAGTGACGCTCGCGGAAGGCGCGCTGTCGGACAATTTTTTGAAAGTGGAATTGGCGGCGCCGCGGGCGGCGAATCAGATGGTGGATGTGAGGATCGGGTCGTTCAGCGCCAATGGCGTGCTGGAACACAACGCGCTTGTGGTGCTGTAAGTCTACTTCGCTTTGGGTCGCCGTTTGGCGATTTGCACAAGCGCCATCAACGCCTCGTTGACTGCGGCGGAGTCAGGAAAAATTCCGGCCACCTCGGGAGCAAGCACGACTATGTTGGTGCCCTCTTTGAAACGCTTCGCGTACTTGCCACGAACGCCATTCGAAAAATCATACTCGGCGCGCATGGACGAGTCGCGTTGCTTATTTGTTGTCTTCTTCATAGCGGGCTTCCTCTCGCTTCGTCGCAGTTCGTGCGCTGATTAATCGGATTGCATTGTCTCTTTCAGTATGCACCACAACTAGCGTGCGCCCAAACTTGGAGACACCCTGCGTTACGAAACGGTGCTCGTCCCCCGAATGATCTGGATCGGAGATGGTTATCGAGAGCGGATCAGCGAAGACCGAAGATCCCTCTTCGAACGAAATACCGTGCTTGCGAAGATTAAGTTCGGCTTCCCTTGGTCCCATTCAAACCGAAGCAAGTCACGAGTGTATCATCCACGAGAAGTGAGGCACGGCGGCGGGTGTCGCGCTAAGTCTGTGTCCCCAGTTCCGCTTCGCGTCGCCACTGTGGGTCAGGTGGGAGAGGAGTATCGGCGAATATCTGCGCTTCGAACAGAGCCGAACTTTGTGCGGACTCTAGATCCGGGGCGCTTCCAATCCATAAGGCGCTACCGTCGCTGTTGTCCAAAACCCTAAATTCGAACACGTGTTCCTGCTCGCGGGTCCGCAGGTGCACCTCAAGACGTAGATCTCCGTAGTCAGCAGAATAGCGTTCGGCGGCGCGTCTCAACGGAGCTACATCTCCCGGCGGTTTTCTAAGCTCTTTCCCATGGTTACTTCATCGGCGAATTCCAGGTCGCTGCCTACCGGGATGCCCATCGCGATCCGGGTTACTTTTACGCCTAGCGGCTTCATCAGACGCGAGAGATACGCCGCCGTCGCCTCGCCTTCCACCGTCGGATTGGTGGCGATGATCATTTCCTGCACTTCGCCGTCTCGAATTCGCTCCAATAGATTCACGATGCGGAGTTGCTCGGGCCCGATGCCGCGCAGCGGCGAGAGCGAGCCGTGCAGCACGTGATACAGGCCGGAGAATTGGCGCGTGGTTTCGATGGGTAGAATATTGTGCGGCTCCTCCACCACGCAGATGGATGTCCGGTCGCGATGCGGATCGCGGCAGAAATTGCACAGCTCACCGTCGCTGATGTTGTTGCACTGGGCGCAAATGCCGAGCTTGTCTTTCACATCCACCAGCGCGGTGGCTAACCGTTCGGCATCCTCGCGCGGGGTGCGCAACACATGAAAAGCGAGGCGCTGCGCGGACTTCTGGCCGATGCCAGGCAGGCGCTTGAACTCCTGGATGAGACGCGCTAACGGTTCGGCGAAATCAGGCAACTAGAACATCCCTGGCGGCAGGCCCATTCCACCCAACAGGCCGCCCATTTTTTCCTGCGTGGCTTCGTCCACTTTCTTGGATGCTTCGTTGAAGGCGGCCAGCATCATGTCCTGCAGCATCTCAACGTCGCCGGCCACTTCGGGGTCGATCTTCACCTTGGTGACCATCTTCTTGCCGTCCATCCCGACCGTCACCATGCCGCCGCCTGCGGTGGCTTCCACGCGGATCAGCGCGATCTCCTCCTGCATCTTCTTTTGCATCTGCTCGGCCTGCTTCATCATGGCCTGCATGTTTCCGGGAAGTTTCATAAATTGCCTTATTCTTTCAAATTTCGAACCACGCGGACTTGCGCGTCGGGGAACATTTCCTGGAAGCGCCGCACCTCGGGATGCGAGAGAGCGCGCTCGGATACGTCGTCGGGAGGCGGCTTCACCTTAGGAGCCGCGATTGCGTTCGCCTCGCCAAATGTAGTTTTCACGCGCATGGGACGGCCGGCGACCTTTTGCACGATCTTCAGGATATCCTTTTCGTTCATCGCGAGCTTGAACTCTTCGGGCGTCGTAAAATGCAGCTCGTTGTTCGTCTCGACGATATGCGAATGCTCGACGGCGTCGGCGGTGAATTGCATGCCTGCTTCTAGGAGCGCCGAGTGGAGCCGCTGGCTCCAGTCGCCGCTCGGGGGCGGGGGGCTGGGGGCTGGGGCCGAGAGGCTGGGGCCTGGTGGTTGGTGGCTGGTGGCTGGTGCTGTGGACTGGGGACTTGTTGCTGGTGGTTGGTGGCCGGTGGCTGGTGCGGCTGGCACGGGCTTTTTCGGCTGTGGGGGCTTGGATGGCGCGGGGCCGCTGCCGGGGTTTCCTAGATTTGCTAGCGCTTCTTCGATGGGCAGGAGCCTGCCCGCCTGGATCAAGCGCAGCAGGCCGATCTCCAGATGCAGACGCGGCTGTAGCGAAAATTGAAGATCTTTGAACAGGTCGAGCGTTAGCTGGAGATAACGCGTCAGATCTTCTTCGGAATAACCGGCTGCGATTTCGGCCAGGCGCTCCTGCTCCGGGCCGGATGCCGCGATCAACCGCGTGTTGGCACCGGCTACCTTCGCTACCAGAAGATTGCGGAAATAACGCGCCAGCTCACGGCAAAAGTGTTGCAGGTTACGGCCGTTTCGTTCGAGTTCCATCACCAGGTCCAACATGCGGCGCGAATCCTGGGCGGCCAAGGCTTGCGTGACCTCGCTGAGCGAATCGAGCGAGAACATTCCGAGCAGTCCGCGCACTTCTTGGGCGCTGAGCTTCACGCCGCAACAGGCGATGGCTTGATCCAGAGCTGACAGCGAATCGCGCACGCTGCCTTCGCCCATTTGCGCCAGCACGCTGAGCACTTCGGGATCCGCTTCGATGCCTTCCTGTTTGCAGATCCATTCCATGCGCTCCACTACTTCCGCGAAATCCACAGACCGGAAGCTGAACTGCTGGCAGCGCGACGCGATGGTGGTCGGAATCTTGTGGACTTCAGTGGTGCATAAGACGAAAACCACCCATTCCGGCGGCTCTTCCAGTGTCTTGAGCAGCGCGTTGAAGGCTTCGCTCGTGATCTGGTGCGCTTCGTCAACGATGAAGATCTTATAGCGGTCGCGCGCCGGGCGATAGCGGACGTTCTCGCGCAGCTCGCGCATTTCATTGATGCCGCGATTCGATGCTGCGTCGATCTCGATCACGTCCACGGCGTTGCCGGCGGTGACTTCGAGACAGCTGGCGCATTTGCCGCAGGGCTTGGTGGTGGGTCCTTCGATGCAATTGAGGCAGCGCGCCATAATGCGCGCGACGGTGGTTTTTCCCGTGCCGCGCTGGCCGGAGAAGATGTAGCCATGGGCGATGCGCTTCTGCGCGATGGCGTTTTCGAGCGTGGTGCGGACGTGCTCCTGGCCGATTAGCTCGGCAAACGACTGGGGTCTGTATTTCCTGGCGATGACTTGGTACATGAAAGCGTGAGTGGAGAGTATGCCAGACCCCGGGTAATCCGCGGCACACGGGCTAAACCGTTACCGTTGCTTCCTTCCGGACCTGGCGGGGTTCACAGCCGCCCGTTGCACGAAGCCCGGAGCCTGACAACCATCCATGCTAACACTTGGTCGTGGGGCTGGGGACTTGTGGCTGGTTTCTGGTTTCTGGTTTCTGGTTTCTGGTGGCTGGTTTCTGGGGACTAGTGGATGGTCAGCCATGGAGTGAGACGCGGAATCCAGCGCGGGACATTCGCGCAGAAATCGCGGTACTCTTGGCCGAATGTGGAACGCATTTTCGGCTCCTCGTACACCAGCACGAAAAAGTGAGCTACTAGCCAGGCCGCAGCGCCATATTCCAGCACGTGGAGGTCCCCTAAGAGCAGGGCTTGGCCCACGATGATCGAGACTACCGCGACGTACATCGGATTCCGAACGTAGCGATACCAGCCGCTGACGATCAAATGACGCGTGGGAAAAACCGGAGCCGGCGTGCCCAGGCCCTCCAGTGCAAAGCGGGCGAAGGAATCCAAAAGCACTGGGAGGCCCGCGAGGATCAACACGACGCCGGCGATCCGAAGTAGGGACAGGCCGAAGAACGGTGGTTCCATCCGCCATCTCGAGATCCACCAGGGCACTAAACCGGCCACCGTGCAGGGAGCCAGCACGAAGAACAACGCGGATCCGAAAATGGCGGAAATTCGCCTCATTCCGGATTCATTTTAGCCCGATGCCCGCGCCGGGTGGCTGCCCCACGTTGTATCATCGAACCAATTGGCGACGAAATACCTCATTATCTGTGGGCTTTGGCTGGCCGGCTTCGGACTGGCTCGGGCGCAAGCTGTCATCACAACGTTCGCCGGGACCGACGCTGTATTCACCGGTGACGGTCAAACCGCACTGAATGTAGGCCTGGGCCTGATCACAGGCGTCGCGGTGGACGCAAGCGGCAACGTTTACTTTAACGATCCGGACAACCACATGGTATTTCGCGTCGGCACGGATGGCATCATTCACATTGTCGCGGGCAATGGAATTGGCGGCTACTCAGGCGATGGCGGGCCAGCCACGGAGGCGTCCATCGGCGGAGACGAAACCAATTTCGATTTGCAGCTTAGCGCTCCCATTTTGAACGGCATCGCCGTGGATGCGAGCGGAAATGTGTTTATCACTTCGGGAAACGTTGTCCGGCGCATTGACCCCAACGGGATCATCACTACCTACGCGGGCGGCGGCACCGGCCAGCCGAGCAACGGGGGCCAGGCGGTCAACGTGGCGCTCGGGAATTTGCTGGGCATCACGGTGGATTCCTCGGGCAACGTTTATTTCGTGGATCGCACGCATGCCGTCATCCGCAAAGTGACGCCCGATGGGATTATCAGCACCATCGCCGGAACTGGGAGCAACGGATTCGCGGGCGATGGCGGCAGCGCGGCCGCGGCGGAACTGAACAATCCGATCGCCATTACTTGCGACACGTCGGGCAACCTTTATATCGCGGAACAAGGGCCACCCGGCCGCATCCGCAAGATTACAGTCGCGAACGGGATCATCAACACCGTCGTGGGCGGCGGAACGCTGGCGCCCGGTACCGGCGTGCCACCGCAGCAAGTGGATATTAACGTGGTGCGGGCCGTTGCCGTAACTCCGGCCGGCGATATCTACACTTTTGCGCCGTTCAATGGGATTCTGATCAAGTTCGCCGCGAACGGCGACTCCAGCTATGTGAGCGCCACCGTTCGGAACAATATCTTCCTGGACAACAACGTGCCTGCGACGCAGATTTTCATCAATGGCACAGCTTTTTCCGATAGCAGCCTGGCCGTGGATGCAGCCGGCAATGTTTATACGTCGCAGGACATTCGCGGATTGGTCCGCAAGATCGATACGAATGGAATATTAACCACCGTTGCAGGCAACGATGAGTATCGTTACACGCCCGATGGCAATCCGGCGGTGAGCGCTCAGGTGCGCAGCCCGGTATACATCACCGTGGGACCCGATGGCCAGACCGTTTATTTTCTCTCCACCAACGGGCTGCGTAAGATCGGAAGTGATGGAATTCTAAACACCGCCACTACGCAATCGCCATTCATGGCGCCCTTTTTGATCGGCCTCACTGCCGACGCGGCCGGAAATTTCTATACGCTCTCATTCAATACGGTAGTGCGTTTATCGGCCAGCGGCACTGTGCAGACCATCGTCAATCAAACGGGTGGGCCCGGATCGGGCGGCGACCAAGGGCCGGCCACCGCGGCGCAGTTGAACCAACCGCAGGGCGTGGCTGTGGATAAGGCTGGAAATCTATTCATCGCCGACACTGGGAACTTCAGAATCCGCATGCTAAACACCAGCGGTGTGATCAACACCATCGCCGGCACCGGCCAAATGGGCAACTCGGGCGACGGCGGTCCCGCGCTGAGCGCGACATTCAAGGCGCTGGGCGGGATGCTGGCCGACAACCAGGGCGGCGTCTATGTGATCGACGGCGCTTATATCCGGCACGTTCTGGCGAATGGAACGGTGCAGGCCGTCGCGGGCAACGGCGTCTCGGGATTCTCGGGCGACGGCGGTAAGGCGGTGAACGCTTCGATATCGGTGGAATATCGCAGTGGGATGGTTCTGGATGCCGCCGGAAATTTGTACTTCACCGGATCCGATTTTGAAAGTCATGTCCGGCGCATCGCGCCCGACAATACCATTACGACCGTGGCCGGCACTGGAACGCAGGGAGGATTCGCGGGTGATGGCGGCCCGGCTATCAAGGCGCTGTTCAATGAACCGCTGGGCCTGGCCATGGATTCGGCCGGCAATTTGTACGTGGCTGACAGCGGCAATAATCGAATTCGTGTGATTCTGGCGACCGCACCGACGGCAACGGCTACGCCGTCCACGTTCACGTTTAAAGGGAATGCCGGAGGCGCGCCGCCACTGGCGCAATACCTGACGGTGACCGGGACTGTTGACGCTGTCCCTTTCAACATCACGCAGAGCGCGGGAAGCGGCTGGTTGTCGCTCTCGACATCGAGCGGCGTAACGCCTCGCTTGATTCAACTTCAGGCGGATCCTACTCAGCTCACGGCCAACACCTACAACGCAACCCTGATGGTGGCAGCCGGAAACGCGGCTCCGATCCCGATACCCGTAACGTTCGTGGTCGGTGCAGGCTTGCCGCCTCAGTTATCGATCGACAAGCCGCGGCTCTCATTCACTTATCCGTTAAATGCAGCGGCACGGCCGGAGCTCATTACGGTGAGCGATTCGGGCGGCGGTACGGTGCCGTTCCAGGCATCCGCCCAAACCGATCGTGGCGGAAACTGGCTTTCCGTTTCGCCCGGCTCCGGGACGGCCACGCCAACGGCGAGCGTGGCTTTACAGATTGTCGCGAATCCGGCTGGGCTGAAGTCGGGGACTTATCGCGGGAGCGTTACTGTTTCAGGCACCGGCTCCCTCATGGTCGCGGCTCAGATAGTCCCGGTAACTATGACGATCAGCAGCGCTAGCCAGGCCATTCTGCTGTCGCACGCCGGTCTGACGTTTACCACTGTGCAGCAAGGCAGCGTGGCGCCGCCTCAAACTTTCGCTGTCCTGAATATCGGGACTGGCGCCATGAGCTGGACGGCCAGCACAAGTACGCTGTCGGGAGGCCAATGGCTATCGGCCACGCCTGGCAGCGGATCGAGCGTGGCCGGCAGTCCGGCGCCCAAAGTTACCGTTACGGTGAACCAGACCGGTCTCGCGGTGGGACGGTATTACGGATTAGTGCGAATCACGGCTCCCGGCGCGGCCAATACACCGCATGTGATCACGGTGTTGCTGCGAGTATTGCCGGCGGCGACGGACATCGGTGCCGTGGTCACGCCGAACGAACTGGTGTTCGTGGCTACAGCGGGAGAGAACTCGCCAAGCTCACAGAGCATATTCGCGTACAACATTGCCGCCACTCCCAAAACATATTCTTCGAGTGTTTTTCTGGGCGGAGCCGGACTGAATTACTTGCCGGGACAGGCCACGCTGGCGCTGAACGCGCCCACCGAGATCG
>JBEKJJ010000054.1:0-35163 GCA_050011295.1 Bryobacteraceae bacterium
CTGCAAAACTGTTCGTCAAAGAAGGTGCCTATGTCTTCATCACGGGGCGTCGCCAGAAGGAACTCGACGAGGCCGTGAAGGCAATCGGTTCCAATGCGACCGGTGTTCAGGGCGACGTTTCCAAAATGGCCGATCTTGACCTTCTCTACAAGACAGTCGGCAAAATGAAGGGACGAGTTGATATTATCTTCGCCAACGCCGGCGTCGGCGAATTCGTGCCCTTCGGCGACGTCTCCGAAGAACATTTTGACAAGCTGGTCAATATCAATGTAAAGGGCGCATTCTTCACGGTTCAAAAAGGATTACCCCTCCTGAACGATGGCGGCTCTATCATTCTTGCGGGTTCCGTCGCGAGCATAAAAGGCACTGCTGCCTTCGGCGTTTACGCAGCCAGCAAAGCGGCGATCCGTTCTTTCGTGCGCACCTGGACTACGGATCTCAAAGATCGTCATATCCGGTCAAATGGTGTTAGCCCAGGTCCAATCAAGACGCCGTTGGTAAACCGGCAAGCCCCAGACGTCATTGCGCGGATTGTGCCCACCATTCCGATGGGACGCATGGGCGAACCCGAAGAGGTGGCCAAGGCCGCGCTGTATCTGGCATCCGACGACTCAAGCTTTGTCACAGGTATCGAACTTTTCGTTGATGGGGGCAGAGCGCAGGTCTAAGCGGCTCCCCCGGTTAAAAGACATATCAATGATTACTCAATAGCATTTGGCTTCTTTCAAGCACGCGGATCGCGATCAATACGCACGAGAGAAGGTCCTGAATTCCGCCATCATCGCCGGCGACATCAGCAGCGGCTGGGAAGAGTATCTTGAGATTTTGACGCCTCCTACGCCGATCATGTCGAGGTCACCGATGGGACGGAAAGCGGCGGGTATTTGGCAAGGAGCAGAGGCGCGCACTCCTTCACAAATTCCTCGTCCCGATTCATGTAATGGCTGAGATTGGCGGCCTGTCGGTGCAGATTCGAGAAAGCCCGATTCACGGCTATCGGGAACGAAAATTGCGGTCGCGTCCGGTTTGAAATTCTGCTTGGTCATGATCGCCTCGAGCCTTCTTGGTCGGCACCAGTCCGAAATGCCGTGTCGTCGAGACCCGCGCGGGCGAGTTGTGCGCAGGTCATCACCTGCATTGTCAGCGTGCGTGAGGACTGTTTGGACTTAGGGTTCCGGCGGCGCTTGTTATGCTACCGGGTTCAGGATCCACATTTGGTTCGGCTTTTTGTCCCCGCGCTTGTAAATTTCAACTTTGGCGCCGGCCGCCCCTTCCCCGCCGCGCACGTCCAGCACGAGGTCGTTGTCCAGGGCGCTTGCAATATAGACATAGCCCTCAGTGCCAATAGGGATGAGCTTCCACTGCTGGTTCGGGTGGCCGCCCGGCCCATCGGCCGGATAGAGCTGCACCAGGGTGCGTTCCTTCGTGTCGGAATGCGGAATGTCGATGCAGAGATGTTTGCTGGATTCGTCGCCCGCATAGATGATCACATATCCGTCAGGAACGGAAGGTACGTCACTATGCGAAACGATGGTCCATTGCTGGTTCTGCGGGGGTGGGGTGCCTAGCTTGTCAATCTGGATGTGCTCGTGTTTATCCAGTTTTGGGGCATCCAGCACGAACCCGTTAATCTTGGTTGCAATCGTTGCTACGGAAGGCATGAGATGTCTCCTTTTTGCACTGCTCCGTGAGTCATATAATGGGCGTCCACTTCAGAAGCCTCAGTCCGGAAGGTGATGGGGGCGGCCAAAATGTTCCACTAGAGCGTCGTTGTCCGCTTGCTTACGCACCCGGCTCAGAAAAAGACGTTACTAAAGCGCGACCGTTAGGAAGAAGGGCTGAGCATGCCTTTTTGTTCGGTTTCGGCTGGCCGCCCTTGACATTTCGCAATGAGCGACAACAGATCGAGGATGGCATCGTCGTTTTGGAACGCCTCGCGCGCGGCCGGGGTCAACGTCGTGGCAGGCCGCCAAAGTGGATGACCGAGGTGAAGCGAGGGGGAAGACCACCTGGTAGCAAAAACAAACCCAAGGAATGATGGCATCGCTGATCGGCGGCGTGAATTAGAGCTTCCGAGTAGTTATTAACGAGAAGTCTTGAAACACTTCTCAGCGGGGCCGACAACGTGTGAAACCAAACCTGCGAGTAGCCCATCTCGCAGCTTGGCTGATCGTGCGGCACGACCGGGCGATCGCCAGAACGCCTAGCACCGTCATGCTTTGCCGCGGTCGGTTCCATTACACCACTCCCGCGGAGCGGCTGATCACCGTGCGCGTTCTCTTCCGTCACACCTCGGCCTGGACTACGCTGGGCCGAAACCGGCGAGCCGGCGGCCAGTTCAAGAGCATGGCCTACCGGGCTCTAGCGGACTGAAGCCAGCTCATTTACGCGACTGATTTCGGTTGCCAGGTCCGGCACGAGCGTTCCGTTCTCTGCTGCCTCATTAGCCAGCTTGCGAACAAGGGATATCCGGATGATCGGGGACGAACCGAGACTGCGGATCTCAAGTGACGCAAACCGTGGCCGCTTGCCACCACCAGACTGGCTCATTCCCCGGCTCCTGCTCCACCACGTCCGCCACGAAGGCGTCCAGCGTCACTGTCTCCCCAGCTTCCAATCGGCGGCCAATGTCCGCTACCGCCTGCGCATCACTGCGTAGACCCTTCTCTTTCAGTGCCTTCTGAATCAGATGGTCCGCCAACTTGTCCAGTATCTCTGGCGCCATCTTGTCCGGATGATCCAGGTCCGAAAGCAACGCAGTGCACCGCGTTCTCGGCGACTTAATGCCGGATGGTCGAATTCTGATAGGGGCCATTCGGCTGCTGTAGTTCAAAAGCGTAGGCCCGAGGCTGTACTATCGATCTTCAAAGCAGGACTGAGATGGTTTGGACAGATCGATTTGGAATCCGCAAACCGGGCTACGCCAGACGGCCGTGCGTAGCAAAACCTCGTCCGACTGCCCACGGAGGTCAAGGCGTTACCAAAACCGTCGCGACGATGAAGGGGAGATTGAACGTCGTTCCCGACACCGCATCGTTGGTCAATGGCGATCTTTCCTGCTGGTTCGATACGACCACCAGCTGCGACACTGGTCCGATGGTCGGTAAAAACCCCAGCGACGAAGGAAAATCAAAGAGTGTGGCGCCGGAGGCGACCACCTGCCTCGCTCCGTTGGTGAGGTCAATTCGAATAACGGAGAGTTGAAGTGGGTCGGCGGCGTAGAGATAGCGGTCCAAGGGATTGAACGGATTGAAACTGAAATCGAGCAATTCCTCCACCTCCACGTCAGCCGGCGTCGGCGCTATCAGATGGATGGAGGCCGCGCGTTCGTAGGGTTGCTGATTGTCGGAAAGGACTGCCACCGGAAATCCATAAATTCCGCGAGCGCAGGGCGAATAATAGTACACAGTACCATCGCGAACCGCCAACGGCGACACTCCAGGCAAGGTCGAGCCTGAGAACAGAAACGGATAGCCGTTCACGGTGATCTCGGGCATCGTTGGACACAGTGCCAGCGTCGGGATAGAGTCGGAGGGATCGAACGTTTTGGGAACGATGCCGGGAACAATGCTGTTGTCCGGCCCCACGATCCAAATACTCCCTAGCACCGAATCCGATAGCAGGAACCGGCCGTCGTCCAGACGCACGAAGTCCTCGGGAAAGCCGACCAACACACTGGCGAAGCTCATGGTGCGCGAGAGATTCGCCGAAAATCCGTTGAACGGATTGAACGTGTAAGTGTACTCGTAGATGGTCGGATTGGACGGAACAAATGGACTCGGCTGCGGCAAGCCGCCGGCATCGAGAACAGCCACGACGCCTTCGCCGAGCGAATGTATGATGAACGGGATTGCGAATCCCCCTGGGGGAGGTGGCAGAACGCCGATCTGCTGGCCGGTCAGCCGGGAGAGCACGATTACCTGACTGTTCAGTGGCTCACCGACGAAGACGATATCCAGGTCGCCACCGACGCCGGCGATCGGGACCTCCACGTTCGCAAAGTCAAAGCTTAAGAAATGCCCGTTGGCTTGCTTCGCGTTCTGTGACCACATCGGCAAACACACCATCAACGCCGCCGCGACTCGAGTTAGATTGAATTTCATCGTGAATCCTCCTTCAAATTACTTCCGTGTGAGTATTTTGCATCTGCGAATTCTAAAATGTCGTACAAGTATCCGGTGGACGCGCGGTAACGGTGAGCCGGACGGTCTGGCCGAGCGTTACGCCAACCGGCTCAGGCTGACCCCACAGTGTGGTGGCGGCAAGCAATGCACTAGCTATGGGAAGGATCTTCAACATTCTGGTTCTCCGTACTTGGGATCAATCTACAGATTCAAATGCGGTTCAGTGCGAGGAAGCAATCAGGTGGTCTCGCTCTGATGCATGCGCCTGCCGTTCGAGGATGTCGAGACGTGCGGCCAGCGCCTCGATCTGTTCATCCTTTTGCTCAATCTGGCGGGCAAGTTCTTCACTGGCGCGAGCTTGTTTCTGAACCTCGTTGAGCAGCATGGCCGGCAGCAGATGATACGCAACCGTTTCGGCCTTGCCGTCAGCATCGTGAACCACCAACTCCGGGTAGACTTTTTCGACTTCCTCGGCGATCAGTCCATATTGCTGAGCGCCCGTTTCGTCGGACTTGTAGAGGAATGTCACTGGCCGCAGCTTCATCAGCTTATCGCTCGAGTCGGCCATATCCCGGACGTCGCGTTTGTACCGCGCCGATGACGTGACGCACCCCAGCTGACCGGTGCTCGCGACCACTACCTGGCAGCCTCCGGTGACCGTAGCGTTGAAGATGCCTGCGATGTAAGTGGCGGCCTGCGTGCCCTCCACACCGATGCGGATGGTGTTCCCTTCGCCCGCGTTGCCTTGATTGCCGATTTCGATGTTGTTGCTACCGGTCGTAAGATAAAAGCCGGCTTCAACGCCAAGTGCGATATTGTTCCCGCCCGAGCCGTTGTCTTGAAGCGCGAAGGAGCCGATGGCCGTGTTATCGTCACCTTTGTTGAAGTACAGCGCGTTCCACCCCGCCGCCACGTTATATCTGCCCGCGCCGTTGTTGGCGAGAGCGCTCACGCCAGTGGCCGTATTGCCTATGCCACTGCCGTTGCCTTCCAGCGCGGCAATGCCAGTCGCCGTGTTGTTGTAACCCGAGTTGTTAAAGAAAAGCGAATACCAGCCCGTGGCGGTGTTCCCGGAGCCGGATTGGTTGTTAATCAGCGCACTGACGCCGAACGCGCTGTTTTCACTTCCGGTGGTATTGTTCTTCAGGGCATTGGTCCCGTAAGCGGTGTTGGTCTGCGCCCAGGCTGCGGGCCATGGGCCGAAGCTAAACACTGCTAGGGCGGTGAAAAAAGCAAGCTTCTTCATAGCGATTCCTCCTTAGGAATGAACTGTTCGAATTGAAAGTGAGCGCGGATGGCAAACTGTCGCACCCTTAACGAGAACTATTTTCGGATTTCAGGTGCGGTCAGCCGCAAGGGAAAACGGGCTAGGGTCATCCATGAAACATGCGGTCGTGCGAGGAAATAATCGAAGGCTACGTCAAGCTTCACGGGATCGAACGAGCTCGCTTTGCAGCCTTGCTCAAACTTCCACAGTGGGTCGTTCGGGCACGTTCCAAAAAGCTTCGGTGGATTCGAAAGTGCAGAATGAGCGAACCATGGTGTTTGTACGCGGCCTTTTAGTATTCCACAACTACGAGGTTTTAGCAGGATTCCGATGCGCGATAGATCCTTTGGCAATTTATTTGATCACTTTGATAATTGAGACTGAAGAGCAACGTGGCTCGCCGCCGGCGTTTGGCCGCCCCGTCTCCATAACTTCTGCCATGCCGTGGAGCAGGATCTGTCCGGGCAGAGGGAGGAACTGGTCGGTGCCGAGGCGCGATTGGCTGCCAGCATCGAGCGGGTCCGGCAGGGGATGGTGCCGCTGGATCGAGCGCAGCAGGCCTTGTTCGCCCTGGTGGACAGTCTCGCCAAGATTCTGCTGACCTGCATTCCCGAACCGGACGGACATGCGTTGGCCGCGGCCGTTGCCAGGGCGCAAGGCCGGCACGCCCGATTGTTGAAGAGCGCGGGCCAAGCGATGGGCGACGATTCGCGGCTGGCAATGAAGGAGTTGGTGAAACATGGCGAACGATGAGGAGCGGAAGTTTCGGCTTCGGCCGCGAAAGCCAGCCGTCCGGCGCGAGCGCCGTCCATTGCCTACCGCTTACAACATCATCGTGCATTATGCCCCGTATGATCGGTGATCGGAAGCGCTGCGGCACGGAATCGCGGCGGCTTACAAACCAATGCGTTTGTTCGGCTTCGAAAGCTATTTTCGGATGGCCGGCAAGCGCTGCAGATCGACGAGTTGGGCGATGCAGACTCGATCTTGCACAACAAGCTCCACCTTCGCGAGACCGCGCAACGCCTAATCCAGCGTGGCATGATCCCTAAGGATGACGGCTGGAGCGGATGGCTCGGCCGTTATCAGAAGGCGCTTCGGCAAGCTGCTGGAACGATCGAACGTCAACAACTAAGAAAGCAATCAGAGCGCGACAAGGACCGCGACCGCCGCCGCGTCCGCTAGCGGGCCGGCATTTCGGGCCGAAGGGCCTAGCCAGAGAAAACCAGCTTAGAGTCCGTGAGCGGCTGATGCTGCTGCCAGATTCCGAAAGGCCGCTCAGTCATTCGTCCAGCCGCAGCAATTTTGTGCCAATCGAGGATCGGGTTCAGTTGGCGGCGCCGTTGTCCCAGGGTGATCAGACTAAATCCGGGCATGATTCCCATAGCTAGGTTCCGCCGCATCGCGGGAATTGGCGGGATGACGGCCCGCAATGCTCCCATTCAGTAGTCGTGAATACGCTCGACGATGTCCGTTTCCAGCGTGGTCACCCTCAAGGAATGAGATTATCTGGGTTCTTGAATTACTCTGCTAGGGAGAAGCGCAGCTGCCGATAAGAGCTAGCGACGTGAAAGCGTTTCATTTTCAGCGGCGAAACATACGTTGCAAGATCCTAAGAGATTTGGCAGTACCACCTCGGGATATATGCGGAAAATCTTGAACGTGTCGATTACTCCACTGAACGAACGTCGCCGCCCGGCCGATTGCAACGAACCTTTTAGGAGATCCGTGATTAAACAACACGAAGCACCCACCAACGGCGCGCCCTCCGCGCCAAACCGCCTCGCTATGAATCGTCTTGGGCCGCAAAAGGGCTCGACGTCTGCGAAGCCGGCCGCTGAGCCGGTTGGGCACAGTGATGATTTAGGCCAGAACCGCCTTGCCGCCAAGAAACTGGCGGAGGAGAAAGCACGCGCCCGCACCGTGGCCCGTGCACAGGCCGTGGCCGAGAAACTGTCCACCGCAACGGACCAGGTATCCAGCGCCATCGCCGAGGCGACCGGCGCGGTGGAAGAACTCGAAAAGACGATGCATACCATCGCGGCGGGCGCCGAACAGGCGTCGGCTGCCGCGGAGGAATCCCGAGCGGCGATCAATCAAATAGAGAAGGCGTCGGACAACGCCAATAGCCGCGCGGAAATATCGTTGCGAAGAGTAAACGAAGTGGTAGCACTCGCCAAATCGACTACGGCGGACATTGAGACCCTCATCAAAGGGGTTGGTGACAGCGCTAATTCGAATCTCGAATCCGCGAAGATGATCGCCGAATTGGAAAGGCAGTCCGAGGAAATAGGCAAGATCGTCCACGCCGTGACGCGAATTGCCGACCAGACCAATCTGTTGGCCCTGAACGCCGCAATTGAAGCTGCGCGCGCTGGCGAACATGGCAAAGGATTCGCGGTGGTGGCCGACGAGGTTCGAAATCTTGCGGAGATCAGCGAGAAGAGTGCTCGCGGCATCCAGGAAGTGGTCAACGAGATTCAGAACCAGGTGAAGGTGGTGGCCGGAGACACGGAGGCGGCGGGCAAGAAGGGCCGCGAGGAAGTGGAAAAGGCCAAGGTCATCACTCAGGATTTGCTGAGAATTGCCATTGACTACGAAGAGGTTCGCGCAAACTGCGCCGAGATTCAGAAGAACGCAGCGGACGCGCTGGCGGGAGCCAAGACATATTTGAAGGGCGCCGAGGAGATCGCGGCAGCCGCGGAGGAATCTACCTCCGCCTGTCAGGAAGCCCAGAAATCAACCCAGGAGCAGTCCAAAGCGTACTCGGAGATGAGCGATGCGGCGCGCTCGCTGGCCGAAATGGCGGAGTCGTTGAAGACCTCAACCAACGCGCAGAAGTCGGCCGAGGAATTGGCCGCTACAGCCGAGGAACTATCCACCAATGCCGACGAACTGAAATCTTCCTCGCAACAGATATCCACTGCCATCGAGCAGATTAACAAGGCAGGTGGCGTCCAGGCCAAGGCGGCGGAAGCCTCTAACGCGCTGGGTGCTCAAATGCGGCAGGCCGCCAAAGGCATGGGAGACCGTGCGCAACTGAGCGTGGAGAAAGCTCAGGCGACCAAAAAGGTTCTGGTCAGCAACAAGGCAAACGTGGATGCCTTGATTGTCAATGTGGGCAAGAGTGCCGATGCAGCCGCGGAATCCGCCAGGAACATTCTGGAACTGGAGGAACGGACGCGCCGGATCGATAAAATCGTCGACGCAATTGTAATGGTGACGGTCCAGACCAAGATGCTCGCCGTGAACGGCAACGTCGAAGCCGCGCGCGCCGGAGAGTACGGCCGGGGCTTCTCGGTGGTGGCCGGAGACATCCGGTCGCTGGCCAACGAAAGCAGCGAAAACGCCGACAAAATCAAAGATCTGGTTAAGAATGTCCAGACGCAGATCACTAAGGTTGCCGCCGACATCGAACTGGCCGGGAGCAAGGGGCGGGCCGAAGTGGAACGCGCCAAGATTTCGACCGCCAACCTGGAACGGATCGACAAAGAATCCGACGTGGTGGTGATGGACATCCAGGAAATCGGGAAAGCATCTGGTGAAGCTGCCGTCGGCCTCGAACAAGCGGGCAAAGCCAGCCAGCAGATCGCGGCCGCGGCTGAAGAAACAGCGCGCGCCTCCACCGAAGCAGCGGGCGCCTCCGAGCAAGGGCTGAAAGCCGCCCAGGAGATCGCTCAGGCCATCGAGGATATCGCGTCTCAGGCTGATGAACTGCAAAACGGATAGGGAAAGGAGATTCGAATGCCAACAGAAACTCTACAACCATCCGTCGGCCTGAAGGACGAAAGCCAACTTGTCACCTTCCTGTTAAAAGATGAGGAGTTCGGCTTCGACATCATGTCGGTACAGGAAATCATCCGCCTTCCCAAGATGGCGAAAGTTCCCCGTACGCCGGCCTACGTCGACGGCATAGCCAATTTGCGTGGTGTCGTATTGCCGGTAATCGACATGCGCACTCGCTTCGGCATGGAACGCGCCGAAGAGACCGATCGCACTCGGGTACTTGTCGTCGACATCGATGGCGTCAAGACGGGTTTGCGGGTGGATCGCGTCAAACAAGTCACCCGCGTATTGCGCAGCGAGATTGAACCCCCACCGGAGGCGATCCGCGGCACCAGCTCAGACTACCTCGAAGGGGTCGTGAAGCTCGACAAGGGGCAACGCATCGTTATGGCTCTGAATGCGGCCCATGTCTGCGAAATCGGCGTTATTCACACAACAGCTTCCGCTAACGGCGTGGCTTCGAAATCGGAATCGGCGAGGCAAGAGTTGTCGGACAAATCGAGTAGCGCCGATACCGAAGTCCAGAAAGTGGTTACCTTTCGCATAGCGAAAGAGGAATTCGCCTTTCATATGGAGCATGTCCGCGAGATTCTGCGCGTCGAGACCCCCAACCAGGTTCCCGACGTTCCCGAATATGTTTTGGGAGTGCTGACGGTTCGGGGTCAGATTCTCCCAGTCGTCGACCTGCGGCGCCTGCTCCAACAACGGTCGTTGGCCGATGAGTTCGCCGATAGCTGCCGGCCGCTGAGAGAGGAGTACGAACGCTGGCTTGATCAGATTGAGAAAGGCTTCGCCGGTGCATCACAATCGAAGGTGGACGCCTCGGTCACCGAACGTCTTCGGAAGTGGCTGGCGGAAACGAACAGTTCCAGCCAATTACTGATGGAGGCCCTGGCGAAGGTGCGGGGGTTGAACGAAAAGGTCGTCAAACAACTTCAGGTCCGAACGAAGCACGAAGAAAGCGGGGATCAGGATTCCGCTCGCGCCTGTGCCGAGGAGGCCCTCTCCGGGGGCAGAGAGGCGGCCGCCGCGTTGCGGAAGTTTGAAGAGCAGATCGCGCAGAACATCCAGGAAGACCAGCGCATCATCGTTGTGGATGCAGACGGCTTCGTGCTGGGATTGGTGGTAGATCACGTTCACGAGGTCCTGAACGTGCCGAGAAACCTGATGGAACCTCCGCCTCGCATCACTTCGAGTGGCGGCATGGAACTGTCGGGGGTGGCCAAACTGGACGACGGCGCCCGATTGATCATGTTGTTGGACGTCGCCAGTCTGATGAAAGACCAGAAACTGCAGGATGTACAGAACTCCTCTGCCCAATCCGTCGAAGAGAAGAAGACCGGGGAAATCCACAAAACCGGTGCAAGCGCGCAGGAAATGGCAGAAGTCCAGCTGGTGACTTTTCTGCTCGGTGATGAGGAATACGGCATCCCAATTTCGCAAATCCAGGAAATCGATCGCATCGCCAAGATCACCAAAGTACCGAAGGCCGCCGAGTTCATTGAGGGCATCACAAACTTGCGCGGGGAAGTAATCCCCGTGCTAGACACCCGGAAGCGCTTCGATCTAGAGGTCAAACCGTCCGATGACCGCACGCGCATCATCATCGTGGATCTCGGCGGCATCAAAACGGGTTTGGTGGTGGACTCCGTACGCGAGGTGTTAAATCTTGCCAAGAAGGACATTGCCCCGCCGCCGGAGGCCATTGCGTCCGCAATCGATCAACAGTTCATTTCCGGGATCGGAAAGGTGGATGCAGGCAAGCGCATGATCGTGCTGCTGGATGTGGAGAGGATTCTGTCTCGGCAGGAGCGGGACCACCTCTCTGAAATTACTACGTAGATTGAACTTCAGACCGGGGCCGCTCACCTGGCCCCGGCACTTCCTAAATCCATGGACAGAATACGAGTACTGGTAGCGGATGATTCCGCTTTAATGCGGCAAACCCTGAAACGCATCCTCGCGGCGTCGGCCGACCTTGAATTGGTTGGACTCGCACGGGATGGCGAGGACGCGGTTGCCAAAGCTCGGGAGCTGCGGCCCGACGTTGTCTCCATGGACATCAACATGCCGAAGTTGGATGGGATCACGGCCCTTCAGATGGTTCTCGAGGAGAAGATCTGTCCAGTTGTCATGGTCTCGTCGCTCACCCAGCAGGGCGCCACGACTACCTTCGAATGCCTGGAGCTGGGGGCCTTCGATTTTGTCGGCAAGCCGGATGGAACCGTGTCATCCAACATGGGCGTCGTGGCGGATGAGTTAATCGCAAAGCTGAAAGCCGCTGCGTCCCGAGGTATCGTTGACCGCCTGCAGCGTAATCGTGAGCGCCGGAAACCCTACCGGCCGCCATCGGAAGCCACATTTGAAAGCGTCACCCATAAGAAGGCGGTAGTGATCGGAATCTCGACCGGCGGACCGGCAACACTCCAGGACGTATTGCCTTTGATCCCAGCCGACATACCCGCCAGTATTTTTCTGGTGCAACATATGCCGCCGCCCTTTATTGCATCCTTTGCCAAGCGGCTGGACGATCACTGCGCTCTCAAGGTTGTGGTAGGGCATTCGGGTATGCCCGTGGAGCCGAGCGTCTGCTACGTGGCGCCGGGCGGGATGCATCTTTGTCTGTACCGGAAGATGACGGGCGAGGTGGTGATCCGCACTCCCACCACACCAGCGACCTTGTTCGTGCCTTCCGTGGGAGTGATGATGGCGTCGGTTCTGAAGATTTATGGGACCGACACCATAGGTGTCCTGATGACCGGCATCGGAGACGACGGCGCCGACTCGATGGTCGCGATTAAGCAGGCTGGCGGACACACGATTGCCGAAAGCGAGCAGACCGCAGTGGTCTACGGAATGCCCCGAGAGGCTGTCGAACGTGGTGGAGCGTGTGTGGTGGCGCCCAGTCATGAGGTTGCCGGAGAAATCTTGAAGGCGGTTCGAAGGACGATGCCATGAGCGCTATCGAAGACTACATGATTGAAAACTACATCGAGAAGCTGGATTGCCCCGACGAAGCCGAGCGTATCTATGCGGCCGAGGATCTCGGGTATTTGAATGCCCCCGAAGGCGTCCCGCCTCTTTTGGAACACTTAGGCAAGGAGACTTCGCGGGCGGTTCGCGAAGCCATATTCCAGGCCCTGACTCGGATCGACGCCGCTGCGGCTATCGAGGGTTCCATCCAGCTGCTCGGAAGCGACGATCCTCAGATTCGCAACCAGGCCGTGGAAGTACTGCGCTCGAAAGGCCAGGCGTCCTTTCCCCTCTTGAACACCGTCATGCGCGAGGGCGGCAAGGACGTACGGAAACTGGTCCTGGACGTGTTGAGCGGAGTTCAAGTCAGCGGCGCCGAAGCAATTTACGAGGCCGCGCTTTCCGACCAAGACGCGAACGTGGTCATCACGGCAGTGGAGAATCTCGGCAGCACGCGGGCGGCCGGGTTCCGAGGACGAATCGAGGATCTGCTGCTTGGGGCCTCGCATCCCATGCTGGTTGGGGCATGCCTGGAGGCTCTGGGTGGGATCGGCAATGAGCTGTCGCTAGTAATCATCCGCCGCCGCTTCCCGGAACTAAAGACGCTGCCGGACTTCTTACTGGTCTCCTGCTTGAAAGCCATTGGCGCTCTAGGAACAGCTGGGGAGTTCGTCGAAGTGGCGGGCTTACTGGGAGTGCGTGGCGCGCACCTTCGTCCCGCTATTCTGGACTCACTCGCCGCGATTCATCAACGCCACCCGGCCAAACTCGACGGCGTAGATCTGCTACCGGCCTTGCGGGCAGTGGTTGAGGATGGAGACTCACCGCTCTGCCGCTACCAAGCCGTTCGGGCTCTAGCGTTCCTCTCCTCTCGGGGCGACGTTTACGCATTCCTGGTCTCCTGCCTCGCGAGTCCCGAGCGTTTGGTTCGCCTGGGCGCCATTGAGTCCTTACGGATGAAGGAACGGCCCGAATTGGAAAAGATTCTTGCTTCACGCGCGCTAGAGGAGACCGATGAGGAAGTTCTGCAGGCGCTGGGCGGTTAGCCGTACACCATGCCAGAAATCTCCGTTGAACAATTCCAAAGGCTGAGCCAGCAGATTTATCAAAAGCTGGGGCTACATTTCGATGAAAAGAAGATCTATTTCCTGAAAAAACGGATTGAGAAACGCATGGCGGCGCTAGGCATCGAAAACGCCCGCGACTATGTGTTCATGGTCAGTTATGCAGACCCGCGGGGCGTGGAAATGCAGGCGCTGGCCAATCTCGTCACAACCAACGAAACGTATATGTTTCGTGAGTACGACCAGTTGCAGGCGTTCGCCAATCATTGTCTACCGGAAGTGCTGTCGGCGAAGCAGGCTCAAGGAGATCGAAGCTTGCGGATCTGGTCGGCTGGTTGCTCCTCAGGGGAAGAAGCTTACACGCTGGCGATGATTGTTCAGGAGGTCTTTCCCCAGGCGCAGAGCTGGGACTGCCGGATCGTGGCGACCGATATCGATGAAAACATGCTTCGGCACGTCGAAGCCGCGCGCTACGGAGCTCGATCAGTTCACGATGTGCCCGACGAATACCGGGAAAAGTACTTGATCGAGGACGGTGACGAGTGGATTGTGCGGCGGAGAACCGCTGCCCTGGTCGAGGTCCGGCATCTCAACCTGCATGACCGCATGGAGATGCGCGCGATGCGCGGTTTTGACTTCATCTTCTGCCGCAACGTCTTGATCTATTTCGACGATCTGTCGCGCAAGGCTGTCGTGGATCATTTTTACAATGCCCTGCATCCGGGAAGCTACCTCTTCCTGGGGCACTCAGAATCGGTGGGGCGCGTGACAACAGCTTTCAAGCTGAAGCGGTTCGAAAGCCACCTGGTCTATATGAAGGAATAACGCAGCGGATATGAAGAAAACAATCCTCATCGTCGATGACTCGGAATTTGTAAGGAGCTATCACTCCTACATATTGGAGCAAGCCCTGTTCCACGTGATAACCGCGGTGGATGGCAGCGACGGATTGGAAAAGCTGTTCACGAACGCCTGCGATCTGGTTCTCACCGACATCAACATGAGCCACATGGATGGCTACGAGTTCATCCGGCGAGTGCGTGCCGACCCCAAGTACAGCTCGGTTCCCATCATCATCGTGTCTACCGAAAGCGAAAGCAAGGACAAGATGAAGGGATTTTTGGCCGGGGCGAATCTTTACATTGTCAAACCCTCCTCACCGGAAATGATGGTTGAGAACGTTCGCATGGTTATGAACATGGTCAGAAGCGACGAAGGGGACTAAACCAATGCCGTTTTCGATCGTTAACCGGCAAGGCCGGCAGATTCTAAAGCTCGAAGGCGCGGTCACCATCCGGGACGCCCAGGACCTTGCCGCCAAGCTAGGGGAAGGTCTGGAAGACGGCGCGAACGTCGAAGTAGATACCGGAGGATTAGAGGAGATCGACACGTGTATCCTTCAGCTACTGTCCTCGCTGCGCAAGACAGTTCCCGTGCTTTCCTTCGATAACCCGTCGGAGGCGTTCATCAGCGCCGTGGACCGGCGTGGCCTGCGGCGCGAACTGCTCAACGCGCGTGAGGCTTTGTGAAAAGAATTATGACCGTGGACGATTCGGCCAGTCTCCGGCAGATGGTGACTTTTGTGCTGAGGGACACCGGCTACCAGATTGTCGAAGCCGTGGACGGCGTGGATGCTCTATCCAAACTGAAGGGCCAGGAAATAGACCTCTTCCTGAGTGACGTCAACATGCCGAATATGGACGGTCTGGAGTTGACTCGACAAATCCGAGCCCTGGCTCAGTACAAGTTCGTCCCGATCATTCTGCTGACCACTGAGTCGCTTGCAGAGAAGAAACAACAAGGCAAGGCTGCCGGCGCCACGGCTTGGATCGTAAAACCGTTCACCCCGGACCAGCTTCTGGCCGTCGTGAAGAAGGTCATGCGTTGATACCGGGCGAGACACAGCGGATTGAAACGGGTAGATAACGATGCCAATCGACATTATGGAGCAGATGCGGGCCTCCTTCAGGGCGGAGGCTCTGGATCTACTGATTGAGCTCGACTCCGCCCTCCTGGCACTGGAGACGGAGGCTGCCGATTCCACGCTTGTTCACCGGGTATTTCGGGCCGTTCACACCATCAAGGGATCGGGAGCAACCGCGGGTTTCGCGCACTTGGCGCGGTTCGCTCACAAAATGGAGGAGGCCTTTGACTTGGCGCGGGACGGGCGTCTGGCCGTCACGCCGGACCTGATCGACTGCGGGCTCAAGGCCTGCGACGTGCTCCGTTTGATCATCGAGGAAAAGGTGGAAGGCGCCACCGTCCCAGGAGAGGTGGAGGTCACCGGTGCATTCACCCGGCTGCTGCCGTCGCCTGAAATCCCGAGCGCCGGGCGAATTGAGAAATCAAAGCCGGTAGCCGACGTTCGTGCGGCATTTGAAATCGTCTTCAAGCCGAACCGCGAGATATTCTATTCCGGCGCGGACCCGGTTACGCTGCTCGACGACTTGCGGGACCTGGGACAGGCACACGTCGTGGTGCATGCGGACCAAGTACCGCCGCTCGCTTCTCTCGACCCTGAGCATTGTTATCTCTGGTGGGAGATCCTCCTGGTTACGGACCGCGATCAGGCGGCGATCCAGGAGGTATTCGTTTTCGTCGAGGACGAATGCGAACTGCGTATCCGGCTCCGCGAAGATCAAGCCGCAGCCGTCGCCCTGCTTGGCTCGGTACCGGCAGATGCGTTCGAAATGTTCGTGCTGGAGTGCGAAGACCACCTGGAGGGAATTGAAAGGGACGCGCTCGCGTTGGAGAAGGATTCGGCTTCGAGAGACCACCTGGACTCCCTCTTTCGCGGGGTCCACAGCATAAAAGGTAATGCGGGCCTGCTATTGGGATACGTCAAAGGCACCGCCCTCATCGCCAGTCATCCACTGCAACTGTTGCACGGAGCGGCTCATGGACTCGAGTCCCTGCTCGATCCCCTGCGTGGAGTAAGTGCCGGACTGGTTCCGGACCGAACGGTCCAAATTGCACTTGAGACGTTCGATCTGATCGGTTCTCTATTGCGAAGCCTTACGCACAACCGTGTGCCTGGACCAGTCTCGCCGGAACTGCTCCAGCGTTTGGGGATCGGCAAGCCGGGTGGCCAGCCCCCCAGCGGTCAAAAGGTGGACGGGCGCGAAGCCGCGTTTCTTAACACGGCGTCGCAGTGCGTCGAGATGATCGCGGGCTGTTTCGCGCGTATGGAAAACGACGGTGAATCCAGCGGTCCCATCCTTGAAACGTATCTGCGTGGTCTCAAGACCTTGTCGGCGGCCACCCAGTACAAGAACTGCCCAGAACTCGAAGACCCATTGGCGCAACAGCTCGGAATCCTGGATGCCGCGGTGAGAACCGGCGCGGCTTTGAGCATCGAAGAGCGCTCGGCGCTGGGCAATGCCTTTCGCTCAGCTCGTGCAGCTCTCGAAGGCCTGTTGCCCAAAGCCGATCTCAGCCAGGTTCCGGTGTCCTCGGATGCTGCCGAAGCCCCAGCGAACACTCCAGTGGACCGCTCGGCTCCTTCCGCCGCACCTTCGACCATTCGAATCGAGCAGAACAAGTTGGATCGCTTGATGCGAGTCGTCGGCGAATTGCTGGTTGCCCGCGGGGCCTTCCCGCTACTCGTCCAGAAACTCAACGACAGCGTCACTGGCACAGCGGTGGTGAAGGATCTGAAAGAGGCAAGTTCGAACATTTCCCGTATAGCGGACGAACTGCAGACCAGCGTCATGTCCATCCGCATGCTGCCGGTCAAAACCGTATTCCAAAAATTCCCGCGCCTGGTGCGGGACCTCGCGCGATCCCAGGGAAAGGAAGTTCAGCTCGTCATCGAAGGAGAAGGCATCGAGCTGGACAAGACTATCCTGGAACAAATCGGCGATCCGCTGGTTCACGTGATCCGCAATGCTGTCGACCATGGTCTTGAGCCCCCGGAGGAACGCCGTGCAAAAGGGAAGAACGCGTCCGGACAAGTGACCCTACGAGCACTCCGTGAGGCGGGCGGTGTGACGATTGAGGTTACCGACGACGGGCGGGGGCTCGACGCCGGCGCTCTCAAGCGGAAAGCCGTCGAAAAAGGTTTGCTCACGCTGGAAGCCGCCGGGGGCATGAGCGACGAAGCTGCATTTCAATTGATATTCCTGCCTGGGTTATCGACTGCGGCGAAGGTCACCGACGTTTCTGGCCGCGGAGTGGGGATGGACGTCGTTCGGAGCAACGTTCGCAATCTGCAGGGTACCATCGCAATTCACTCGAAGCTGGGCCAAGGCACCAGCTTGCTGATCAAACTGCCCACCAGCCTCATGATTTCAAAAGGCATCTTACTGGAAGCCGGCGCCCAGCAATACATCCTGCCGTTGAGCAATATTCGCGACATGGTCAAGTTGCCGCAGGGAGAGGCGCACGAGTACCGGGGGTCCACGCTAGCGCAGGTCCGGGGAACGATCTATTCAATTTTCAACCTTTCGGAAATGTTGGGCCTGGCTCCCGCCAAAACCGCGGAGCTGTCGGTAGCAATCGTTGAAGCAGGCACGCTGAAGTACGGCCTGGTGGTCGACAAGTTTCTCACTGAAGTGGAGGTGTTGGTCAAACCTTTGGCGGGCGGGCTAGAGCAATGCAAGGAATTCCAAGGCGCCGCCATCATGGGAGACGGGCGAGTGGTGCTGGTCCTGAATGCGTTGGAATGCCACAGCTTAGATCGAACCGCATGCAGCTAGCTGACCCAGCAGAACGCCGGAACGGGGCCGGGAGTGCTTCCGAGGTCGAGGTGGCGAGCATTCAGAAGTAGGCAACGGCCATGCTTGCGCCGGACTTAAATAATCGAGGTGAAAAGTGTGCCGGGAAAGTAACGATATCGAGCGGGCCGGGCTGGTTGCAGCCGTGGAGCAGGCCGCGGATGGCATCGTCATCACCGGCATCGGCGGCAAAATCCAATACGTGAATCCAGCGTTCACGGCGATGACTGGATACAGCAGTGAGGAAGCCGTGGGGCAGTACACGCGCATCCTCAAATCGGGGCACCATCCAGCGGCGTTTTACGAGGAGCTTTGGAACACCATACGCTCCGGGCGGGTCTGGCACGGCGCGATGATCAACCGGCGCAAGGATGGAACCTTTTATCACGAGGAGATGCGTATCACTCCCGTGCTGGATGCGGATCGCGAAATCATCCGTTACATCGCGATCAAGCAGGACGCGACCGAGCGCCGGTCAGCCGAGGAAGCGCAACGGTTCCTGGCCGCGATTGTGGAAAGTTCAGAAGACGCCATCATCAGCCACACCCCCGCGGGTCTCATCCTTACTTGGAACGGTGCTGCGGAAAGGGTTTTTGGTTACTCCGCTGGTGAGATAATCGGCCAGCACGTCTCCCTACTGGTACCGCCCGAACGGCTGGCCGGGCTGGCGTATCTTACCGAGCAAGTACTCGAAGGCCATGCCGTCTCCCAATATGAGGGTGTGTGCCTGCGCAAGGACCGACGAGGGGTCCACGTATCCGTTTCGCTGTGCCCTATCAAAAACTCAGCCGGTGAAGTGGTGGCCACTTCCTCCGTCATCCGCGACATCTCCGAACACCAGGAGGCCGAGCAAGCCTTACGCGAGGCCCGCGAGTTTGCTCAATCTATCGTCGATGCGTTTTCTTCTCACGTATGCGTATTGAACGAGGCAGGCACGATTATCGCTGTGAATCTGGCCTGGAACGAGTTTGCGGAAGCTAACCGGAGAGCGGACTTTGACGCGGTCCGGTCTGGGTCGCCGGTCCGCCACTGCTTGGGCGTGGGGGTCGACTACCTGGCGGTGTGCGACCGGGCGGTTGGCTCGGATGCCAGTGAGGCCTCTGAGTTTGCCGCCGGTATTCGGGACGTTTTGCATGGTGAACGCGAACAATACTCGAGGGAGTATGCATGCCATTCCCCTACTGAGCAGCGCTGGTTTATCTGTGGAGTCAGTCGATTCTTGAGTAATGGCCTCCCCCGAATTCTGATCGAGCACATCAATATTAGCGAGCGCAAGCGGGCGGAGGAGGCTCTGCGCGAGAGTGAAGAGCGCTTCCGTACCATGGCAGACGGTTGCCCGACGATGATGTGGGTGACCGACGCAGCGGGAGGAAATCAGTTCATCAACCGGGCCTATCGAGAATTCTGCGGGACAGCTTATGAACAGGTGGATTGGGGCAAGTGGCAGTTGCTGATTCATCCGGACGATGCGCCTGAGTACATAGGCGCGTTCGAGCGCGCGGTGCTGCAACATACCGCTTTCAGGGCCGAAGCGCGCGTGCGGCGTGCCGATGGCGAATGGCGATTACTCGGCTCCTACGCGACGCCGCGTTTATCCCCCGGTGGTGCATTCCTGGGCCACGTCGGCCTCAGTGCGGACATCACCGAGCGCAGGCAAGCTGAGGAAGCCTTGCGGAGCAGCGAAGAGAAATTTCGACAGTTGGCCGAAAATATTCGCGAAGTCTTTTGGATGATTTCCACGACAGCCAACGAGATTCTGTATATGAGCCCTGCGTATGAACAGATTTGGGGTCAGACCTGCGACAGCGTCTACCAAAACCCGCTGGCCTGGGTGGATTCGACCCACCCCGATGACATGGAACGCGTTCATGTAATGGTTGCGAAGCAAATGCAGGGAGAACGTGCCGAGACCGAATACCGCATACGAACACCGGGCGGGCAGGAGAAATGGATCCGCAGTCGAGCCTTTCCAATTCGCGGCCAAGACGGACAACTGGTCCGGATTGTGGGAATTGCCGAAGAGATCACCGAGCAGAAACGCCATGTGGAGGAGCTGATTCACGCTCGGGAAGGAGCCGATGCCGCCAATCGAGCCAAGAGCCGTTTCCTGGCCAACATGAGCCACGAAATCCGCACCCCCATGAATGGAGTCCTGGGCATGCTCCAACTCCTTGCGGACACCGACCTCACGCCGCAGCAGCGGCGATTCATAAATGTAGCTGAGAACAGCGGCCGGGCTCTCCTGGCGCTCATCGGCGGCATCCTGGACCTTTCCAAGATCGAGGCGCAGAAGATCACGCTTGAGAAGCGGAGCTTCGATCTGCACCATGCCATTGAGGAGGCCTCGGAGCCATTGCGCGTCCAGGCGAAGGCGAAGGGACTTCAGTTCCATTCGCGCGTATCGCCGGAGACTCCGCAGTTTCTGCGCGGCGATGTCCACCGCCTGCGCCAGGTGTTGACGAATTTCGTCGGCAATGCCATCAAGTTCACCGAGCGGGGAGAGGTAACGCTCTACACTGCACTCGAAAGCCAGGGCGACGGAACGGCAACCATCCGTTTCGCCGTTTCCGATACAGGGATCGGGATACGGCCCGAGCAGGTTGCCGCGCTCTTCTCGCCATTCGTTCAGGCCGACGCCTCCACCACGCGGAGGTACGGCGGCACAGGGCTCGGGCTGGCAATCTGCAAGCAGTTGGTCGAAATGATGGAGGGGGCCATCGGCGTGGATAGCCGGGAAGGCCGTGGTTCCACATTCTGGTTCACCGCGGTTCTTCAGCTAGAGTCCGCCGCCCAACAGCAGCTCCCGGGCGAACGGGAGGACGGGCGCTTGGGGACCCCACGTGGGATAGCCCCGATCAGAACTGACGCGCGCATCCTGGTGGCGGAAGACAATGCCACCAACCGGGAGGTAGTACTTGCGCAATTGCAGAAACTGGGCTGCAGAGCCGACGCAGTTTCGAACGGCGCCGAGGCTGTCGAAGCTCTACAGCACGGAGGCTACGACTTGGTGCTAATGGACTGCCAGATGCCGGTGATGGACGGCTTCGAAGCGACCCGTCGTATCCGCGAAACGATTCAGCCAGGCATTCCAATAATCGCCGTCACAGCCGACGCAATGTCGGGCGACCGCGATCGCTGTCTCAGTAAAGGGATGAACGATTATATTTCCAAACCAGTGGACCTGGGACAGCTGGCCGATGTGCTTGCCAGGTGGCTGCCCGTATCCGGCGCTGGTGATGCAACTCAAGCTCTCGCGCAGCGCGAAGGGGAGCAAACAGACGTCATTTTTAATATGGATGCACTGTTGCGCCGGCTGATGGGAGACCGGAAACTGGCCGGCACTATCGTCAAAGGGTTTCTCCAAGATGTCCCCTCCCAGTTGAACAATTTGCGCGCGCGGCTGGACCAGAATGATGCGCCCGGCGCCCGGAGGCAGGCGCACGCCCTCAAGGGAGCAGCGGCCACGGTTGCGGCAGAGTGTCTGCGTGGGACCGCATTCGAGATGGAACGGGCCGGCGCCGCCGGGCAGTTGGATCACTGCGGCGAGCTAATGCCCCAAGTGGTCGAGGAATTCGAACGCTTCAAGAGCACTCTGGTGCTGACCGGATGGGTATAGACCCCAATGACCACATTGGATCTAAAGGATGGCAAGCGATGATCGATCTTGAAGACGAGCTGGCTAAGGAATATCTGGCCGAGAGCCGCGAGCACCTGGCTACCATGGAGATGTGCCTTCTTTCAATCGAAAAGGGCGGACCGGCGATCGATGAGGAACTCGTAAATCGTGCCTTTCGGGCCGTGCATTCGATCAAAGGAGGAGCGGGTGTTTTCGATCTGGTGAACATCAGCGACCTCGCTCACCAGACGGAGAACGTGCTGGTGCTGATTCGCTCGCGTGAGATGGTTCCCACGCCGGAGCGAGTCCGCGCTCTGCTATTTGCCGCCGACAGGCTCCTTGAACTAATTGAGAATCCTGGCTTGAGCAACCAGGCCGACATCTCTGAAGTCATGGCCGCCTTAGCCAACCTGCTCGCAGATCCTCGTGCTTCCGCGGCCAAGGACAGTGCTTCCTCAGTCGGCCGGGCGGCGAAAGGCGGCAGGAATCTGCGGGCGCTTCTGGTGGAAGACGATTTCGCCAGCCGGCTTTTGCTGCAGACCTTTCTTTCCCGCTACGGGGAATGTCATATCGCTGTGAATGGGCGCGAAGCCGTAGAAGCTGTTCGCTCGGCATTGGAGCGAGGCGAAAGATACGATCTGATCTGCATGGACATCATGATGCCCGAAATGGATGGCCGCGAGGCCGTTCGGCGAGCACGGGCTCTGGAAGTAGAGCATGGCATTCTCTCAAGCTCCGGCGCGAAGATCATCATGACCACGGCCGTCGAGGATATGAAGGAAGTGATCCGATGCTTCCAGGAACTCTGCGACGCTTATCTCATGAAGCCTATCGATCTCGCCCAATTGCTCAGCCACATGAGGTCTTATCAACTGGTCCAGTAACCCGAATAGCCAGCCTGTCGCTTTTTCTTGACTTCGGGGGTGAATCAAACAACATATCATGACGTTGCGCCGTCGGTTCAGTGAATGTGTTCAATGCAAACGGAGCGGCCGAGACGCCAATTGGTTCGGTCAGGAAACGCATGGCGGACGTGCGCGCGAGCGGGATAAATGGCAAGTGTGCCAATCGCTAGAATGATCGTCGAAGAGGCTTTGGCATCCTAATCCCACTCATGGCTCAAAATTATGGGCCGCGCCACCTGCTTCCGAAGAACGTCTAACGCGTGGCGTGACGAGCCATGCGCGCTTTGAAGCCGCGCTGGAGAATTGTTCGCGATGCAAATGAACCTGCCGCGTCGGGCCCCTAACGCCAAGTTGGGACGACCTTCAAATTCAGAGTTACCGTAGACTCGGATGATCTCGATACCGCTCTTCTCCGGATTAAGCGCCAACGAAAGATGACCCAAGCTGCGTGCCTGGATTCTTCGCAACGTCTGCTCGCTAGCTGACTGGCCCATTCGGCGCGCGTCTTCACACGTTCGATGTGCCGTTCGACTGTGTCAAGTCCGACGTACCACATGGCCCACGCGAAATCCGTTTTCCTTGGCAAGCCTAGCCTGCTCGAAGGTGATCGTGCTGCGAAGTAAGCCTGCGGCTTTTTTAAAGAGAGACGGGTTGTTCATCCGGAACCGGACTAAGCCGCGCAGAATCGGGAGCCAAACGATGAACACTCCGCAGGCGCTCGATTTCCGTTAGCATTTGTGGCATGCTGATCGGCTTGCTGATGTACCCGTCCATCCCCGCTGCCAAACAGGTTTCCCGATCGCCGGAAAGGGCGTGCGCTGTCACTGCAACGATGGGAATCCGTTCCCCTGCCCGCTCACTCCGCCGAATAGCCGCAGTGGCTTCAAAACCATCCATGTCCGGCATCTGGACATCCATCAAAACCAAGTCGAAGCGCTGCTCCTGCAGATTGCACACTGCCTCGCGCCCGGTCCTGACAGCCACGACACAATAGCCCAGGTTCTCGAGCATTCGGCGCGCCACTAGCTGGTTAACCGCATTGTCCTCCGCCAACAGGATCCGGAAGCCGGATGTTTTCCCCGGCAATAGGGCCTGCGGAGACAAATTCGGAGGATTGGTTGCCTCGCCTTCGCACGCGACGGCTACCTTAATGGATTCGATTAGCTGTCCATGGGAAACCGGCTTGGTAAGACAAGCGACCACGCCGAGCGCTCGGCAGCGCGCCGTATCGTCTCGCTGACCGGCGGAGGTGAGCATCAGCATCGTCGTCCCAGAAAGGGCTTCGATCTGGCGAATCTGTTCGACTAACGCAAACCCGTCCACTTCCGGCATATGGCAATCTATGAGGGCGAGCGGGAAAGCAGCCGAAGTTCCCGCCACATTCTTCAATTCACACAGGGCCTCGGGGGCACTCGCCGCCAGGACTGGCTTCATTCCCTCGGCGGCGACCATATCCGAAAGAATGCGGCGGTTCGAGCTGTTGTCGTCCACAATGAGTATTCGTAAGCCGTCGAATCGAACCGCGTGAATAGGTTCATCCTTCTCCCCGGTTTGAGCGATGGGCGCTTCCAATGTGAAATGGAAACAACTGCCGGCTCCCTCTTTGCTTTCTACCCAGATTTTTCCACCCATCATCTGCACCAGGCGGCTGGAAATGGTTAGCCCCAATCCAGTTCCGCCAAACTGGCGAGTGGTTGCGGTATCAGCCTGTGCGAACGCCTCAAAAATAGTTTTCTGTTTGTTTTGCGCGATGCCAATGCCAGTATCGCGCACTGAGAAATGTAATTTTGCGCGCCCGTCTTCGATGCCATCCAGCCCCACGCTCAGCTCTACTTCTCCGTTGTTCGTGAACTTAAGCGCGTTCCCGAGCAGGTTGACAATGATTTGAGTCAACCTGGTTGGATCGGCGATGACGCTTTCCGGTACTTCAGGGTTGACCACGAATAGCAGTTCAAGATTCTTTCCGGCAGCTCGCACCGCCAACAGTTTAACGATTTTGGTCAAGCAATCCCGCAACCGAAACGGTATGGGATCCAGATCCAGCTTGCCTGCCTCAATCTTGGAGAAATCGAGAATATCGTTGATGATCGTCAACAGAAGGTCCGCCGAAGACTTTGCCATTTCGATAAGTTCTCGTTGCTCGTCGGGGAGATCGGTGGTGGCAAGCGCCAACTCTGTCATACCCAGAACACCATTCATGGGCGTACGAATTTCGTGGCTCATGTTTGCCAGGAACTCACTCTTAGCCCGGTTCGCCGCGTCGGCTATGTCTTTGAGACGTGAAGCCTCATCGAGTTGTTTGGCTATTAGAGCTAGCTGATTCCGGATAACCTCAGTCTGCTGCTGCACGCGCCGCCGCATCAAAACACCCCATGACAGCACCACTGCCGTGATGCTCAACACACCAGCCAGCGCAAGCAAAATACGGTCCGCTGTCAACCAGGACGGTTCATGGATCACAATCAGGTCTTGGGGAGAGCGCAAAAGTAGCTTGAACGACTCGGGGACTGAGAAGCCGTTGGTACGACGCAGCGAAGATGTTAGCTCGCGGTTGGCCCGCACAGAACAGATGCCCGAGATGCGTACGACGGTGCCCTCTCTTAGGTTGGGCGCCGAATGTTGCGGCAGAATTGCCGAAAAGACGAATTCCCCCGCCGAGAACAGCAGCGTCGGCTCGGTCGCCGATTGATCCTTCCCAATCAACTCGCCAGTCACTTGCACCAATTGCCCGTCGCGGTCACCACTCAACGCCTCCGCTGGGGTTAGTGCCAACGGCCGTTCCCATCGCGAGCCGCCCGCCTCCCGGAAGATCGCGTCTTTCAAGATCGGTCGAAAGTCACCCGCGACTGCAAACCCGGCTACGTCAATCACATCGCCGAGCTTGACGGGATTCGTTTGTCTGGTGTCCGCGCATAACCCCTGTGTGTCATCTTGAATGCAAATCTTTCTGCCCGGCCAGAACAGCGTCACCCGCCCGCGCGCGCGGACGCGGTGTCGAAACGCAAGATTTGGGTCAAAGCGCAGCAGGGTGTCCACAGCTCTTAGAGGCAGCCGGAACGGGTCGGCAGGCGGGGGTTCTTCAATCTCTACGGTTCGCATGCTTCCCAAGAACAGATGGAATCCCGTCAATTGCCGCATCCGGTTGAACTCAGGACCCACATTGCCGCGCAGCCGGATCTTGGCATCCACCAAGCCGTCATACAGTGAGCCCGACGACTCGTCTGCTGCCACAACGGGGACGTCGCCTTCGCCCGTTGTCAACTCAAGAAGAGCGGAGAATCCATCCGCGTTCCGAACCGACCGAACCACACCTTCCAGTTCCACCCAACGGCCGTCCTCCGATCCGGTCATCACCTGGGAAATGCCAATCCTCGGCGCGTGTGCCGGAAGTTCGGACTCCCCAATGATTGTGATCTCCGGCTTCGCAACTATTGGAGCAAAGTCTCCCGGGGCGCTCACGCCAGTCAGGTCGACAAGCATGCCCTGGCGAACTGCGAAGACCCGCGACGAGGGTATCGCCACGTAGACGTCCCCGCTCGAATCGTGCAGAAACATCGACGCGGTCCTCGCCTGCCCGTTCTGATCGAAATAAGTGACCACCCCGCGCAAGTGAACGGGATAGCCGCGTCGCGATTCGGCAAGACTCAGGCTATGTGCATCGTGCGCCGTAGTAAGCGTGGGAAGCCGGTTTTGAGAAGTCTGCGCTCCAACGTAAGCGCCTGAAAGCAGGGCTACTAACAAAAAGGTGACCCGACCAGGGGCCCTGCCGTCGAAAGCGAGCAGCGGCGGCAATTTCCAACAACTTCGCATCTCAATGGAGGCAAAAACCTCCGAAGTCCTTATCGACTCAGAGATGGGAATGTCCGGTAAATCGTAAAAGGTAGCGAATGACGAACCTATGGAAGCGACTCAGAAAAGCGCAGAAGTACCTACGGGTAATCTACTTGTTTATCGGACAGGTGCCCGACATTCTCAGATGGTCCATCCTTTTGTCAATGTTGCCAGCGGCTTCCTTCTCGTCTCCCTATCGGTGAGCACGGTCCTTCCAACGAAAAGTGACGCGTTCCTGCATGTGTTGCCCAAGGGCTTCGTGAGAATCCGGTATTTTGGTTTTCTGGCGAACCGATTCCGGGCGCATTGCCTGCCGCTCTGCCAGCAACTGCTGGCGGGCCAATCAATGGCGCGATGCAACGCCTCTCTGGTTTGCCGGTTTAGGTGATGCCGGCTCTGAAGGTACCAGTTGTACGCTTCGAAGTTATCGTTGCTTTTAGCCCACGCCGCCCGGGGCCGGCCAGTGGTGCTGGCGAGTAACATCTTGGCAATCTCCCCGGCTATCTCGCCTTGAACGGCAAATACGTCGTCAGGATTGGTCGTAGCGGCGGGACCAAACCTGGTATCCATCCGTTGTGTTGACGAGCTGAACCGTCACCCGCAGAACTTCTCCGGACTTACGAACGCTGCCTTCCAGCACAAATCCCACGTTCAAGGCGCGGCCGACTTCTCGAACATCGGAGTTCTTGTGCTTGAACGCGAAAGCGGAAGTGCGGGCGACCACGCGAATTCCCGCTATGGATGATAGGGCGTGAATGATTTCTTCGGTCAGACCGTCACTGAAGTACTCCTCCGGCTCCGGGCTTAGATTCGAGAATGGAAGAACCGCTATCGCACATTCGGTCGAGGGCTCCGCCGGTGCTTCGCAAAAGACTGGCGTGTAGCTTCCCTTCGGAACGTCGATAATGAGCGGGTCCAATGCACCTTCCGACGCGTAATATTCCCTGAGCTTTACCCGCAAGCGCATAGCATCCACGCGAACGACCGCGCTTATTCACGGATCGAACTTTTGACCAAACGCGTATAGCTCGATGCCGACGATCATCTCCTTCAGAGGTTCGGTGGGCGAGGAGACGGTGTGCTCGACGATAAATTCCAGAAAACGCCGCAGGCGTTCCGCCTTTTGGAAGGCGGCGCTTTCGAGCACCCTGCGCAACTGTGAGCGAATTTGTTCCCGTGATGCCGGCCCCATCTATAATCGCAATTCTATAGCACCATATTGGCGGTTGTCGGCAGGTGGCTCTTCACGGTGACGACGGCAGAGGCAATATCACCTCTAGCTAGGTGGGTATGGTTATCGGCCGAACAGTTTGGGGAGGCCCAACAAAGCCCGTCCAGCGCGTCTCTTCATGGATGGATGAGTCAGCCACGGGTCGTAATTGTTGGGGGAGGTTTTGGAGGCTTGGCGGCCGCACGGGCTCTAAAGAACACTCCGGCAGAAGTCGTCTTGATTGACCGCAACAATCATCACGTGTTTCAGCCGCTCCTCTACCAAGTGGCGACCACGGTGTTGACTCCCGGCCAAATAGGCTCGCCAATCCGCGGCATTCTAAGGAAACAGCAGAACACGGTGGTGATCCTCGGCGAAGTTACGGGTGTGGACAAAGACGCGAAGCTTGTCATCGCCAACTCCGCCGACCGCGTAGGGGTACCGCTTGCGTACGATTTCTTGATCCTGGCGACGGGCGCAACTCACAGTTACTTCGGACACAATGAATTCGAAGAATTTGCCCCGGGTTTGAAAAGCCTGGCCGACGCGGAAGCGGTTCGAAATAAAGTTTTACAGGCGTTCGAGCAGGCCGAAGCCGAGGAAGATCCCAGTCGTCATCGCGACCTCCTGACGTTTGTCCTGGTAGGAGCAGGCCCCACTGGAGTGGAAATGGCCGGCGCGATCGCCGTAATGGTCCACGGCACCCTCAAATCGGAATTCCGGCGTATCGATCCGGCATCCGCAAGAGTTGTACTGCTGGACAGGGGGCACAGAGTGTTGGGCACTTTCTCAGAAGCCCTCTCGCGCGCGGCCCAACAACGTTTGGAGAAACTCGGTGTAGAAGTACGGCTGGGACAAGGCGCCGATCAAATCGATCATGAGGGAGTCATCGTAGCGGGCGAGCGTATTTCAAGCAAAACTGTGATCTGGACCGCCGGCGTCACTCCCTCACCGGCAGGCAAGTGGCTGAATGTTGAGACAGACCGCGCGGGACGAGTTCGTATCCAACCGGACCTATCGGTACCGGGTCATCCGGAAATCTTTGTGGTGGGCGATACCTCCTCGCTCGATCAGGATGGTAAAACGTTGCCCGGCGTCGCCCAGGTAGCTATTCAAGAAGGGCGCTACGCCGGTAAATTAATTAACCGCCGTCTCGCCGGCAAGCCGATGCCTCGGCCGTTCCGCTACTTCGACAAAGGCAACATGGCGGTAGTCGGCAAGGGTTACGCTGTTCTTGAAAGCGGCAAGATTCAGGTAAGCGGCGGCATCGCGTGGCTCGCATGGGCCGCGGTACACCTCCAGTTCCTGGCGGAGTCCAATCTTCGCGTTAGCGTCTTTTTGCAGTGGGTGTGGACCTATCTTACGGGACAGCGGGGTGACCGGCTCATCGTGAATCACTATGGCGTCGAACGAGCGAAGCCACCTGCCGAGGAATTGGGATTAAAACAGAGCCCTGCAAGCAAGTGACCTCACCAATGTAGTAGATCAGTTTCAGAAATGTGGGGCAGGTTGGTAACCCGATGCAGGTTGCCGTCCTACCCATCAAAACTGACACACTACACAAACGAGAGCACCACGCGGACCGAACGCTGGAATAAGTGGAACTGACTCTATTGCGGCACGCTGACCAGTGGCCGGGCCATTGCCGTGTCCGAGGAATGTCGAGAGTTGGGCAATTGACGAAGGCTCAGGAATAAAACGCGGGCGTGGGCCACTCGTAAGCCGCTGAAACAATAAGCAATAGTTTGCGAGGAAGGTTGGTTGCGCGAGTGCCCTAGGTAAGGCTCAGCCGAAGATGGGCTGAACCTCAATGACCAATGAGCCAATCGCAAGCAAAAGACTCCTCCATGAAGAGTCGGTGACGAACAAGTTTCTGGAAGCGCCGAACGAAGATTCGTTCGCTGACATTTTTAAGATCTTTACAACGCAACTCGTCGCCTTCTTTCGGACGCGCGGTTGCGAACCGGCCCTGGCCGAAGACCTGGCCCAAGAGGTGATGCTGACCGTTTACCGCAAGGCTACGCAACTTCGCGACCGCGCACTATTTCGCGCCTGGCTATTCAGAATCGCCCGTAACGTTCTCTGCCACCACTATGGAAAGCAGTCGCGGGAAGTGGACACGGTGCACCTGGCAGATGTCCCCGATAGCTTGGTCGCGGCCACCCACAAGTCCGCCGCGACTCCAGCGTTCGAGTTCATGCACTGGATGGCATTTTTGGATTCGCGCGAGCGGGAAGTCATGACCCTGCGCTTCATCGAGCAGTGGGAATACCACGAGATCGCGGCGGCCCAGGCTATTCCGATCGGAACGGTGCAGTGGAGGGTTTTTAACGCAAAGAAGAAGCTTGCGCCGTATTTGAAGACGCGCCAGGACATTCCGCGGAAGTGCTGCATGACTCAGATTGGAGGGGTCGGACTGTAGGCCATGCGAACACTATTCTTGAATCCACCTTCGTTCGAGGGCTTCGACGGAGGCGCCAGCTCGCGGTGGCCCGCCACCCGTGAAATTGAGTCCTACTGGTACCCGGTGTGGCTTTGTTACCCCGCTGGAATGCTCGCTGACAGTAAAGTTGTGGACGCCCCGCCGCACAAGATAACGGTGATGCAGACCGTCGAGATGGCAGCAGATTTCGAGCTTTTGGTGTTATTCACGTCCAGCGTGGGTTTCCGCGTCGATCTGAAGATCGCTGAAATGATGAAGGACGCCAACTCAAAGCTAAAGGTGGCATTTGTCGGACCACCGGTTACGATCGAGCCTGAGAAGGCGCTTCGGAACACTGCCGTCGACTTTATCGTGCGCCGCGAATTCGATTATCAGATCGCCCGTTACGCCACTGGTACGCCTATCGAGGAATTGCCGGGAGTGAGCTTTCGGAAAAATGGTGGCATCATACACAATCCCGAGGGCGGGGTTATAGAGAATCTGGACGAGTTGCCTTGGGTGACCAAGACCTACAAGCGCGACCTCGACATAACACGCTACAACGTTCCGTTCCTGCATCATCCGTACATTTCCTTGTACACCTCGCGCGGATGCCCCGCGATGTGCACTTTCTGTCTCTGGCCCCAAACGCATTCCGGACACCGGTGGCGCCTGCGTTCGAGCGATGACGTTGCGGCCGAGGTTCGCTATGCTATCGGAGCCTTTCCGGAGGTCAAGGAAATCTTTTTCGATGACGACACCTTCAATTACCGGAAAGCCCGTACGCTGGAGTTGTGTGCGAAACTCAAGTCTCTCAAATTTACCTGGTCTTGCACTTCGCGCGTGACAACGGACTACGAAACGCTCAAGGCGATGAAAGAAGCAGGTTGCCGCCTGCTGATTGTCGGATATGAATCCGGCGATCCGCGGATCCTGAAAAACATCAAGAAGGGCGCGACCATCGAAATGGCTCTGCGATTCACTGAGAATTGCAAAAAGCTGGGCCTTGTAATCCACGGCGATTTCATCGTCGGGTTACCAGGGGAGACGCGGGAGACGATTCAGAAGACGATTGACTTTGCAAAACGCCTGGACACGGAAACGATCCAAGTATCCATCGCCCACGCACTCCCCGGCACGGAACTCCACCAGTACGGCACGGAGAACGGACTGATCAATCTATCCATGGGCGACGAGGCAGGCCATCAGCTCCCAAATATTACGTACCCCGGGCTGGATGAAGCGGAACTGGTGGATGCGGTCGAGCGCTTCTATGGCGAATACTATTTCCGGCCGCGGGTAGTCTGGCGGGTGGTCCGCCGAGCGATTTTCAATTCTCACGAGCGGCGCCGGCTAGGCAAGGAAGCTCGCGAGTATCTGTCTTTACGTTCCAAGCGTAAACGCTTCGTGGACGACCAGCGCAAGGCCGTCGCAGCCAGCGCGGCGACCGAATAGGCATTCACCTTCCCCGCCGTTGTGGCAAGAATCCAGGCGTCCGCCCACCGTTAGCTCGATTTACCTCCAAGCTAGCCGGACACGTGGTCCTAAGCTCGGGCGTACCGCTCGCTATTCGGCCTCGATCCGCTCAGAGCGTAGAACATGATGTACAGGTAGCAGATCACCGGAAGCCAAAACCCGTGGTGGATCCCAAAAGTGTCGGCGATTACGCCCTGCAGCACCGGTAGAATTGCACCGCCCACGATGGCCATATTCAGGATGCCTGACCCATTTCCAGTCAAAGGACCGAGCTCAGCTACTGCCAGGCTGAAAATTGTTGGGAACATGATCGAGTTGAAGAATCCGACGGCGAGAATGCTCCACATCGCCGTGTGTCCACGCACCAGCATGGAGACACAGACCAGTGTTGCCGCGGCCATCGCACAGATGGCAAGCAGATGTCCGGCCTTGAACCGCCGTAGAAGCCCCGCACCCAGAAAGCGCCCGATCATCGCGCCGCCCCAGTAGAAGGAAACAAAACCTGCCGCGGTCTTAGCGGAGAGGCCCGCAATCTCGGGCAAACCGAAATAGTTCACCAGAAAGCTTCCGATGGAAACTTCCGCGCCCACGTAGCTGAAAATGCCAATAGCCCCTAGCAGGAGATTGGGATGCCTCCAGATCGAATCGCTATGCTTCTCCGCAGGCCGCTGCCCCGCGGCGTCGATCGTTGGAAGCTTGGAAGTTCCGATCAAAACCGCCAACAACAAAAGTGCTATGCAGATCACCGTGTAAGGCATTTTGACCGACGCTGCTTGTTGCACGCGGTATACCTGCAGAGCTTGCGGCGGTAGCTGCCGCAGCTGTTCCATAGCGAGCGGCGCCGCGCTCAGGATTAGCAGCCCACCGATTTTCGGCGCGATGGTGGTGCCGAGCGAGTTGAAAGCCTGGGTCAGGTCCAACCGGCTCGAAGCCGTTTCTGGTGTTCCTAACAAATCGACATACGGATTGGCCGCCACCTGAAGACCGGTGATTCCCGCGGCGAGGACAATGAGTGCCGTTAAGAACAGCGGGTATGAAGCAGCGGATGCGGCCGGCAGAAACAGAAATGCTCCCAACGCCATGGTCGCGAGGCCGATCACCATAGTCCTCTGGTACCCGATCGCGTTCACGATCTTCGACCACGGCATCGAGAATAAGAAGTAGGCGGAAAAGAAAGCGAACTGGACCAACATTACTCCCGCATAACTCAGGTCGAAGATCGACTTGAGGTGGGGCACCAAAATGTCATTCAGGCAGGTCAGAAACCCCCACATGAAGAACAGTGTGGTGACGATGGTCAGAGGGCGTGCGTAATTCGGTGTCGCCGCGATAGGCTGGATACTCTGCGCAGGGCCAGCATTAGTAGTGCCTTCTCGAGTTCCCATTTCTCCTCACCTCACTTCAAGCTAGTGGCTAGAACCACGTTTCGCCCTGCACTCCGTACGTAAGACCGCTCGTTCTGTTCATAAATGGCACTCCCCCCACTAGGCCACGGAATGCTTCCGACCAGCTGGCATAGGTCAGGAACGCGCGTATTACGGGCCGGCTGAAAAACTTTCTGCCAGCTCCTATCTGAGGCGCTATAGTGAACTTACGAAGCCAGCCATCGTACGGACCAATCGGGCTATCGGCCTGATTCATGCAGCCAGCCAAGCAATGTGTGTGATCAAACCCGCCCTCGAAGGCCAGCGAGATATATCTCGTGAAGAAAATCTCCGGTCTCGCGCCAAACGACACCCATTCGTCCCACGGGTGTAGCGGATTTCCATCTTTGGTCCGCTGGAAGACGAAGATTGGCATCATGGCGAATCGGTCGTTCGGTTGAAAGACCACTTGTTCCGTGACCAGAAGCTGTCTGGATTGGTCGATGAACGGGGTTGGGGTCGCGATGGTGGTGCCGTTTCCGGGATTACTGAAGTTGCTGGCCGCCCCGGTTCCGTACTGGGCGGAAAGGGTGTGATAGCCGCCGTGCCACTCCAGGCGTTGGTGTCGGAACCCGAACGCGTATCCGTCGGTAGTAGGAACTGTGGTTGGACTTGTTGCACCGGTTAGTGTGCTTATGCTGGATAACGTGCCGCCTTTCGACGTAGCATAATCGAACCAAACACCCCAAAGACCCGCCGGGCCCTTCATGTCATACAAGCGGACGTCGATGTTGCTCTTTGCGAGATTCCCGTTTTGTGTAACAATGTCGGGCCGGGCTGCGTTTACGAAGGCCACAGCCAGTTTGCCGATTCCAACATGCAGGTCTTCGACGCCCGCCCCGTAGCCGCTCATGTCCAGCGGGTAGAAATCGTCGATATCAATGTGTTGCCTCCGATAGTATCTTTCGCCTGCCCAAAACTTGGCATCCGGCTGGCTTTCAAAAATGTTCCCGGCTTGAATGAAGGCTTCACGGAAGCGGAACTGATCGTTACCGACACCGTTGGGAAAACTTGCAGAGTTGGCGGAGTTCGAGGTGTTGGCCTCTATCATGAACTCGGTTTTCATCCACGCTTTGTCAATAATGTGATCCGGGTTCAGCCAGTTGTTGACGAAGATCAATTCCGCATAAGTTTCCGCTTCGTTTCCCAAGCGGTATTTCGCGTCGGCCCCCGGGGCTTCGAAGGCAACCTGCTGACCACCCGCGCTGTTAAGCCCGTAACCCGAGCGAAAATATCCGTGGAATTCGAAGGAGCTCACTTGTTGCTGCAGCTTCGCAATCTCCTGATCCGCCTCTTGCAGCAGATCATATTCGGGCTCCGAGGGCAGGTCGCCTTGATATTTCGCCCCAACGTCATTTGCATTTCCAAGGACGGCTTTTTTGGCTGCTTGTTCGGCAGCTAGCTCTACTGCGGAGATCGTTCCCGCCTTTGCTTTTTCGTTCGACTCTTTCTCTTTTTCGATCTGCTGCTCCAGTCGAGCGATGCGCTGCTCAAGGTCGCGGGTGGTCTGCTCATACTGCTGTTTCAGTTGTTGAAGCTGCTGTTCGAGAGAATCAGTCTGTTGGGCTGAAGCGGTGCAGGTTACCCAAGCCACGATGGCCACTGAGCACAGCAGCTGCTTTGCGATCAATGAATTGCCTCCCAGCCCACTCCCTTAGCGACTCAATCGAAAAACGTGCCGTTTGAGAAGAGGAGGTGGCGGAGCGTTTTGTTGGCCTCGCCCGGCAACATTCGTGAGTTGCAGAACGTAGTGGAAAGAGCCGTGATCCTCGGTGATGGCAAACCTTCTCGATTGACGAAACATGATTGCAGCCAAGCTGGTTGCAGCCCGAAACTCGCCGCACGTCCAAAGCGCCGGTTGCTCTGGGTTCAGTCCTCCTGAATCAGAAACGGGAGAATATTAAGGCCGCTCTAGCGGAGAGCCGGGGGAGGATTTCAGGTCCTGCAGGGGCGGCAGGGAAGCTTGGAATGCCACGAACAACACCCGAATCGAGGATCGAAAGCCTGCGAATCAACAAACACCAGTTCAAGTGTGCGTAGAATGGACCACACGAAAGTGGTATGTGACGCAACAGAAAAAGTGTTACACCAATACCCCTCAATCTCGGGATGGTGTTTCGCCTAAGATGATGCATAGTATTAAGTTCACGATCGGAAAGTCTGCGAAAATTACGCGGAAGAGGCATCTTGCCCGCAAAGCCGTTGAAGGAGTGACGGTCTCGTGGAAAGGGAACAACAGCTCTGGACGAGGTGCAATGGTTACATCCAGTTGTGGAAGATGAAATTGTGCTGGAGGGCTGTTCTTTGCCTGCTGCTCGTAGCCGGTTTCGCGCGCCAAGGGATTGCGCTC
>JBEKJJ010000055.1:0-34660 GCA_050011295.1 Bryobacteraceae bacterium
TCGATCTTCAAACGCAGCAGCGCTATCTCCGGATCGATATGCCCTTCCGTCTCAAGCTCAATCAGGATCTCGGAAGCGAACTCGCTGTCACCTTCCGCGAAAGTTTTCTTCGCGCGCTCGATCCGCGGCTGGATCTTCGAAGAATCGAAGCGATCAATCGGCTGATTGTGGTATGCCTTCTGCAGAATATCGCCGAAGTCACGCGCGCTCGAAAATCGATGTATGGGCGCCTTGGCCATCGCCTTGTGGATCACCATGCTGACGATCTGCGAAACCGCCGGATTGATCTCCGTAATCGGCGGAGGAATGCGCCGCCGCACCGCCTCGGCCGTATCCGCCGGAGTCTTGCAAGCGAACGGCTTGCGCCCTGTCAAAGCTTCGTAACAAACCACGCCCAGCGAAAAAATATCGGACACAGGCGACGCCGGTTTCATCTCGATCTGCTCCGGCGCCATGTATTGCCAGGTACCCTTCTGCCCGGTGACAGAATGGGAACCAGCCAGATACACCACACCGAAATCGATGATCTTGGCGGTATCGTCCTCCATCACAAAAATGTTGCTGGGTTTGATGTCGCGATGGACCAGCCCCTTTTCGTGCGCGGCCTGCAACCCCCGGCAAACCTGCGTGATGATGGCCACCACCCGCTCGACAGTCAACCGCGCGCTGGAAGTTTCAATCAATTTCGCAAGCGTAGCGCCCGGAAGCAGCGGCATCACGAAGAAGGGCTTCTTAAGCCCATGCTCATCGATTTCCCCGACATCGCGGATATCCACTATGTTGGGATGGCTGATGCTGGCCAGTACGCTCCATTCCTTGCTAAACAATTCAACCGCAAGGGGATCGGAGACGTCGCGCATGGTCTTAAAGGCGACAGAACTCTTGGTTTTGACGTCGATGGCCCGGTAAACCACACCCATCCCGCCTTCACCGAGAAGCTCCTTGATCTCGTAACGATCGGCGACTAGGGACTGCGCAATCATAGCTGGCCAACGAAACGCCGTGTGAAAATCAGGATAACAGTTTTGTGCACCACTTAGAAACTACGGCCGTACGGCGTACCGGCAGTACCAGCCACTTCATAAGTGATCCCAGGGCGAGTTTTGTGACACATCCCGGCTTTCCGCCGCCCGCTGCCTTCTGCTTTCTGCCTTCTGCTTTCCGCCGCCTGCCGCCCGCCGCCTGCCGCCTGCCTCCTGTACACTTTGCTATCTTCGTGAGTCTACCCAATGTGATGCTTCGTCTCCCAATGCTGGCCCTGGTCCTCGCATCCGGCGCCCCCATGCACGCTTACTCCGTTCTGACGCACGAAGCCATCATCGATAGAAACTGGCCCACCGAAATCAAGCCCTTGCTGCTCGCGCGCTACCCCGGAACCACCGACGACCAACTCCGCGAGGCCCATGCGTACGCCTACGGCGGAGCCATTCTCCAAGACATGGGCTACTATCCGTTCGGCAGCAAGTTCTTCAGCGACCTGCTGCACTACGTCCGCAGCGGCGACTTCGTCACCAACCTGATTCACGATGCCCAGGACGTAAACGAATACGCCTTCGCCTTGGGAGCTTTGGCCCACTATGCCTCCGATAACGAAGGCCATCCCGTGGGAGTCAATCGTGCCGTCCCTTTGCTTTATCCGAAGCTCGGCGCCAAGTTTGGACCGCAGGTGACCTACGAAGACAATCCCGGCGCACACCTAAAAACAGAATTTGGTTTCGATGTCATCGAAGTCGCGCGCGGCAAATACGCCCCCGAAAGTTACCACGATTTCATCGGGTTCAAGGTATCCAAACCCCTGCTGGAGCGTGCTTTTCAGGACACGTACTGCATCCAGTTAAAAAGCCTGTTCAAGGATCTCGATCTCGCGCTTGGAACCTTCCGCTTCACAGTCAGCCAGGTGATCCCCGAAATGACCAAAGCTGCCTGGTCGGCCAAGAAAAAGCAGATCCAGCAACTCCAAGCCGGAATATCCCGTCAGAAATTCGTCTATCGGATGTCACACACCAGCTACAACAAAGATTGGGACAGCAAATATGAGCGGCCCGGCATCGGCGCCCGGTTCCTGGCTTTTCTTTTCCGCATAATTCCGAAGATCGGCCCATTCAAAGCCCTGGCCTTCCGGGTACCCACCCCAGAAGCCGAAAAACTATTCATCGCCAGCTTCGAAGACACCAAAGAGCGCTACCGAATCCTGCTAGTCGACGTAAAAGAGAACCGCCTTCAACTTCAAAACGAGAATTTCGACATCGGCCGCCCAACCCGCCGCGGCGACTACAAAATGGCAGACGAAACCTACGCCAAGCTCCTGGAGCGCCTGGACAAAACAGCCAACATTTCACCCGACCTACGTCAAAACATTCTAGACTTCTACAAAGATTCGGCCACGCCCGAATCCGAAAAAGCCCGCGCAGTCCTGACCACTCTCAGAGGAGCCCCAGCCGCCCCCTAACGTTGGTCCCACCGCCTGCCGCCTGCCGCCTGCCGCGTGGCTCCTGAATTCCGTTACCTTTTCCCCTCACCCGAGTATCTAATACTAATGACCCCGACACTCCGCATCACCTGCCGAACCCTGGCCAAAAGCCCCGCCTTCAGCCTGACAGCCATCGCCGCGCTAGCCCTCGGCATCGGCGCCAACACGGCCATCTTCAGCGTGGTCAACCAGGTTCTCCTGAACCCCGCCGGCGTCTCGAACCCCGAGCGCATCGCCTCGCTCCGCGTCAAATACGACAAGCTGGCATTGAAAAGCATCGGTGTCTCGGTTCCCGATTTCTCCGACGTCCAGAAAAGCACCCAACTCTTCGAGTCTGGCGCTATCCTCGGACAAGGCGATTACAACTACACCGGCTCCGGAATGCCCGAGCGATTGCAGGGCGCCACCGTCTCCCTCCAATGGTTCGATGTCTTCGGCGCCAAACCGCGCCTTGGCCGCCTCTTCCAGCCTGAGGAAGATCAACCCAAAGCCAACCAGGTAGTCGTCCTGTCCTACGCGGCCTGGAAGCGCCTCTTCGGCCAGGACCCCAGCGTCCTCGGCCGCACCATCGAGCTGAACCGCCTGCCCTACCGCGTAATCGGCGTCATGGGCCCAGAGTTCCGCTGGCCCGCCGCCACGGATCTTTGGGTGCCGCTCGGTCTGGCAGCCGAGGACTATAGCCCCGGAAATCGCTTCAATGAAAACTACGACGCCGTGGTCCGCCTGAAACCCGGCGTCTCCTTCCAACAAGCCAGCGCCTACGTGCAGATCCTCACCAATCGCCTCCGCAACGACGGTACTCGGGGCGGCACCTACGCCAAAGATGCGGATTGGGGCATGTTCCTGGTTCCTTTCACCGACTACATAGCGGGCGACACCAAAACCCCCATGCTGGTGCTGCTGGCTTCCGTCGGATTCGTCCTCCTGATCGCCTGTTCGAACATCGCGGGCCTGATGCTGGCGCGCGCTTCCGGACGTTCTCGCGAAATCGCCGTGCGCGCCGCCCTGGGAGCCAGCCGCTGGAACCTGATTCGCCAAACGCTCGCCGAAAGCCTGATCCTATCCTTCGCCGGCGCCATCATCGGCCTCGCGCTCTCCTTTGCCGGCGTGCGTGGACTTCTCGCGCTCGCGCCGGAAAACTCGAGCGTGGCCTTGGATGTCCGCATGGATCCCACCGTGTTGCTTTTCACCGCATTCGCCGCCATCGCAGCCGGGATACTCTTTGGCATCGCGCCCGCCTGGCAAATATCGCGTCTCGATCGATTCGACTCGCTTCGCGAGGGCGGACGCTCCGGCTCCGCTGGTCTTCGCCGCCAAAAGATGCGCTCCGGGCTGGTCATCGGCGAAGTGGCACTCGCGCTGGTACTGCTGGTCGGCGCTGGCCTGTTCCTGCGCAGCCTGGCGTCTCTCCAGGACGTCAATCCCGGATTCCAACCCCTGGGCCTGATCTCGGGCTCAGTAACTCTGCCCGATGCTCAATATGGCGATGCCGCCAAACAGATCGCATTCTATAACGCAGTCCTCGATCGCCTCTCGACTTTACCCGGCGTCTCGAACGTCGCCGCCGCCGTGCCAGTTCCCTTCACCGGACAATCCGGCTCAGCCTCATTCTCCATTGAAGGACGCCCGTCACCTCCCGGCGATCCCGGCCCACACGGCGACATTGGCTTCGTCAGCCCCGGCTACTTCGCCACCATGAAAATCCCCGTGAAAAGAGGCCGCGTGTTCACCGATCAGGACCGTTCCAACACTACTGCCGTCGCCCTGATCGACGAAACCCTAGCCCGTGAATACTGGCCCAATCAGGATCCCATCGGCCAGCACATCAGCAGCGGCGGTCCCAAAACACCCTGGGCAACCATCGTCGGAGTAGTCGGCCACACCAAGACTTCGGATCTTGCCGCCGATGTCGTGAAAGGCCGGTATTACTACCCGCTGCTCCAGCAATCTTTCAGCTTCCCCTTCACCACCTTCATCGCCCGCACCGACGCCGATCCCGCGCGCCTCACGAGCCCTCTGCGCGAAGCTGTGCGCGCCATCGATCCATCGCTCGCCGTCTCCCGAATCAAACTGCTGTCCGACCTGGTCTCCGCTTCACTCGCGCCACGCCGCTTCGTAGTAACCCTGCTCGGAATATTCGCCGGCTTGGCTCTGCTGATGGCCGTCATCGGACTCTACGGCGTAATTAGCTATTCAGTCACCCAACGAACGCAGGAAATCGGCATCCGCATGGCGCTAGGCGCGCAAGCCAGTGAAGTATTAGGCCTGGTAATCGGCCAAGGCATGCAATTAGCCGGAATCGGCGCCGCCATCGGCCTGATGGCATCGCTAGCCTTCAGCCGCCTTCTGAAAAATCAACTATTCCAAGTAAGCGCCTTCGACCCACTAACATTCCTCATAACCGCGCTGGTATTAGTCACGGCAGCCCTGCTGGCAACGTACATCCCAGCTCGCCGCGCAACAAGAGTGGACCCAATGGAAGCCTTACGCTACGAATAATCAAACAACCGAACCGAAGAACTGAAGAACCGAAGAACCGGAGTTGATTCGAAATGTTAACATGAGAATCGACTCCGAATGATCGATTCCCGCCGCAAATTCATCGGCACCATGGCCACCGGCCTGGCCACCACCCTCGCCTCGCCCAAAGGCGTACTCGGCGCGAACGACCGTATTCGTATGGGCATCATCGGCATCGGCGCCCGCGGCACGGAATTGGTCCACTGGGCGCTGGCCTGCCCCAATCTCGATTTCGTCGCGTTCGCCGACATCTATACCAAGCGCCTGGAAGACGCCAAAGCGCTAGTCCCCACCGCCGCCACCTATCTCGACCACCGCCGCCTTCTCGACGACAAAACCATCGACGCCGTCATCATCGCCACGCCCCAGCACCTGCACTGCGAGCATTTCGTGAATTCCATCGAAGCTGGCAAACACGTCTACCAGGAAAAGACCATGGCCTTTACGGTGGATCACGCCAAACGCATGCGCGCCGCCTACCGCAAGGCGCCCAAGCTCACCGTCCAGGTCGGCCATCAGGGAGTTTCGTCCGGCCAAATGCCGGATGCGCAAAGTTTCCTCGCGACCGGCTACGTCGGCAAAATCACCGCCGTCCACATGCACATGTACCGCAACACACCGCATGGAAAACCGCAGTGGGCCCGCCCGGTCTATCCGGACATGAATCCGGAAAACATCCTGTGGAATTCGTTCCTGGGCGAAGCTCCCCAGCGCGAGTTCGATGCCAATCGCTACATCAACTGGCGCTACTTCTGGGATTATTCCGGCGGCAACGTCTACGAGAACATGTGCCACCAGCTTTCCTTCTGGTACAAGGCGCTCAATCTGCAAATCCCCAAAGCCGTCACCATGACCGGCGGCGTTTACCTGTGGAAGGACGGCCGCGAAGTTCCCGACACCATGAATGTCTCGCTCGAACATCCCGAAGATATTCTCGTCAGTTGGGATTCCGGCTTCGGCAACAACCAGCTCGGCGTCACGGAAGACGTCCTGGGCGACGACGGGACCATTTCCAAAGGCCAATCCATCCGCTATCTCCCGCAAAAAATAAATCGCCCCGACGGCGTCGAGCTACTGGGCCGTACCACCGCGCCGGCCAACGCCCACATGCAGAATTTTCTGGATTGCATCCGCACCGGCCAAGAACCCGCCTGCCCCTTCGAGCTCGGCTTCCGCGTCTCCATCGCCTGCCGCATGTCCGTCGACAGCTACCGCCAAGCCCGCACCATGCGCTGGGACCCGCAAAAAGAACAAATACTGTAACACGCCTCCTGCTAGTTGACAGTGGCCAACCGCTCGTGGCGCACGCTCTCAGCGTGCAGCGTCGGCACTCATGCCGACGTCCACGGTCCTTTGCCTTTTGCTAATATCCGCCAAGAACCAAATCGTAATCCCGCGCGAAGCCCGTGAAGCCTTGCGTGTGAAAGCCGGCGACAAACTGCTAGTGGTTGTACGTGGCGATCGAGTAATTGTTCTTCAAAAACCGATGCGCATCACGAATCCATCCGAGGCCTCGGCAAGTATCCCCGCAACTACCTCAAGAAGGAACGAAAGAGTTGGGGCTAACCCAGCTCCGGGCCTCCCTGCGGCGTCACCGGTGGATCGCGCTAGACACGAGCATCTTCATCTACCAACTGGAATCAAATCCTAGCTACGTGCCGCTGACGGATGCCATTTTCCAGTGGCTCGAACAGCCAGAGCACAGCGCTGTAACCTCCTCGGTTACGATGACGGAGCTGCTGGTTCAACCGTATCGTGAATCCGGCGAACAGCGGGTCGACGAATTTTACGCCCTGCTCTCTACGTATCCGAACCTTGAATGGATATCCCCAAATCTCGAAATCGCTGACATCGCCGCTCGAATCCGCGCGACACACCGGTTGCGAACCCCAGACGCTCTCCAAGCAGCCACCGCTGTCCACGCACGCGCCACGGCCCTGGCACCACCTGCGGAGCTTCTAAATAGGCCCAACGCTCCGGCACCAGAGGATGTACAAACCCCAGATCGATCCGATTCCGCGCCAGCCCTTCCGCTTGTTCCGGCGCGAACATTTGCGTCAGAGCGACCTGCGCCTATTGTATGTAAACCGAACCGTGACCGAAAGGGAGTCGGTGCCTCGCCCATTCTTTCACGGATTCTTACACTTACCCATCCACCGGCCTTCGGCTAAGACCGGATTTTCCTGCATCCTCGCGGACCCCGGTGTGCGTATCCTATTGTGAGGGATCAGTGATCGGAAGTTTGGCCCAGGAGGTCGGCATTCCCCAAGCCGTTGCGGAAGCGGATCGAAGTCGCGCGTTTGAGGCCGCGGTTCACGAGCACCAGGCCATGGTTTACAGCGTGGCGTACCACTTCCTGCAGGACCACGCGGTGGCTGAGGAACTGGCCCAGGAAGTTTTTCTGGAGCTGTACCGGCACTGGGACGAAATCGAATCCCGGGAGCACCGCATACATTGGCTTCGCAAAGTCGCCAGCCGCCGCTGCATCGATCAATCGCGGCGGCGGAAACTGCGCAACCACGTGAGCCTGGAGGACGCACCGGAGCCATTCACCTGGATGCCGGCGGCGGACCCGGTGTTGAAGCGTTTCATAGAGCAGCTGCTGGGGAAATTGGCCGAGACGCCCAGGCTGGTTGTGATCATGCGTTACCAGGAGGGGCTGGAGCCGGCCGAGATCGCGGATGTTTTGGATATGCCGGTGGCGACAGTAAAGAGCCATCTGCAAAGATCGTTGGCGCTGTTACGGCGCAAGTTGTCGTTTGCGACGCGGGAGGGAGAAGCATGAGGGATTTCGAAGATCAACTTCGGCAAGCGTTGGAGAGGAAGGATCCATCTGCGGATTTCACGGCGCGAGTGATGGCTCGTGCAACTCAAAAGAAGAAGCCACTCGCGTGGGTGAGTTGGCGATCATGGGCCGCGGCCGGAATCGCAGCGTCGTTGTGTTTAGGAGCGCTAGGCCTGGAAGTGGAACATCGCCGCAAGGTGGAGCAGGAGGGCTTGGCGGCACGCGCCCAATTGATCCAGGCCATGCATATAACCTCCGCCAAACTGCGGCGAATTCATAAGAGAGTGCAAGGCTCGCTGTGATCAATCGCCGTCTCATTTTGCTGTTCGCCCTGGTGCCGATTCTGGTTTGCGGACAGCCGGCGAAACACGCGCGCCGGACCAGAGCTGCGATCCCCCAACTCCAGATCCGTCTAGACGCGCTGGATAAGCTAGCCGAAAAGGCGTCCGAGGCCGTAACGGTGAGCCTGGATGGAAACCTGCTGCAACTGGCCAGCCGATTTCTTTCGAGCGACGACCCCGATCAAGCGCAGATCAAGAAATTGGTCGCCAGTTTGAAGGGTGTCTATGTCCGCAACTTCGAGTTTGAGAAGACAGGCGAATATCAAGCATCCGACCTGGAGCCGATCCGCAACCAGTTGCGCGACCCGAAATGGAAAAACATCGTGCAGGTTCGCGGGCACGACAACGCTGACGTCCTGCTGCGGCAGGAGGATGAGCATACCATCAGTGGCTTAGTTGTGATCGTGGCTGAACCGAAGGAGCTGACGGTGGTTTACATCGACGGTCCTGTCGATATGGACGGCTTGAGCAAGCTGGCCGGCAATTTCGGAATTCCGGAAGATATCGGAACCAAAGTTGAAAAGGAAAAAGAGAAGGACAAGGAGAAAAAGGCGAAATGATCATCGTGCCTTTGTGGATGCTGCTTACAGCCGTGCCATCGACTACGGCCGAGGGTATCATGCTACGCGTGGCTTTGAACCAGGATCGTGATCAGGAGATGCGCACGGCTTTCGTGTATAAGCAGAACGTGATGGTGCGGCTGCATCGGCCGAACGGGAAGTTCGCGCGCGAGGAATATGCCGAGTACACCGTCACTCCCACTCCCAAGGGCATCACTCGCGAGCAAACGTTCTTCCGAGGAAAATATGCGGCTCACGGGAAGGAGATCGAGTTCGATAAACCCGGATTTGAACACAAGTCGATCGATATCGATGCGGATTTCGCGAAGTCTCTGATGGAGGACTTCGGCAACGATAAAGATTCGCGCGATGGAGTGGATCATGATTGTTTCCCGCTGACATCCAAGGAGCAGCCGAAGTATAAGTTCCATCTGGAAGGAACGGAAGATTATCGCGGCACATCGGTTTACAGGATTACGTTCCAGCCCAAGAAGAAGCCCAGCATCTACGATGATGGCGACAACGGTCAATGGGTGGGCGAAGTGTTGGTGGATCGCGATGAGTTCCAGCCGGTGCTGGTGACTTCGAGGTTAGCGTTCAATATTCCGGGGTGGGTGAAAGTGATTTTTGGAACCAATGTGCAGCAGCTCGGATTCAAGGTTACGTACAAGAAATTCGACGACGGGTTGTGGTTTCCCGTGACCTACGGCGGCGAGTTCAAGCTGAAAGCGGTCTTCTTTTATTCGCGGCGGATCGGGATGTCGATGCAGAACTCGGGGTTTCAGAGGGCAGTGGTGAATAGCAAGGTGAATTTTGGCGGGGTTCCGTTGTTGCTGAGTTCGTTTGTTCCTTGAGAGCTAGCTGGGCGGTGATGTGACCGGTTGCGCACGCTCAATCCGGACACGTGCTATGCGATTGTGATCCATTTCCGCGATGGTGAATCTTCGGCCGCCGTATTCCAATACTTCGCCTGGTTTCGGAATGTAGCCGAGCTGAAAGAGTAGGAATCCAGCCAGCGTCTCGAATCCCGCGTCGCCCGGTAGTTCCAATCCGTATTGCGTGTCGAGGTCGCGAATGGAAGTGGCGCCTTCTACTTCGATCAATGGCGCTTCGGCGGACGGTTTCGGCCGCTTCACATCATGTTCGTCACCGATCTCACCGAGAATCTGCTCAAGCGCATCTTCCAGCGTGACCAATCCCACGATGGTCCCGAATTCATCCACCACCATGGCCATGTGTTTATGCGTGTTTCGGAATTCGTCGATCAAATCGTTCAGCGGCTTGGTTTCGGGCACCACTAGCGGCTTGCGCAGAACGCGCGAGAGATGAAACGGGCGCAGGACGTGTTTCCTTTCGGCCGCCACGCGGCGCTCTTCGGCGATGCGCAGCATGTCCTTGTAGTGGACATAGCCGATGATGTGCTCCGGATGGCCTTGATAAACCGGCAGGCGAGAATATTGGTTCTCGCGCATGCGGCGCAATACCTGATCCAGACTAGCGTCCACGGAAACGGAGACGATGTCGTTGCGCGGCACCATAATTTCGCGAACGTAGTAATTCTGCAGCTCGAGCAGCGCCTGGATGGCGTCTTCCTCGAAGCGATGCAGATGTCCTTCACGCCGGCTGGAGCTGACGATGAACTTCAGCTCCTCGGCCGAGTGGCCGCCTCCACTGTGGCTGCCGCGCAAGCCGATCCAGTGGGACAGCACTGCGGCCGATCGCTCGGCAACAATAATAAAAGGAGTAGCCACGCGATCAAAGAGCAGCAGCGCGGGAGCCACCAGGATGGCCAGCCGGTCGGCTTTCTCGATGGCCAGATTTTTCGGCACCACTTCTCCGAAAACCACGTGCGCATAACTGATCAGCAGGAACGCCATGCCGAAACTTACCGCGTGTAGCACCGGACTGAAGCGCGGCGTCAAAAAAGGATCCAGCATTCCGAGGAACAGATGATAGACCGTGCCTTCCCCAGCCCATCCTAATCCGAGGCTGGCCAGCGTCACGCCGACCTGCGTAACGGAAAGGAGCCGCGCCGGATTCGCAAGCAGATTGAGCGCGGCTTGTGCTCCCACTTGTCCTTCCTCCGCCATGGCACGCAGTCGGCTCTTGCGCACGGACACCAGCGCCACTTCGGCGGCGGCGAAGAAACCGTTGAGAGCCAACACCGCGATGAGGATGATGAAGCGATAGGGCATTGATCACAAGGCAGGCGGCAGGCAGCAGGAGTCCCCTTCAACCTTCAACTGCTATCGAACTATGATAACCCCGAGAAAGGCGATCACCCTCTCGCCGAGGGCGCCGGCAAGAAGAGCGTGCTGCGTGGTTGGAAGGCGCGAGCGGGAGTGGGGCAGGCGCTTTCGCCTGCCAACCGATTTTTTCGCGGCGCAACGTTTCCTTAAGCGCGCTGCCGCCACAAAAAGACAAGCCGTGACGACAGCAGCAGCCCCACCATGCCCAGCCATCCCCAGGCGCCGCTTGAAGACACCCCAGCCTGCACGTAATCCAATTGATAAAACGACTGCTGCTCGTTCCGATTCTGTGCCACCACCCGTATATCCCGGTCGCGCGGAACCAGAACGTTCACCATGTAAGCTCCAATCCGGTTTTGGTGATGATTTTCAAAAACCAGCCTCCGGCTCCCTCCGCCCCGCGGCAGTGCCGCACTGAACTCGATCCGGATTTCCCCCACTCCTTCTTTCATCTCCTCCACTCCCGGAAATTCCACCGAGTTCAGCCGAGGCCTCAGAAAAACGCCGTCAACCTTCAGCGATACATCGCGCAACACCCGCTTCGCATACGCCTGTTGCTCGGCCTCCGAAATAGCGCCATCGGCATTGGCATGCATACTCGTCAGTACGAATGAAGACACCGCAACACCCGGAACCAGACGCATCTGCGCTTCAACACGATCCTTCTCAACCGAAATGAGCGTGGCTTGAAGGTACTCATCCAGCCGGTGCGCGGAAGCTGGCGCCCCAGCCAACAGAAAAATCGCAGCCGCGACACTCAGCCGGTTCGTATTCATTTCGCCGCGAACTTCCACCCGTAATCGTTCGTCGGATCGCGATACATCGTATGAACATGCAGCGAAGGATCGCCGCCCAGCCGCTGCGGCGCGTACTCGATCACCAGATTCGGCCCCTGAATCCGGTAATACGCCGCGATGTTACTGCCCGGACTCACCGTCGTCGGCCCGCTCCACGCGAACCAGGTTTCACCCATGCCAGCCTTGATCTCAGCCATCCGCGCCGACGCCGCGCTCTCATGCACAATGTTCGCCCACTCGGAGATCACATCCAGCAGCATCGCGCGTTGCCGCTCGTTCATCGCGCTAGCTTTCAGACCCTCCGGCTGGATGGTCTTGCCGTCCTGCCCGGGCCCCAGCACAAGATCCGCCATACGGGAACCGATAATCGCTTGCTTCCGCTGCGTCTCGTCCAGAGCGTTCAGCAGCGCGATCGCCTTATCGCTCTCCTGACCCAGCGGCCGCACAGTTTTTCCGTTCAACGTGTAGAGCGCCGGTTGAGCGCCAGTCAACGTCGGAGTGAGCACGCCATGTTCACCAGCGATAGTGACATTGAGCGCCAGATGGTGGCCTCCAAACTGAATCATCCATGGATCTTTCTCCGAAGGCTTCCCCAGGATGGAAATGTAATAGAGGCCCTTGCCGAACATCGGGTTATTTTTCTCGTTGCCTTTCAGGACCTCGTCGGCTTCCACGATTTGCTCAACTTTTTCGAATCCCCTCGGGCTAAGCGCGGAGGAAACCAGAGCCAGAGCCGCGGCGCGCTGCGTGGCGTTCAAATCCCCCATGGAAAGTCCGGCCCGCGGGACCATCCTGGTCGGCAAATTCGACCAGCGCACCCGTTGCTTCGCGTCATCAAACGCAAACAGCACGCTCGCCCGCTGCTTCTCATCCAGCGTCGCAAGAAACGCATTCCCGGCACTCACAATGCGAGTGGTGGCCGTCTGCGCCACTGCGCTGCCGATCGCGAAACCGATCAGCACCAATTTCCCAGACCAAAGCCTCATCTCGTGTCCTCCGTCAGCCGCACTCAGGCAACCGGCTATATGATCTCAGAAACGTTCAGCCATCGAGCGAAGCCATATCAATCGAGAAACGATACTTCACTTCAGCCTTCACCAGTCTCTCGCACGCTTCGTTGACCTTCTGGATTGGGATCACTTCCACATCGGCGGTAATATTTTGTTCCCCGCAAAAATCGAGCATCTCCTGCGTTTCTGGAATGCCGCCGATAGGCGACCCGGAAAAGCTGCGCCGCTTGAAAATGAGCCCGAAGACCGAGACGGCCAGAGGTTTGTCAGGCGCGCCAACCATCGTGATGTTTCCGTCGCGGCGAAGCAGGTTGATGTAAGCGTTGATGTCGTGATCGGCCGAAACTGCGTCCAGGATGAAGTCGAAACTGCCGGCGTGCCTCTGCATCTCATCGGAATTGCGCGAGATCACCACTTCATCCGCCCCCAGCCGTTGCGCGTCATCTTTCTTGCTCGGCGAAGTCGTGAACACAACCACGTGCGCTCCCAGCGCATGAGCGAACTTCACCGCCATGTGCCCCAGCCCTCCGAGACCCACCACGCCAACTTTCTTCCCATCGCTAACGCCCCAATGCCGCATCGGCGAATATGTAGTGATCCCGGCGCAGAGCAGCGGCGCGGCTCCCGCAAGATCCAGGTTCCCAGGCACCTTCAACACAAACCGCTGATCCACCACGATGCTATCGGAATACCCACCATAAGTAACTCCTCCGATGTGTTTGTCTGGCGAGTTGTAAGTGAGCGTCCCGTTCGGGCAGAACTGCTCGAGTCCAGCCGTGCACTCCGGGCAGGTGCGATCGGAATCCACCATGCAGCCCACTGCGGCGATATCCCCAGCCTTGAACTTCGTAACCGCCGAGCCCACCCCGATTACACGTCCGACAATCTCATGCCCTGGAACACACGGGTAGACCGTCGGCATGACGCTCCTCCACTCGTCCCGCACCTGATGCAGATCGGAATGACAGATACCGCAGAATAAAATCTTGATCTGCACATCGTGTTCGCTCGGATCGCGCCGCGCAATCGTCGTCCCCGCCAGCGGCGATATCGCGCTAGCGGCGGAATAAGCCTTAGCTTTGTACATAAATTATGCTCCTTCGTGTTCCCCTTACCGGCCGGTCATCTGCTCCAGCTTCTCCGGATAGCGAGCCCCTTGCACCTTTATCTCCGCGGCAGCGACATCAATCTCTCCGAGATCATCGGCCGTGAGTTCCACCGAGACCGCCCCGATGTTTTCATCCAGCCGATTCAGCTTCGTCGTGCCTGGAATCGGTACCATCCAAGGCTTCTGCGCCATCAGCCACGCGAGCGCGATCTGTGCCGGAGTCGTCTTCTTTCGTGCCGCAATGCCACCGAGCAAATCAATCAGTGCCTGATTCGCCTTGAGAGCCTCCGGCGTGAACCGAGGCAGCGTGCTGCGGAAATCGGAACTATCGAACCTCGCGTTCTCGTCGATCTTCCCCGTCAAATACCCCTTACCAAGCGGACTGTACGGAACAAATCCAATTCCGAGTTCCTCCAGCATCGGGATCACCTCTGCTTCCGGACGTCTCCACCACAGCGAATATTCGCTCTGCAGCGCAGCAAGCGGCTGCACCGCATGCGCCCGCCGGATCGTCTGCACGCCCGCTTCCGAAAGTCCAAAGTGCTTCACCTTTCCTCGCTGAATCAGATCCTTCACCGCTCCCGCTACATCTTCAATCGGCACGTTCAGGTCAACTCGATGCTGATACAGCAAGTCGATCACATCAACCTTGAGCCGCTTGAGCGAACCCTCCACCGCCTGCTTGATGTGCTCCGGCCGGCTGTTCAAACCAGGCGCACCCTTCATCCCACGCGGATCTAAATTAGGATTAAGATCGAACCCGAACTTCGTAGCGATCACCACTTGCTTGCGAAACGGAGCCAGCGCTTCGCCCACCAGCTCTTCGTTGGTGAACGGACCATAGACTTCGGCGGTATCGAAGAACGTGATGCCGCGTTCCACCGCTGCCCGTATCAGTGTGGTCATCTCCTGCTTGTCTTTGGGCGGGCCGTAAGAAAAGCTCATCCCCATGCAACCGAGCCCGAGAGCCGAAACTTCCAAGCCGCTTTTTCCAAGTTTGCGCTTCTGCATTTAGTTTTTCCTCATCTACAGATTAGATTCCCGCGCCGCAAAAACGGTATCCCGATCCTTCCGATTTCTTGCCTATTTCTCTGGCACTGTTGATCAACGCACAAAACCAGGAGTTATCCTATAAGAAGCCACACCATGAAAAACGGCAATGCCGCACCCGAATTGCGGAAAGAGCTCGCTCGCAAGATTGCCTTGTTCGTCGGATCCGCAGAGAACCGGGCAACCGATATTCCCGGCCTCACCCTCCACCGTCGCACTGCCCCTACCGCTCCCTGCTCCATGACTTACCAGCCCGGCGTCACCGTCATCGCCCAGGGACGAAAGCGAGTGGAGCTCGGTAGAAAGATCTTTATCTACGATGCGTCGCGATTCCTCCTGACCTCTGTAGATTTGCCGGTGGTCAGCCGCGTGATCGAGGCAAGTGAAAAAGTGCCCTGCCTGGCGTTGTCGCTCAAACTCGAAATGCCCGTGGTCCGCGAACTTTTGAGCCGCGAAGAGATCGCGGCCGCCGCAGCGCAGCCCGAAAGTCCCGGCATGGCAATCGGTGAGACCACCGTGGAATTCCTCACCGCCTGCTGCCGTCTCGTCGACCTGCTCGAAACGCCGCGCGACATTCCCTTTCTCAGCGGCCTGATTCAGCGCGAGATCATCTACCGTATCCTGCAGAGCGCCGAGGGCGCGCGTCTTCGAGCCATTGCAACGCTAGGAGAGCAGAGTCACCGCACGGCCAAAGCCATCGCCTGGATCCAGGCCAACTACGCAAAGCCGCTGCGCGTGGAAGATCTCGCGGAAATTGCAGCCATGGGCGTGTCCACGCTGCACCATCATTTCCGGATGCTCACAGCCATGAGTCCTCTGCAATATCAGAAACAGCTCCGCTTGCAGGCCGCGCGCGCCCGCATGCTCATTGACGGCCTGGACGCCGCAACCGCCGCCTTCGAAGTCGGATACGAAAGCCCCAGTCAATTCAACCGCGAGTACAGCCGCTTCTTCGGCCAACCCCCCATGCGCGATATCCGGACCCTCCGCGCACCCAGCGCCCCGCAGCTGGAATCCGTCACCAATCAGTAAACCCGTGGCGCACGCACTCTTGCGTGCTGCACACTCGTGTCGAGACCGTTAAAAAAATCGACCGCGATTACCGCCTTCAAAAATCCGAGCTAGCCCCCCCGCCACCCGAATCTCCCCCACCAAACCGCACGTCCGGACCCTCCGCTTTCGGGCTAGGCGTGATTGACTGTGGCGTCACCAGGCCGAATGCCATAGTCCCCGCGCTCATCCAGCGTTTGTCCCTCCCCGAAAGTCGCTGCGCCGTCGAGCCGCGGCGAACCCCGCCCGCCCCACGCCCGAGCCACCGGCGAATCCCGAGCGCAGCTCCGAACAGCAATGCCCCCAGCACCATCGGATCCCAGGTATGCCGCTGCCAACCAAGGTAAGGCTTGTTAGTGACCAGCGTCAAAACTGCGGCCACAGCGCCCACCCCGATCACCCACCGGTCTTTCCTAATCAGGCCACGCGCCAGCACAACAGGTGGCAGGCACCAGGTCAGCACCCAGGTGGACCAATAGAACGGCCTGGAAAACTCAGTCGCGTCCCCAGCGCCCTCCCACCATTTGCCGAGCAGATCCACCGACGAAAGCTGCAGGTTGATCGCCAGGTAAATGCCGAGCCACAGCAGCGCTTCAGCAATTGAATACCCGTCGTCGAGATAAGTAAAGCGATGGCCCTGGCGCACCGCGACGACAGCCATCAGTCCGGCCACATAAAATGCCGCGACGATCGTGTGCTGCGCCGAATGGGACCAAGTCCAGTAGCCCGGCACAAAGACGGCAAGAATCATCGCGGCGAGAAACGCGTAGAAAAGCCCAAACCGGTGCCATATCCAGAGCGATGCGATGGCGCCCACGGCGAAAACCACAAATTCCATCTGGTGCAGCGCCGCCGAATGGCCTTCGAACCAAACGAACTGCATTCCCGCGCAGAGTAAGCCCACCGAGCAAACCAGCAGCGCTTCCTCGATCCCGTAGCGATAGAGCCGGCCCTGCGAAACGGCAAGCTCGGCCGCCGCATAACAAATAGCCGCGAAGATCAGCAGCAGAATGCCCGTAGCTTCCTCCCTGGGTCGGGAGAGAAAAACCACGAAGAACAGCGCCACAGCGGCGGCTACGATGACCAGCGTAAAGAAAAACAACACCACCCTCAGGAAAATGTTAGTGCGCCGCAAATCGCTGGCAGTTTCCTGTTCCATGCGCTGGTACTGCTCTTGCGTCACAAAACCTTCACCCGCCCAGTCCTTCAGCAGACCGCGCGTGCGTAGCGCTTCTTCGCTGGACGCCGGGTACGCTCTCACGATTCCCTCGCGAATCTACGTGCGACCAGCACCAGCACAACCACCATGATGACGCCCGTAAAGAAGAAATAGCTCAGCACCGCCCTGTCGCCATGCAGGTTGCGAATGAGGATCGAACTCAAACCCACATAGCCGTACACCGCGGCGTACGCGACAAAGGAAAACTGCCTGCGCGCGATGCCCCACGCGAGCGATGCGCCACAAGCGGCCAGCAAAGCCAGCAGCCAGACGCCGTAGCCTTGCCGCTCGAAGACCCCGGAGAGCACTGCCCAAAACAAAACGTTGGCCGCGACATTCAAATAAGTCCCGAAGAAATGCGCCTTCACGCGCAGCCGCTGCAGTACGGCCGCAGCCACGCCCACCATCACGCTATAGACAATCGCAGATTGCCGGTAAGTTGAATCTTGGTGCGATGGCCAATGGGAAATGGTCAATCCGAACCACCCGGCGAGCGACGCCAATGCCAGCGACAACACAAACCGGTTGTCGAAACGATAAGCCAGAAAGAAGAAGAGCCCGGCCGTCGCCACCAGGTACAGATCCCATTTTCCAGAGAGGAAATGAAACCGGTTTTCCAGGTACGCGAGCCCCAGTGACCAAGTCAGGCAGCCGAGGTAGACCACATAATCGAATACCAGGCTGGGCGAAGGAGTTTCCGCCGGGCTCCACGCCGGTGCGCGGGAGAAGCAATACCAAAAACAGGCCGCCAATATGGCGCACAGGATCGCCAACACCAGCACGTCACCCATTTGCTCGGACCACGTAGTGATGGTCCAGCCCAACCCCGCGATAAACGCCAGAACACCAGCGTAAAGCAGAACATTAAGCTCCAGAAAAACCGAGAACGGTTCTCCCCGCGAGAGGCCTTCGAGCAGCGTGTACTGCTCGGGCGATATGACGCCGCGCTCCTTCCATTCCTCCAATCGGGTGAGGACGGTCATGAGTCCCTATCGTACATTGCAATCGGCACCGGTAGCGTTAATAATCGCCATCTATCGAATCCTCGATAACATCAGGTTCGAAGCCTTCGATGCCGCAAATGCCCTTCTCTATTAGTTAAACCTTCGGATCAGCACCCAAATCATATAAGCCGCTGCCCCAACCGGGATCAAAGCGAAAACGCCGCCACGCCGCAAAGAAGTCAGCGCCAGAAATGAAACGAGCAGAAAGCCCAAGGCAGCCATGCCAGCAGCGATCCTCGCCCACGCGGCATGCAGGATCAATCCGCGGCCGGTAAAAAATAGGCAGGCTCCAGCCAGAGTCAGCGCCGCTGCCACAACCAGGAGCACGCCCGCCACCCAGCCCGCGGCGTTTCCGGCAAACTCGAATCCTTTACCGATCACCGTGCCCAGCGCCACCACTACACCGACGATTCCATCCCGCCCGATATTGATTGCCTCGCTGCCGCTTTGCGCCGCCTTATCCGGTTTGGACCAAAAAAGTTCCAGCTTAAGCGCCGTAAGCCAGAGGAAGACCAGCAACGATGGTATCCCTAACAGAAGCCCCACAGCGCGGAATCCGTTCGCGACGATCACAAGATGACGGTTCAATGGCGTTATTGTAGCGCCCTACTCAAGCCCCCCGTCGTCTCGGCCAATATCCGACCAAAACCAAGTCGAGGCGAGCAAACCGGCGACTTCAACGCGGTCTCTGGACGCGCGAAAAATCAGCCGAAGCCGAAACAATACGGCCTTACGCGAGGCCGCGGCCCGCTATCGCGCACCCAAGAGTTTCGTTCACGGCGATGAAACTGTACCTCTCGTACACCACAAACGAGCACGAGCCGTGTGTCTCGGGGCCACTCGCTACCCTCTCTCATCCGCGAAATGGAAGCACTCCGGCATCGCCGCATAGGGCGCTACGGTACCAAATAATCAGCGCGAAGTCGCTGCCTGGGCAGCGGACCGCCATCGATCCACCCAAGGAAAGATCTCATGGACACTATCGTTCTTCCATTCGCGAACCGAGACGGAATCAATTGGACAGCAGTGACCGCGTTCGCCATCTTTCATGTGGAGGCAGTCGCGGCCTTTTTCTTCTTCAGTTGGCCGGCTTTCTTCACCGCGCTTGCGCTTTACTGGGTTTCCTTGAGCCTCGGCATTGGAATGGGCTACCACCGCCTGTTGACCCATCGTTCCTACAAAACGGCGAAGTGTATCGAATATTTCCTGGCCGTCTGCGGATCGCTGGCGATGGAAGGTGGTCCCATTTCGTGGGTTACCACGCACCGCATCCGTCATGCGACAAACTGCACGCCAGATCAATACGAGCATTATTCCCCAGACCTCTCAAACTACCGGTTTTTGGTCTGGCTGTCGAAGTATTTCTATTTGCCGTTGGTGCTCGTGAGTATCGTACCGCTGGCGTGGGGTGGGCTGCCGTTTCTTCTGTGGGGCTTGTTCTTACGCGTCACCATAAGGCTGCATACCACCTGGCTGGTCAATTCGCTCACGCGCTTTTGCGGAAGCCGGCGGTTTGCCACCCGTGACGACTCCAGGAACAACTGGTTCGTCGCGCTGTTGACTTTCGGCGAGGGCTGGCACAACAATCATCACGCCTATCCCTCATCGGCGCGGCACGGACTCGCTTGGTATGAGATCGACATGAGCTGGTTAGGAATCCGGTTCTTGCAGCTAGTGGGCTTGGCCAAGTCTGTAAACAGTGCCAGTCTTTAGCGGCGGCGCTTGACTGAACGCTTCTTAACCGCGAGTTTCTTTCCGGAGCTCTTGACGACGCTCTTGCCGGCTCCTCCTGCCGACGCCGCCTCGCCCAACTGTTCACCCAGCTGTTCAATGGACGCGCGGATGTAACGACGCACAAAAGACCGCTCCAGATCCCGCTGGCTCGCGAATTTGATGTGCCGCATGGCCTTGCCATCGCCTTCCAGCACACCATTCGGATCGGGCAGGGTCGAGCCTCGCGGAAATCCCAGATTGATGTGCAGCGCGTTGGTGGCGATGTAGCAGAACATGTCCTTCATCTTTCCACTGAAGCCGAACCAGATCGCGACCGTGTAGACCTGATAGATCGATTCGGACGCCTCGGGCACCTCTTCGAGGATGATTTCACGGAGGGCCAGCGCGAGGTCGGCGATCGGGCGGTCATAGGCTTCTAGAAATCCGAGTAGTTGAGGATCGGGCGGACGTCGCATGTTAAGAAGAAATATACACTGAAATTCTGTCTGCTGGAACCTGCGCCGAATGGGACTTCGTGGGAGCTTGTTGATGACAAGGAGATTTTACGCCAGTAGTTTTCCGCCTGGATTGCCGAACACTGGACGACTTGCTGGTACTAATCCCGACGGCACTTCCGCAGTTTGAACGCCGTTAGCACATCATTTTGTGTTCGCCTTACTCGTCTTCACAACCACCCCTCCCTTCACGACGATGCTGACACGCTGGAGCGCGGTGATATCTTTCAAGGCGTCGCCCTCTCTACGTTTGCTGCTTCAGCCGTTCTGGGCATTCGGATCCTCGGCGAAACGCCTTGCAATACCCCGTAGTCTCGTCCAGCTCAGTTCAATGAATTCTATCGGTAGTGCTCACGCCGGCCTTTCCCGACATCCCCGAAGCCTCCGCGTTAGCACTCCCGATAGAATCCTTTTCATTTATCGGCGTCTTCGTGTGGAGTAGTTTTCGATTGACGAGTCTTTCTTGCTGTTAGGGATGAGCCGTCTCACTGGCCATGAGATCTCTTACACTGATCGCCGGAAAGTCCCATCGCGCGCCCGTAACTTGCGTCGGCAAATCACTCAATCAACCGGAGCTCAACCGATTTCATCGGTCGGATTGGGTTTGAACCAGAACCATTCGAGAGAGCCGAGCTAGACAAGGCAGCAGGTGGCTGCGCAGCGCTTCGTTAACTCGATTAAACCTGCAAGGTGTCTTCGTCGCTGGCTACCAGGGAGTAGAGGACTGGGGCTAGGAAAATCGATAGCAGGAGGCGGGAGGCCAGGCCGCCTACGATCACGATGGCGAAGGGCTTTTGGGAATCGCTGCCGATGCCGGTGGACATCGCGGCCGGCAGCATGCCCAGGCAGGCCACCAGGGCGGTCATCAAGATGGGTCGTAGGCGCAGCAGGGAAGCTTCATGCGTCGCAGTCACAATGTCCTTCCCCTCCAGCCGCAGTTTGTTGATGAACGAATACAGAATCACGCTCGTCTGCACGGCCACCCCCATCAAGGCTACGAAGCCTAGCAGCGACGAGACACTGAAGTTGGTATGTGTAAGGTACAACGCCAAGAGGCCGCCTACCGGCTCGGTCACCAGCACGCTGAAGAAGATGATGAGCGGGAATTTCAGGTTGCCGTAGAGCGCGAAGAGAATCATCAGAATCAGCAGGACGGTGAGCGGGCCGATCAGCTTCATTTGGTCGAGGGAGGCAAGATAGTCCTTGTACTCTCCGCCCCAGTCGAATCGGTAGCCGATAGGGAGCCTCACATTCTTGCTCACTCTCTGGCGCGCTTCGCCAACGGCGCTCGCCAGGTCGCGGTTCTCCACGCTGAACTGAATCCCGATGTAGCGCGAGTTTGATTCGCGGTAGACGAAGGAGGCGCCGCTATCCACACGGATGTCGGCGAACTGGCTCAAGGGGAGCTGCTCGCCGTCGGGCGTGGCAAGCAAGAGGTTCTTAATGGCGTCCATGTTCCTGCGAAATGGCTCCTGCATGCGCACCACCAGGTCGAACTGGCGCTCGCCCTGGATCACTTGCGTCACCGGCTGCGCTCCCAGCGCGGTGCCGATGAGCGTGTTGATGTCGGCGACGTTCAGACCATAGCGCGCGATCTTGGCGCGGTCCGGCACGATGGTGAGGCTGGGCTGGCCCAACTCGCGCACAATGACGACGTGGGTGATCCCGCGCACCTGCGCGAGCGATTCCTTCACCTGCCTGGCCTTTTCCTCCAAGGTGGCCAGATCGGTGCCGAAAACTTTTACCGCGAGCGAGCTCTTGAGTCCGGTCTCGGCTTCATCGACGGCGTCCTCAGCGGGCTGGGTGTAGTTGAAAATGACCCCGGGAAATGCAGAGAGCTTTTTCTGGATAGCGTCGATGAGTTGCGGCTTAGTGTGGATGTCACCCTTCCAGGAAGCATCTTCGTAGGATTTCAGTCCCACGTAGAACTCGTTGTTGAAGAATCCGGTGGAATCGGTTCCGTCATCAGGCCGGCCCAGCTCATTTGCCACCGTCGTTACTTGCGGAAAGCTCGACAGGATGTCGCGGATTTGCGGGGAGAGCTTGGAAGCTTCATCGAATGAGATGGTGTAGGGCGCGGTAGCGCGAACCCACAGAGCTCCTTCGTCCAGCTTGGGCATGAACTCGGCGCCGACGAAAGGAATCAGGAGCAACGAAGAGCCGAATACTCCCAGGCAAACCAGCACCGTGAGCCAGCGGAAGCGCAGGCACCAGCCCAGCAGCACGCCGTAACCGTCGCGTAGGCGGTTGTAGAAGTGCACTTCCGGTTCATGGACGTGCTTCCGCAGAAAATAAGCGCACAGGACGGGCAGCAGGGTCAGAGCGCACAACAGCGAGCCCACTAGCGCGAATGACATGGTATCGGCCATGGGTTGGAAGAGTCGGCCGGATGGACCGGTGAGCACATAAATGGGCAGGTATCCGGCGATGATCACCGCCACGGCGTAGAAGATCGGCCGCTCCACGTCGTGGGCGGCTTTGCGGATCACGTCGAGCAGGCGGTATTCCTGGTGGTAGCGGGACGCCAGTTCGCGGAAGATGTTTTCCACCATCACCACCGCGCCGTCCACGATAATTCCGAAATCGATGGCGCCGATGGACAGCAGGTTCGCGGGGATGTGCCTCCAATCGAGACAGATGAAAGCGAACATCAAGGCGAAGGGGATCGTAATAGCGACAATGAGCGCCGTGCGCACGCTGAAAAGCAGCAGTCCCAGGATCGCCAGCACCAGCAACATGCCGCGCAACAGGTTTCGCTCCACGGTTCGCGTGGTTTCGTCGATCAAGTAGTGACGGTCGTAGTAAGGGACGATCTTCACATCCGGCGGTAATACATGCTGGTTGAGATCGTCAGTGGTGGATCGAACACGGTCGAGAATTTGTTGAGCCTGTTCGCCGACGCGCATCAGAATCACGCCTTCCACGGCTTCATCCTGTTTCATGTATCCGAACTGGCCGAGGCGTATGGCGTGGCCGATCTCTACTTGGGCGATGTCGTGCACGTACACGGGGATGCCGTTGTGCGCGGCCACCACGATATTCCCGATGTCCTCGGTGTTTCTGACCAAGCCTAAGCCACGGATATAGTAGAACTGGCCGCCCTGGGAGTAGAAGCTTCCACCGGCGTTGGAGTTGTTATTGCTGAGTTGCTGGCTGAGCTGCGGGATGGTGACGCCGTAGGCGAGAAGCTTATCGGGATTGAGCAGCACGTGATACTGCATGGTCGTGCCGCCGAACCCCGAATCGTCGGCTACGCCCTCGATAGCGCGGTAGCGGCGCTCCAGCACCCAATCCTCGATGGTCTTGAGTTCCTGTGGCGTCCGGTCCGGGCTTTGCAACACGTAGCGGTAGATGAGCCCACTGGGGCTGAACAGCGGTGAAAGTCCCGGTGTGACACCGGAAGGCATCTGGGCGTTGGCAACACGTTCGAACGCCTGCTCGCGTACGAAGTAAGGGTCGACGCCGTACTGAAAATTCATCTGAACGGAGGAGAGCCCGTAGAGCGAAATGGAGCGAAGAGTATCCAGACGGGGGATTCCGTTCATCTCGATTTCGATGGGTATGGTGACTAGCCGCTCCACTTCCTCGGCCGCATGTCCTGCCCATTGGGTGATGATCTCGACGTGCGCCGGTGAGAGATCCGGGTAGGCGTCAATGGGCAGTTTCGAAAATGAGACGGCGCCCCAAACCATGAGCAACAGCGACGCGGCGATCACCAGAAACCGCTGCGAGAGAGCGAAGGAGACGATTCGCGCGATCATCCTGGATAGGCCTTATTGCTCACTGGAGAACTGGAGGAAGACGCTGCCTTCGGATACCACCCGGTCACCCGTCTTCAGCCCTCCCAGCACTTCCACAGAGTCCTTTTGTTCTGCTCCGGCGGTGATCTGGCGCTGCGCGAACTTACCCGGCTCCACTTCGACATAGACGAACGGCTCGTTTTGCGCGTCATGCAAGACGGCGGAGACTGGAACCGCGAGAACATTTTTCTGCGTTCTGGTATGGACGTCGGCCTCCACGAACATGTCCTTCTTTAGCAGCCCTTCGGGGTTCTGAGTGACGATCCGAACGGACGTGGTGCGAGTAGTGGGATCCACCAAGGCGCCGATGTAGGACACGACGCCATGAAAGCGGCGGTGAATGGACGCGTTGCTTTCATCCACGGTGTCTCCCACATGGATGGAGGGCAGGTCGCGATCGAAGATATGCCCCTGAGTCCATACCGTGGAAACGTCGCTGAGCACGAAACAAACGGTTGTTCCCGCCTGAATGAACTGCCCCGGCAAAATCAGCTTTTGCACTACCACGCCGGCGATGGGAGAGCGCACGGCCAACTCGGGGCTGATGGGCACACCCTGGCGCTCAGCCTGATCGATCTCTTGCTTAGTGATACCGAAAATCTTCAGGGCCTGCAAGCTGTTCTGAACGTCGGTACCCGCGTCGTTGTAGTCCGCCTGCGCGTTTTCGAGATCTTTCTGCGCGATAGCGCCATGTTCCAGCAACTGCCTGGAACGATCGAGAGCACGCTGGGCCAACTCCTCCCGGTTACGCGCTTTTCTATAAGTGGATATCGCGTTGGCCATGTCCGGGCTAGACACATAGAGCAAGGGAGCAGCCGCCGTCACGGACGACCCATAGTCCACCAGAATGCGTGAAATTGGGCCATTCACCTGCGTAATAGCCTGCGTAGTATGATCCGCATCCCAATCAACGGTTCCAGTCGTGTGAATGGTGATCGACCAAGTGGTCGTGTGCACCGGCAGGATCGTCAAGTGCCCAATTTGCTCCTTGGAAACCGTAAGCAGCTTGGGTTGCACCGGCTGATCTTGGCTAGAAGTGCCCGACGTGGCCTGATTGGAGAGTCCACACCCAAGCTCGAGCAAGCCTACAAGAAGCAAGACGGTAACTGAGTTCGCCCGGCAAATCGTTTCCGCGTAGCTCTTCACGGTAGCAGGATTATGCATCCTAAGGCTGATCCCTAGTTTATCCTTACAGATACAACCGGCGCGATGATTTCCGGTGAGCGGCCAAGAGAATGCCGCAAACGGGCTTAAATTGGCTGCAAGCGGAAAGTCAATTTCGTGAGTCTATGAATTGCCAGCCGAACCGGAGCGAGCGAAGAAGTTTCGAGGCCGGGGTGCGCAGCTTCCAGGATGGATGTGTCGCAAAGCCGTATGGCTCGTCCCTTACGCTTGGGCTGGTTGGTGTAAGCTTTTTAGAGGCTTTCAATGGCTGAGCCTGCGCAAGTGCTAGAATCCCCTCGCTCCGCCGATTCCCCGCGCAGTCGCCGCCAACCCGGCGGCCAAGAGTTTCTAACTGTCCAGCCAGCACTTCACGTTGAGGAGCTTATATGGCAAATCCAGCTCCACTTCCGCCGATTGTTAATGGACCGATATACACCACAAGCACGCGAGTTTATGTCGACAACGTACTACCGAACTCAATAGTTACGGTTTATCACGACAAGGACGGCACGCACCAGGCCGGAACGGCTAAGACGTCCTCGTGGATAACTTCCCGACGGCCCGTGATCCAGAACCGGGCTGATCGCTTGGGCTAGAATCGTCAACATAAGTCGCCGAAGTTTCGTAGGATTGTTACTCACCCAAGGTGAGCTAAACGCAAAGAGTATGTCGCTTCACGCACGCTATGTCGCCGTCTACGGCAAGACCACAAAAAAACGACTGGCGTTTCTCAAGAGCTTGATCGGGAACCAATATGGGAATCGATTCCTATGACCCCGGAACGCCACGGGCAAATTCAACAGATCTTTGAGGTTGCTGCAGACATCCACGGTGCCGAGCGCGAGGCCTATCTCGACCAGACGTGCGCGGGCGATGCTAATTTGCGTGGCCGCGTCGAGAAGCTGCTCGCTGCCGCCGAGCAGAAAACCGGAATCGCAGCACCCCAGTTCTTGGAGCGAGATTCGAGAGGCGCCAATCGGCTGGGCCATTATCGCCTCCTGCAAAGAATCGGAGAAGGCGGGATGGGCGAGGTCTGGCTGGCCGAGCAAAACCAGCCCGTACGCCGCCGGGTGGCTCTGAAGTTGGTCAAGTCCGGAATGAGCACGCGCGAAGTTATCGCGCGTTTTGAGTCCGAGCGACAGGCTTTGGCCTTGATGGACCATCCCGCCATCGCTAAAGTGTTGGAGGCCGGTTCTACGCCCGATGGCGCGCCGTACTTTGTCATGGAGTACGTCCCCGGAGTTCCGATCACAACTTATTGCGACAATCATAGGCTCAGCACACGCGAACGGCTGGAATTGTTCGTACACGTTTGCGAAGGGGTACAGCACGCCCATCAGAAAGCCATCATCCACCGCGACCTGAAGCCCTCGAACATCCTCGTCACCGAAGTCGATGGCCGGGCCGCGCCGAAGATTATCGATTTCGGAGTCGCTAAGGCGCTAGGCCAGAAGCTCAGCGCCGATACCATGTTCACGCGCGTGGGGGCGCTCATCGGAACTCCGGAATACATGAGCCCGGAGCAGGCCAATTCGTCGAATGAGGATATTGACACGCGCACCGATGTCTACTCTCTCGGCGTCATTTTCTATGAGCTGTTGGCCGGGGCGCCGCCGATCGATCTACGCAAAATCGCTCTTGAGGAATTCCTCCGCAGGCTGCGCGATGAAGAACCGCTGAAGCCAAGCACCAGGATCCGCACCGAGGACCAGGTCACGTCAACAGAAGTGGCTCGCAGGCGCCACACCGAGCCGCAGGCCCTTGCCACACAGCTACGTGGCGATTTGGATTCGATCGCGCTGAAGGCTCTCGAAAAGGAACGGTCACGGCGCTACGGTTCACCCTCCGATTTCGCTGCGGATGTTGGGCGGTACCTTAGGCATGAGCCGGTGTCGGCCATTGCGCCTTCCGCCGCGTACCGGGCCCGCAAGTTTGCGCGGCGCTATCGTACGGCGCTGGCCACTATCGCCGCGTTTATCCTGGTACTCGTCGTGGCGGCGGTTGTGACCATTCGGCAGAGCATACGCGCTAACAGAGAATCGGCGGTGTCGCAGACGGTCAACGATTTTCTGCAAAACGATTTACTGGCGCAGGCCAGTGCGGCCAACCAGGCAGGGCCGCGCACCAAGCCCGATCCACACTTGGAGGTGCGCACCGCCTTAGACCGTGCGGCGGCGCGGATCGCGGGGAAGTTCGACCGGCAACCGGAGGTGGAGGCTGCTATTCGGAGCACTATCGGAGAGACCTACTTAGATCTCGGGCTGTACCCAGAGGCACGGACGCAGTTGGAGCGTGCGCTGGAACTGCAGCGCCGGGTGCTCGGGACACAAGATCCCGAGACCATCAAAACTATCACACGCCTTGGACGCACTCTCTCTCGTCAGGGCAAGTATCCCGAGGCTGAAGCACTCTACAATCAGGGCCTGTCGGTTGCGCGCCGCGTTTTGGGCCCCGAGCATCCTGACACGCTGGCTTCCATGAGCGGCCTGGCGGCTGCGTATCAGTTGCAGGGCAAGTTGGCGCGAGCCGAGGCCCTGGACAGCCAGGCCCTGGAGATCCGGCGCCGTGTGCTCGGTCCAGAGCATCCCGACACGCTGAACACCATGAACAATCTAGCCATGGTCTACTACTTGCAGGGCAATGACGCACAGGCTGAGGCCGCTCAACATCCAAGTCTTAGAGATCATGCGGCGCGTCTTGGGCCCCGCGCATCCCGACACGCTGAATTCGATGCGCAATCTGGCTAACGTGTACTGCTCGCGGGGCAAGTTCGCACAGGCTGAGGATCTCCACGGCCAGGCCTTCGAAATCATGCGCCGGGTATTGGGTCCCGAGCACCCAGCCACGCTGAACTCCATGATCCTTCTTGCGACCGACTACTATTCGCAGGGCAAGTACGCGCAGGCCGAGGGGCTTCTCAGCCAAACCTTGCTGATCCAGCGCCGTGTGTTGGGATCCAACCATGCCCAGACGCTGGGGTCCATGAGCGATCTCGCCGGCTATTACCTCCTCGACGGCCGGTACGCGCAGGCCGAGGCCTTGTATAGAGAGACCCTGGAGATTGAGCGCCGCACCTTGGGTCCGGAGCATCCCCAAACTCTTGGCACTCTTTCTGGTTTTGCCGGGATGTACCAACGACAGAGCAAATACCCGTTGGCGGAGACTTACGCCGCTCAGGTCCTGACGGGTCAACAGCACACCTTGGGTCCGGAGCATCCGGACACGATGGCATCGGCGGACGACTTGGCGCTGGCCTACCAATCGCAGGGGAAGTTCGCCGAAAGCGAGCCTCTCGCACGCGAGGCCCGGGACTTCTATCAAAAGAAGCAGCCGGATGACTGGCAACGATTCCGCGCCGAGAGCCTGCTGGGCGCTAGCTTGGCGGGACAGAAGAAATACGCCGAAGCAGAGCCGCTGTTGCTCAGCGGTTATCAGGGGATGTTAGCGCGGAAGAACCGGATGGCCGTCCCGGACTGGTATCATTTGGACCGCGCCAGCGAATGGATCGTGCAGCTCTATCAAGCGTGGGGCAAGCCGGAGAAAGCCGCCGAATGGGTGCGACATCCAAAGCAGAGTAAAATCGCAGCCGCTGCGAAATAGCCACGGCCCCCCACCCGCCCCGACGCCACCAAAGACAACCCCCCCACCTCCAATCTCCGCCTGCGCATCGTATCCTGGCCTAAATAGGATTCCCATGCGACACCACATCTCCACCCCAAAACCCTGCACAACCCACTCCGCCGCGAGATCAGCCCCGACTTTACGCATCGTGAGCGCGTTAGCGAGGGACCGGCATCCCCATAAGCCTGCTGGCTCACCAAAATTGAGTCCACCTTCCACCAGTGTCGATTTTGGCCTTCCCCAATCGACTACATATAGGCGGAGGACCAACCCACCGCCATCGAAAGAGGAAAAACCGATATGCAAGCACTTTTGGTGAAAATGACGCTGCTGATCGTTCCTGTCGCGGCTTTCGAAGCTCGGGCGCAAGTTCGGGATTCTCCATATCCTCAGATGGCCCCCATCGGCCAGTACCTGATGGCGCCGGACGCCGAAATAGCCTTGGCGCGGAGTGCAGCCCCGGAATCCGTCTCGCGCGATGCGGAGGTCATGGTCATGGACCAACATGGTTACAAAACCGTGGTCAAGGGCAAGAACGGTTTCGTGTGCCTGGTGGAACGATCCTGGACCGCCCCCAGCGACAATCCCGACTTTTGGAATCCCAAACTGAGAGGCCCCCTCTGCTTGAACGCCCCGGCCGCACGATCCTACCTTCCCCAAACCATCCGGAAAACCGAGTTGGTCTTGGCTGGACGATCCAAAGCTCAGATGTTCGCGGATATTTCAGCCGCTCTCGACAAAAAGGAATTGCCGTCGCCGGAAATCGGCGCGATGTGCTACATGATGTCAAAGCAAGGGTATTTGAGCGACAGCGATGGGCACTGGCACCCGCATTTGATGTTCTTCCTTCCGCTCACAGATCCTAAAGCTTGGGGCGCGGGCCTGCCGGGCTCCCCGATCTTAGCATTGAAGGATACTGCAAGCCGGCTGACCATTTTTCTTGTTCCGGTCAGCACCTGGTCGGACGGTACGCCCGGACCACCAATGCAGGGAAAATGAAGCGCAAGTGATTTACGCGCGCTCGACGGCGAGAGTCTGCCTGGCGCAGGCGCTTTCGCCTGCGAACTGGGTGGTAGGGGACTTTTGCCACAGGCTGCTGAAGAAGAGCGGGCCACTTTCTGGCAGCTCAGGCGCTGGAATCGGTAAATGCGGGGGCAACAGTTCGGCTAAGGAATGGAAAAGTGTCTGTCACCGATGGGCCGTTTGCCGAGACCAACGAGCGAGGCCATCCAACTGGCCTCGCACATTCCACCAGGCCGGCTTTGGGGAGTCGAGGTGCGCCCCGTGAAAGAACTGGTACCCAGCAACACACGAAAATAGGAAAAGAACCGCCGATATCGTGGAAGCAGCGTATCGCTAGCCATCCAGCACCAGACCGATCAACAGGAGTCCCCAAATAACGACTCCGATAACCAGGCAGAGATTCTGTCCCCATGACCAACGGTGGAACTGGTGACCAGAACTCCGCCGTTCGGTCACCGAGTTGACGTATTTCTGGACGGGAACAAGGCAGAGGAAAGTTGGGATGAATGCCGCAACTATGCTCGCGGGAATACCCGGAACGCGAGATAACGCGTTCGAGATGATCGCGAGCACAACCCAGCCAGTCGCAAGGCCATTAGGCGAAAATGAGGGCACTAGAAGGGAACGCGCATCCTTGTCTTCATGAATTCGACGCAGCAGGCTATGGCAATAGAAGATGCAGAACACGGCACGCCAGAACGGATTGATCTGAAGATTGTCTCTTTCTTTGACATATCGCCAGTTCTTATAGATCCAATACACCTCGAAGAGGCTGAAGGACAGAATGGACATGAGAATCAGTCTCGCCACTGGAATGTACAGGAAAAACGGCTGAGCGTGCGAAACGTCGCTGACCGGCGGGGAAGGCATCATCGGAGGGGATGGGTTCCCGGTAGCCACGCTCACGGAGGATACCACAACGGAGGAAGGCGACTGGCGTTCAGTTCGGAGAATGGGAGCTTTTCGGCGAGTTCTGCTCGAGTTTTTAGCTGACCGGCTCTCCAGTAAAGTCAACGGCTGCGTCCGGCCATCGCCGGCCCGCCGTTCAGAAGATCGGCTTCAGGACCATGCGCCCGTACGCGATGAACGCCATCAGGAGACCCAGCACGCCGCTTAAGATAATGGTCGTGATCTCGCCGTACTTGGCGTGCACCCACACGAACACGAGGCTCTCGATCCCGAGGACCGTGGCGGCCACCACCGTGAGCGCCGGATGCCAGTGAAGGGCGGCGGGGACGATCAGCCCGACCGCGCAGACCAGTTCGAGGATGCCGAGGGCCATCCAGGCTTCCCGCGGCAACGCACCAAAAGACGGAACCCCCTCGCTTACCTTGTCAAACATGAAGACCTTCATGACGCCCGACGCTCCGTACAGGAGCACGGCGAGGACCTGCAGGACCCATAACAGGATGTTCATCGCGTGCCTCCTCCCGGCTTCCGCGTCGGCGCGCGCAGGTCGGTTTCTCCCCGCGCGATCCACGTTCTGAGCCCGGATCTAAAGACTCCAGATCTAGAAACCATGGATAACTCATGATATCCAACCGTGCGATCAACCGATCCTATACCACTCCAACCACATTCGTCGCCGAACCTCCGAAGCTCGCCCGAACGGCGTTCGAGTAAATTACCAAGCGCCGCGAACGGCAGCGTTGCTCATGTTCTCGAATCCGACTTCCTGGACATTTCGTTGTGCAAAGGGGATGTCGCAACAGGAATGGCGAGCGCCGGCCCAGCCAGCCGCCGGGGCCATTCTCCGAGTGGCCGATAATGTTGCCGAAGGGGCGGCACGTTGCCCAGAACGCCTACGGTGTTTGGGGCGCCGTCCAAGCTCGGTTCCGCTGGTTTGGCTAGTCGTTAGAAAAAGCGTCCTTTCTGTCGATATGACTCATGTCATGTCCTGGAAGACCGCGACGCTGTTCTGTGCTCTGAATGGCGTTGTTTGGGCAATTGCCTTTTGGCAAACCCGTCGGCGCTTGGCGAGCAGCGCGAAGGAGCGGCGGGAACTCGAGGGTTCCACGCGGGTTCTGGAGCAAGAGAGGCATGTTCTGGAACTGATCGCCCGCGGCGCGACTCTCAAACAAGTTCTGTATGCCCTGACCCAGGCGGTTGAGAAAATTGTGCCGGGCGTTCTATGCTCGGTGCTTCTAGTCGATCGCGAGCGCGGACGTCTGGTACAGGGTGCGGCGCCGCACCTGCCGCCGGGCTTCTGGAAGATGTGCGAAGGTCTTCCCATCGTTCCGGACCTGGGCTGCTGCCCGACGGCGGCCTTCCGCAATGAAACCGTGATTTGCGAGGACATCGCTAGCGATTTCCGCTGGGCGCCGGTGCGCGATCAAGTCCTTGCCTTCGGACTGCGATCCTGCTGGAGCGTGCCTATCCAGGATTCGGAAACACAGCGGGTCATCGGCACTTTCGCCATGTACCGTGACGAAGTCTCGCAACCGACGCCATTCCACCTCCGTGCAGTCCATGCCGGCGCTCAAATGGCGGGCAATGCCATCGAGCGCCTACGTTCCGAACAACGCCTGCATGACTATGCCGAACGCTTTGTTCTGGCGGAAAAGGTGGCGGCATTCGGGATTTGGGAGTGGGATCCGTCCACCGGGCTATTCGATCTCTCTAGCGGCGCGGCGACGATGTCGGGCTTAGGGACGACAGCGGTCCGAGTAAGCGGCGAAAAGCTTTATGCGACCGTGTGTCCTGACGACCGCGAATCAACCCAAGCCGCTCGGGAGGCGGCCTTCACGGAGGGGGGAGGTTATGAACACGAATTCCGGAGAACACTTCCAGACGGTTCCACTCGCTGGTTCCGCAACCGTGGGCAGGTGCAATTGGCGGACGGAAATCCATGCAAGGTAGTCGGCGCCATCATCGACATCACGGATCAGAAAGAACTTCAGCTCGGTTTGGAGCGAGCCAAGCAGATGGCCGAGGAAGCAGGGCGCCTAAAAGGCGAGTTTCTGGCCAACATGAGCCATGAGATTCGAACCCCAATGAACGGGGTCATCGGCATGACGCAACTTTTGCTGAACACCTCACTGGACGACGAGCAGCGCGAATTCATGACCATGGTGCGCGATTCGGCTGAGGGTCTCCTGGTGGTCATCAATGACATTCTCGATTTCTCCAAGATCGAAGCCGGCAAAATGGAGCTGGTGCGAGAACCGTTCGACCTGCGGAAATGCGTGACCGATGCCGTACAAATATTCGCCTGGAAAGCAGAGGAGAAATGTATCCGTTTGATCCACCGGGTGGAGCCGGAAGTGCCTCAGGTGTGCGTGGGAGATCCCGGCCGACTCCGGCAAATCCTTCTGAATCTACTCGGCAACGCGATGAAATTCACCGACCGGGGCGAGGTGGAGGTAAGGGTCGTAGCGATCGCGAACCCGTCCAGACTGCCCGGGGTCCAAGAAGTTTGCTTCTCTGTACGGGACACGGGCCCGGGGATTCCGCGGGAGAAACAGCCGATCATCTTCGAAGCATTTGCACAGATAGATGGCTCTACTCGCCGCCAACACGGCGGCACCGGGCTAGGACTGGCCATTTGCGCCAATCTGGCGCGCTTAATGAATGGGCGCCTGTGGGTGGAAAGCGCACCCGGCTCCGGAGCTACCTTTTACTTTGCGGTTCCTCTTGAGCAGTCTGAATCTGCTGCTGTGCAATCGGCGGAACGCAAGCCAGGTCAACTCGCCCCCTGCGTAGCTCCGGAAGCGCGGCTGCGCATTCTGGTTGCGGAGGACAACATAGTGAACCAGAGGGTGGCGCACTCCATGCTCGAAAAGATGGGGCATTCGGTCGCGTTGGCGGGGACCGGACGGCAAGCTGTGGAGGCGGCCGCTGCCGAACGCTTTGACTTGATTTTCATGGATGTCCAAATGCCGGAGATGGATGGATTCGAAGCGACGGCGCACATTCGGCGGACCGAACATGACCACACTCCGATTGTCGCCATGACCGCCCATGCTATGAGCGGCGACCGCGAACAATGCCTACGGGCCGGAATGGATGACTACCTTGCGAAGCCAATCCACTTGGAGGCCCTGATGGCTGTCGTAAAGCAAGTTCCCTCGGTTCGGGCGTGCTTGTAGTCTCATCCTGGAAGACCCGCCGCCTCTAACGCATTGCCCCTCCCTGAACGGACCTCCGCCCAACGCGGCAGGGAATCTGTTGCGCGGGTACCATAGGCTTGGCTGGAAAACGCGCCATGAGCAGCAGTGAACCCAAGCGGGCCAAAGTCACGATCTAGGCAGTTGGCGCCGCTGAGCTTCGGACGTATCACGCGCCACTTCCAGAAAGGGCTGAGCGGGTTCGGGAGCGGATTCCTGGCTAGAACCGCCCAAACCACCAGCAATGAGCCAAACACCCGGAAACGGCGCTTCGGGAAGCCACGACTCGCCTGGCCGCCACCCACCGCCTGCCCAACAAAATCATCAATGACAAAACTCCCCCACCTCCATCCCCTTCCCTGCCCCACTTATACAGCCCGGGCCCACCACCAACCTCCGCCAACGCGAACGCACCGTTCGTAAACAGCCATCGATACACCCGCGTTGAGCGGTCCGTCAGTTAAACTCTCATTGAGCGGACCACACGGCCTCTCTCATGCCGACAAACCCATTCATTGAACGGTGGCAGAACTCGGGCGCCGCAGAGCGGGCGAA
>JBEKJJ010000056.1:0-34360 GCA_050011295.1 Bryobacteraceae bacterium
GTCTCGGGATCGAACTCGAGCGTCCGCCCCACGCGATAAGAAATATTCGCAAGATGCACCAGCATCGTTGAAATCGCGCCTTCCGTGATCGGCGCATTCAAGTCCGAAACCTTGCGGCTGCGAACCGCGGAAATGAAGTTGGCCCAATTGTTGCCCTTATCCTGACCCGAAGGCCCAGGCTGCTGTTCCTTCCCGAGGAAGCTCGAATAGCGCCCGTTGTCCTCATCCCAGATCGCCACATAACCCTTCGACCCGTATATGATCGTCCCCACTGTGTTCGGCGAGCTGCCGTTCTCACCCATACCGGCTTCATGATTCGTCATCCAATGGCGAACTTCGAAAACCAAAATCCGTTTTCTTCCGCCTTCGTCAAACTCGAACGTGGCCGTCAATAAGTTCGGCGTCTCCTGATCGTCGTCGAACATCATATGCCCGCCGATCGCGCTTACCTTCGACGGATACTTCACGCCCAGCGCCCAACGCGCCACATCCATCTGATGGATGCCCTGGTTGCCGATGTCACCGTTGCCGTAATCCCAGAACCAATGCCAGTTGTAATGAAACCGGTTCTTGGTAAACTCGTGCTGCGGCGCGCCCCCTAGCCACAAGTCATAATGGACCCCAGCAGGTACCGGCGAAACCGGCTCGCGTCCGATGGTATTGCGCCATTTGAAACAGAGCCCGCGCGCCATGTAGACATCGCCGATCAGCCCCTCCTGAATCTTCTGCACCGCCTCGCGCCCGATCCCCGAGCGGCTGTTGGTGCCGTGCTGCACGATGCGCCCGTATTTCTCCATCACGGTCGAAATCTGCCGCGCCTCAAACATATCGTGCGAACAGGGCTTCTCCACGTATACGTCTTTCCCCGCCTGGCAAGCCCAAATAGTCTGCAGCGTGTGGTGATGATTCGGCGTGGCGATGGAAACTGCATCGATGCTCTTGTCTTCCAGCAGCTTTCGGAAATCGGTGTATCCAGTGGGACGCTTCTGCCCCAGCTTTTCGATTTCGTCCAGCCGCGAGTTCAGCACGGACTCATCCACGTCGCATACCGCCGCGATCTGAACATCCGGCATATTGGCGTATCTGCGGATGTGCTCATGGCCCTGCGCCCGTACACCCACGCACGCCACGCGAACCGTATCATTGGGACTGGCCAGAATCGTACGGCTCGCTACAGCGGCCGCGGCAGATCCCAGCAGGAAGTGTCTACGTTCCATAAATCTCCTTCCTTACCAGAGTAGCTTTAACGCGAACTGAAGTTGCCGGTTGGCGCTGGCGGTACTGCTGATCGTGTTGAAGGAACCGATCTGTCCCAGCGTCACCGGCCCGGTCGGATGCCCCGTGGCGTCATAGTTCGGATAGGTATCCTCATACGGATTCGGCATCGAGAATAACGGATGGTTCAGCAGATTGAACGCCTCGAACCGGAACTGCAGCTTTAAACGTTCCACCAGCGTCATAGTCTTCTGCGCGGTGAAATCCATGCTAACGTAATTTGGACCGCGCAGCACGCCTCGGCCTCCGTTGCCGAAAACTTCCGCATTCGTCGGAGTGGCAAACGCAGCCAGGTTCCAGAAGTCCAGAATTTGTTTCGGCCCGTTGTTCGGATTGGCGATGATGTCGCAGTTGTCCTGTTCAAGGTTCGCATTGTTCACGGCCGCATCGCTGGCATTCAAGCACGACTGCGGAAAGCCCGTTCGCGCCACGGCAATTCCACCGATCTGCCAACCACCCAACAACAGATCCGTCGGGCGGTTCCAGTTCGCTCCCCAGTGGCGCCCCTTTCCAAACGGAAGCTCGTAGAGTGCGCTGTTCACAAAATTCAACTTCGCATCGAACGCCGACGGTCCATAATCCAGCCGGTAATCGTAAACGTGCGGCGTGGAGGGCCCGTTGCCACCGTCCCGCGTGGCCGACGCCGTATCCATCGATCTGCCCCAGGTAAACGAGCTCAGAAATGTAAATCCCGCCGAGAAGCGTTTCTCGAGTTTCGTTTGCATGGATTCGTAATTGGCCGACGTCACACTCTGGATCAGGTTGTAATACGACGAGAGCGAAGCATATTGAGGTGGGTTGTAAACCACCGGCTGCACCACTTGGTTGCCGTTCAGCACAGGCAGTTGTTCGTTTTGGTCCGTCAGGTGCGGCAGATGCGTGGATGCGGAAGCGACGTACGCGACTTCCAGCACCAGGTTTGACCTGAGTTCCTGCTGCACTCCGAAACTCCATTGCTGGATGCGCGGCGTCTTCAGATGCGGATCAATCGTAAATTGAGACGGCGCGGCGATCACCTGCGCAGTGTTGTTGAAAACCTGATCGACAATCGTGTACGCTCCCTTGCGGATAAACTTCGCCGATATCGGCGCGCTACGCGCAAAATCAAACCACGGGTCCGCGTTCATGGGCGAATAGAAGATTCCCGCTCCTCCTCGGAATACGGTCTTATTGTGGCCCCACCCCGGCGACCACGCAAAGCCTAGCCTGGGCGACCAATTCGAGAAATCCGTGAACACCAGGCTGCGCCCCAGCATGTTGCTGCGAATGAAGGGCAGGTACAGCGGCGAGGTTGGATCGGAAACAAAACGCGCCGGCGGAAAACCTGCATACGGATCGCCCGTACCCGGCCGTATGATGGTGGGCACGCCGTTGATGATGTCCAGGTTCGTAATGTTGTTTCGGTTGTCATACCAGTAAGGCGATATCTCATAGCGCAGGCCCAGGTTCAGCGTGAAATTGTGCGCCACTTTGAAATCGTCCTGCACGTAATACGCCTGCGTCCAGCGGAACAGATGATCGTGCGCGTCGCCGGTAGCAACCTCAGAATCGTTACTGATACCCAATAGGAAGGAAGCCAGCGAAAGTCCACCGCTCCCGTCCAAAGCCGCCGTCGCGGCGGTAGGAGCAACGAACGAACCTCGCGCCAAATTGTGCGACAGGATGTTCAAATACTCGTGCCGGAAATCCACGCCGATCTTAATCACATGCCGTCCCTTGATCAGCGAGAAGTCGTCGCCATATTCATACGTGTTCTGTATCTTCTGCAAGGGCGTCCCGAAAGCGTTCACTCCCAGCGAGAGGAAATTGTCGCCGGCTCCAGCGAATTGCGGCAGTCCGTAGTCAATCGGAGCTCCCGAGACGCCTGGAATTCCGAGTATGCTCCCCGCCACATTTTGCGAGTTTCCACTGAGCAGGCTGCTCGCATTGGCTCGCACATAATTGGCTTTTATCTCGTTCACCATGTGCGCCCCAATTGTCCAGGAATGATGCAAGCCAACCGTATCGGTCTTGACGCCGTTGACCACATTGCTCGCGGGCAGCAACGCGTTCTGGTTCACATCCTCCCGCGCCCATGAGTACCGGCCCCACAGCACCATGTTCTGCTTCATTAAATAATCTACGCGCCCGGCCACCTGATCCCAATTCGTAGGGATGCCCACCACGCCGGAGTAGTTATCCCGCAGCCCCGGACGATTCGGCGCCGGAACATAATCGCTTCCCAGAAATTTCGCGATTGACGGATTCCAGCACTGTTGTGGGATAGTCATGTTCGGCCACGGAACGTCGGTGTTCGGATTCGAGTTGTAGCAACCCGCCGGCAGAGTATTGCCAGCGCGAAATGTCGACGAACCGTCGGGATTCGTGATGTGCGGCATGTAAATCGGAATCCCGTAGTCAGAGAAATTGCCCATTTTCGCGTTCGCCGTCGGCACCGTCGCCGTCTGCTCCCCATTGGTGCGGTCGCGAAGTCCCTCATATGTTCCGAAGTAAAACAGCTTGTCCTTGATTATTTTTCCGCCGGCCGTACCGCCGAACTGATTCCGCCGGAAGGGGGGCTTCGGCGCGCCCGGATAGCTGTTGATGTCGTTGAAATAATCTTTGGCATCCAGCGCGTCGTTCCGCAGGAAATCATAAGCCGTACCGTGAAACTGATTCGTTCCGCCTTTGGTAACGGCATTGATCTGCGCCGCGCCTCTGCCATACTCCGCGGTGTACGAATTCGTCTGCACCTTGAATTCCTGGATCTCGTCGATCGAAGGAATCGCGGCAATGGTGTTCGAATCCGGCGACGTGTCTACGCCGCCGTCCAGAAGATAGTTGACGTCCTGCGAGCGGGAGCCGCCCAGCGAATATTGATTGTCCGAGCGCCTGCCGATGCTGCGCGCGTCCTGAAACCCTGTGTTTCCGTCCTTCGTAAATGTCACTCCCGGACCAAGCGTCGCTAGATCTAAAAAATCCCGACCGTTCAAAGGCAGCTCCACGATGCGCTTGTTGTCGATCACCTGGCCCACCGTGCTCGATTCAGTTTCGAGTATCGGCGCTGAAGCAGTGGCTTCCACCGTTTCCGTCACCTGCCCAACTTCCAGAGTCACATCCACGCGCGCCGTCTGATCCACTTCCAACGTGAACACAGGAACCGTCGAGACACGAAAACTTGCATGCTTCACTCTTACGGTGTAGCGCCCCGGATCAAGAGCCGTCACCGTATAGTCCCCGGAACTGTTGGTCGTGGTGACGTGAGGCGTGTTCCTCTCCACATTCGTAATCGTCACCTCAGCGTCCGGAACCACTGCGCCGGATTTATCGTAAATGATCCCCGTAACGCTCCCGGTCCCGATTTGCGCGAACATGCTTCCCGCGAAAAACGCCGCCACCCACGCGGCCCTTAAAAGCTTAGACATGACTTATCACCCCGCCTAACTGAAGTTCAGATTGAGTGTAGTATGCCCAACGAAGCAACTCGCAGTCAAGAGAAAACTTTCGAAACCCTTCGAAACCTTGTGTTCCTTACGCCCCCATGCCCGTCAGCACCCCGCGCATGTATGCGAAACTCTTGGCCATCCCCAGCATCGGATTGCTCTCGTCGATCTCGTATTCCAGCATCACGCCTCCCCGGTAATTCATCTTCTTCAATTCCCGGAAGATCGCAGCGATTGGCATGTGTCCTTCGCCCACCGGAACCTGCGCATCGGCGCTCGAAAGGTCGCTTTCATCCTTGATGTGAATGTCAAACAGCCGCGCACCTGCCATACGGATCTGTTCCACCACATCCGCACCTGTCTCGGCCGTGTGCCCAACATCGATGCACAACCCGCAGCGCGGATCCATGCCGTCGATGGCCTTCAACGCGTCCTGCGGCTTGGGAAAATTCTTATCGCTCTTGCCGTGATTGTGCAGCGCCATCCGGATATCGTATTCCTTCACCATTTTCTCCACCTTGGGCAGAGTCTTCGCCGTCGGCATGCAAGTGATCATCGGGAATCCGGCCATCTTCGCGTATTCAAATTTGTGTCGGATGTCGGCGTCATCGTCCTTGGGAAACGAGATCACTCCGCCGCTCAGCACAATCAGTCCCGCATCCTCGAACTCCTTCCGCCCGCGCGCAATTTCTTCCGGCGTGCCGTTGCTCGGAAGGTGGACCTCCTTGATTGAAATGTAGGGCGTGTTCAACTGCTTGACCATCTCAATCGCTTGCGTCCTCGGAAACTTCCGCAGCGAATAGCTGGCCACGCCTAGCTTAAACCCCGCGGAATCGTCCGTCGCAGCGGATAGAATTTTCGTGTTCGCAACGAATCCCGCTCCCGCAAGAGCGCCTGCAAATGCCCGTCTATTGATGTTCTGCATGCTGCGATTATTCTACAGCTTGCAGCCCCCGCATGAAACTGACAAATTTCCGTCCGTAGAGATCCAGGTTCTCCATGCTCCCACCTCCACGCAACGGCGAACACATCTCATAGGCCACCGGCCCCTGATAACCGCCCGCCTCCATCTGCGCAAGAAAACACCGGTAATCGATGAACCCTTCATCCATCGGCACGGCTTGCACCGTAGGCAGCAGCTTCTTGTAATTTACGAGCGTCGGATGATATCGAAAACGGGGCCGCAGAGCATAGTTCGCCGCCGTCGTGTACACCGTGATCTTCGCCATCTTTGCAGCAGCGGCTCGAAGATCTACGCCCTGCAGCGCAGGAGCCCACGCGTCGAACATCGCGCGGCAATTAGGCGCATTCACTTCCGCGTTCACCTCTATGACAAGCTCATACAGGCTTTCGAAATCAGAGGCAATATCGTGGTGATTCTGAATTCCGATAGTCACACCCAGCTCCGCAGTTCGCTCCGCGCACTCTCGCAGCGATTCGATAACCAGCTTCCACTGCGCGTCGAGGGTCATCGAAGATTGTTCGTACCCGGTGAAAACCCTGACCAATCCGCACCCCAGATCCCGAGCCATTTCCGCCAGCTCCACCACGTGCCGGATCTGATATTCGCGATTCGGAATATCGCGATGCTCCAGATCGCCGGTGAAATTCGTGTACCCGGCAATGCAGGCGAAACGTAAACCCAGCTTCTCAGCGCGTGATCGCAAACCCGCCCGCGCCACCGGCGGCCAATCCAAAACGGACAAGTGCGGCCTCTTAGCCATCAACATGACGCCATCAAAACCCAACTCCGCCGCCTTCTCCAAGAACTGCTCCAGCGAAAGAAAATGCTGCCCCCACGAGCCGGAGTAGCTAACCGAATGCAACACCAAATCATGCTTCATTGAATTATGTCTTTCTGAATCCATCGTGGCGCACGCACTCGTGCGTGCCGCGTCGGCACTCGTGCCGACGCCCGCTGCAGAATTTCTCAAACCCGCTCCGGCACCACGAACCCCTCCCGATAATCCCTCCTGAGCATCGCATTCGCTTCACTATCCGATCCGAAATTCTCAGCCTCCGGGTCGAACGCCAAACTCCGCCCCAGCCGGTACGAAGTATTCGCCAGATGGCACAGCGTCGCCGAAACATGCCCCTCCAGAATGTCGCAATTCAGATCGCTCCGCTTCCGGCTGCGCACCGCCTTCAAGAAATTCTCAACATGCGGCAGCGTGCTCCAAGCCTCCGTCTCGATATGCTTCACATACTGCGTCCGTTGCTTCTTCTCTCCCATGAATACCTGGAAGCCGTTGCTATCCACCGTGAGATACCCTTCGCTGCCGAAAAAGACCACGCCGATATAATGTTGCTCATCCTCCAGCGTCATGTTTCCTTCCGATCCCGTGATCAACCCGCGCACTTCAAACACCTGTTCGCAATCGCCGTATTGAAACGCCGCCAACTGCGTGTTCGGAGTTTCCTGATCGTCGTCGTAAATAAACTTCCCTCCCATCGAAGTCACCTTCGTAGCGGGCGTGCTCTTTCCCAATCCCCACCGCCCAATGTCCATCTCATGCACGCCCTGGTTCGCAATATCTCCATCGCCCGTGTTCCAGAACCAGTGCCAGTTGTAATGAAAACGATTCGGATTGAACGGCCGCATCGCCGCCGGCCCCACCCACAAGTCGTAGTTCACGCCCGCAGGCACGGCTGAGTCCGGCTTCCGCCCAATCGACTTCCGCCTCTTGTAGCAGAGCCCTTTCGCCATATAAACCTTGCCGATCCCGCCCTCCCGCACCAACTGAATCGCGCGTTGATAATGCACCAAACTGCGCGCCTGCATTCCACACTGCACAATGCGATCGTATTTCCGCGCCGCCTCCACCGCACGGCGCCCCTCCCAAATGTTGTGGCTCGCGGGCTTCTCCACATACACATCTTTCCCTGCCTGGCACGCCCACACCGTAGCAAGGACATGCCAGTGATTCGGCGTCGCGATACTTACTGCATCGATGTTCTTGTTGTCCAACACGCGTCGCAGATCTCCGTAAACTTCAGGCGCCGGGCTATGCAGCTGCTCCAACAGTTTCTTCCCGCGCCCAATCTGTTCCTCATCGATATCGCAGATCGCGGCCACCCGGCTCCCGCTGGCCTTCGTGAAATTCTCCATGTGATCGCGCCCGCGTCCGCGCAGTCCGATAACGGCCACGTTGATCCGATCGTTCGCACCCAGCACGCCCGCGCCCGCTGCCGCCGCTATCGAAGTTTTAATAAAAGTGCGCCGGTTAGATTCTGACATCGCTTCCGCCTCCCACGCTCTACTGTACTCCGGCCGTGCGATCCTAAATCTGCATGCGTCTCCTCCGCGAGCAGGACATCGCCGTTGCAGCCGAACTTTCGGCCGAAGCCGGATGGAATCAAACCGCCGACGACTGGCGGACGCTGCTGCAACTCAATCCGGAAAACTGTTTCGGAATCGACGCCGATGGCCGGCTTGTATCAACCGCCACGCTGATCTGTTACGGCATCCAGCTAGCATGGATCGGCATGGTCCTGACGAATCCCGCCTACCGCCGTCGCGGTTTTGCGCGGAGCTTACTCCTGCGCACAATCCAACGCGCAGACGAACTCGGCATCGAATCCCTTAAACTAGACGCAACCGACCAGGGACAACCGCTCTATGAAAGCCTAGGATTCCGTGCAGAGCAACCAGTAGAACGCTGGTGGCGCGGCCCCGGGAAGGCAAGTGGGGCAGGCCTTCAGCCCGCCAACCTCTTAGACCACGATCTCCACGCATACGCCGCAGACCGATCAGAACTCCTTCGCGCCCTCACCAAACGCAGTAAAGTTCAAGCGACGGCCGATGGATTCTGCCTCTCCCGGCCCGGCCGCCGCGCGAACTACATCGGCCCCTGCATCTCCAGCGCCCCGGACTTCGCCCGGCGTGCCATCCAAAGTTGCGCCCGCGAAGAATCCTACTGGGACCTCCTCCCGCAAAACCAATCCGCTCTTGCCCTCGCCACCGAACTCGGATTCCAACCACAACGAAAATTGATCAGAATGGTGCGAGGCCGCGATTTGCGAGGCCGCGAGGATTGGATCTACGCCATCGCCGGCTTCGAACTCGGTTAATCTAGCAATGTGGCGCAGACACTCATGTCTGCAGCGCCGAGACTCGTCTCGGCGAAAACATCCAAATGATCGATAACGAATCACAGCTCGAAGAGCGACTATCCCGCCCAACCGAACAGGACATCGCCGCCATGGCCGCCCTAGATGGCGATCTTCTAATCTTGGGCGCCGGCGGCAAAATGGGCCCCAGCCTAGCCAAACTAGCCCGCCGCGCAGGACCGAACAAACGCATCATCGCCGTAGCGCGCTTCTCCGACGCCACCACCGCGGCCGATCTTCAAAACTCCGGCATCGAAACCATCCCCAGCGACCTCTTAGACCCCGGCGCCCTAGCCCAACTTCCCGACGCGCCCAACGTCATCTTCATGGCCGCGCGCAAATTCGGCACCAGCGGCTCCGCGCATTTAACCTGGGCCATGAACACATATCTACCAGGCCTGGTCGCCGAAAGATATCGCAATTCCCGAATTGTCGCGTTCTCCTCCGGCAATGTGTACGGCTTGGAACCAACATCGAGCAACGGATGCACCGAATCGTCACCCGTAGCCCCAGCCGGCGAGTATGCCCAATCGGTCCTCGGCCGCGAGCGTATGTTCGAGTACGGCTCCAGCCGCTCGCAAACCAAAGTCGCGCTCCTGCGTCTCAACTACGCCGTGGATCTTCGATACGGCGTATTAGTCGACATCGCCGTAGCAGTTTTTGAAGGACGGCCCGTCGACGTGAGGATGGGGATGGTGAATGTCATCTGGCAGGGCGATGCGAATTCCATGTGCCTGCGATCATTTCCGCATTGCCAAACACCTCCCCGAGTCCTCAACATCACCGGCCCGGAAAAACTCACCGTCCGCGAAATCGCGCGCGAGTTCGGTCGCAGATTCGGAAAAACCGCGATCTTTTCAGGCGAGGAAAACCCTACGGCTCTGCTCAGCAATGCATCGGAGTCGCACAACGTCTTTGGCCCACCGCAAGTAACAGCCGGCCAACTGATTGATTGGGTCGCAAATTGGATCATGAGCAGCGGCCGTTTGCTAAACAAGCCAACCCATTTCGAAGCGCGGGACGGGAAATACTGATGAACATTCGCCAGCATCTCCTCCGAGGCCACGTGATCCCCGCTCATCCCTTAGCATTGAACGCCGCCCGCAAACTCGACGAGCGCCGCCAGCGCGCCCTTACGCGATACTATCTGGCTTCCGGAGCCGGCGGAATCGCCGTCGGCGTCCACACCACCCAGTTCGCCATCCGTGAGCCGCGCTTCGGATTATTCCGCCCTGTTCTCCAATTGGCGATGGAAGAAATGCGGCAGCGCCCCGTAGCAAAAATAGCAGGCGTGTGTGGCCAAACCGCGCAAGCCATTCAGGAAGCCGAACTCGCCGCATCGCTCGGCTACGATGCAGCCCTCCTCAGCCTGGGCGCACTCCGCGACGCATCCGTCGCCCAGTTAATCCGCCACGCGCGAACCATCGCGAAAACAATTCCGATTATCGGATTCTACCTGCAACCGAGCGTAGGCGGACGCCTCCTGCCCTACAACTTCTGGCGCGAATTCGCGGAGATTGACGAAGTGGTTGCGATTAAAATCGCGCCATTCAACCGCTATCAGACGCTGGATGTCATCCGCGCCGTGGTGGAATCAGGCCGCGCCGGCGAAATCGCCCTCTATACCGGCAACGACGATAACATTATTGTAGATCTGCTCACCGAGTTCGACTTCGGCGCCGCCAAGACCCGCATCGTCGGTGGCTTGCTGGGCCATTGGGCAGTCTGGGCCCGAAGCGCCGTGGCCCATCTCTCCGCCGCCCGCGCGGCCCGCGACCTACCATCCCTGTTGACCCTCGCGCAACAAGTAACCGACTCAAACGCCGCGCTTTTCGATCCCGCCAACCAATTCCGCGGCTGCATCGCAGGCCTCCACGAGATTCTCCGCCGTCAAGGCCTTCTCGAAGGAATCTGGTGCCTCGACCCCAACGAGGGTCTTTCCCCAGGCCAAAGCGAAGAAATCGACCGAGTCTGCAGCGCCTACCCCCACCTAACCGACGACGATTTCGTCCAGCAACATCTTGACACCTGGCTCAGCTAATGTGGCGCAGACTCTCAGTCTGCCGCGTCGGCACTCCTGCCGACGCTAGGTTTACAGCGCCTTCATCTCCCCCAACATAGTCGGAATCAACTCCGACACCGTCGGATGAATATGCACCGCCCTCTGGATCACCCGATACGACGCCTTCGCATACATAATGTCCAAAATGCAATGAACAGCTTCATCCCCACCAGTCCCGAGAATCGCAGCACCTAATATTTCCCCAGTCCCTGCATCCACCACAATCTTCATGAACCCCAGCGATTCACCCTTCTCCACCGCTCGCCCCACCCGCGTCATAGGACGTTTCCCGATCAGCGCCCGCCGTCCACTCTTCTTCACTTCCGCCTCCGTCATGCCAGCGCGTCCTAGGGGAGGGTCGATATACAGCCCATAAGTAAGGATACGGTCGCTCACCTTGCGCGGATCATTGTCCAAGAGATTCGCCGCGACAATTTCGAAATCGTTATACGAAGTGTGCGTGAACGCGCCTTTCCCATTGCAATCCCCCAGCGCCCAGATCCCCGGAACACTGCTCCGGAGTTGATCGTCCACTTGGATGTACCCGTGCGTGTCAACCGCAACACCCGCCTTATCTAGGCCCAAATCGTCCGTGTTCGGCCTCCGCCCCACCGCCAGCAGGACATGAGTTCCACTTACCTCCGGGGAACCCTCTTCACAATCCGCCCGCGCGACAATCTCCTCGCCGCTCCCTGAAAATCCGATGCATTTCGCATTCAATCGAATGTGAATGCCCTCCCGTTCCAGAATCTCTCGAATGGCCGCCGATACATCTTCATCTTCCCGATGCACCAGCCGCGATCCCATCTCAATAATGGTGACCTCGCTCCCGAAGCGCCGGAACATCTGTCCGAACTCCAGCCCAACATAACTTCCACCCACGATAATCAGATGCTTGGGAAGAAAATCAACGTCCATCATCGAGCTATTGGTCAGATAGGGGACCTTGTCCAGCCCCGGCATCTCGGGCACAACCGCGCGGGCGCCAACATTGATGAATATCTTTTCCGCAGTGAGCCGCTCCCCGCCTACGCTCACCTCTCGCGGCGACTCAAACCGCGCGTGCCCCTGATACACCGTGCAATTCTCGAGCTTCCGCAGTGATGTCTCCACTCCAACTCTGGATTGCCCGGATATTTCGTCCTTCCTAGCCTTCACGCGTTTCATATCCACGCTGACACCAGCCACCTGCACTCCAAATTCAGCACCACGGGTTGCCATATGCGCCGCGTAAGCGCTAGCGATCATGGTTTTCGTCGGAATGCAGCCGGTGTTGACGCAAGTGCCGCCAAACAACTTGCGCTCGACGATCGCCACTTTCATCCCCGCCCCAGCCAGCCTGCGCGCCAACCCCGGTCCCGCCTGCCCAGTCCCAATGACAATTGCGTCGTACGAAATACTCATAAGAACCCATGCTACCCCAGCGCCGCGGGGCAGGCGCTTTTCGCCTGCCAATGGCCGCTACCTCTCAAACAACGCCCGCAGCTCAACCTTCGCCCGTTCCAAAACGCGCTCCTGCTTCTTCGGCAGCCCCTCGCCCGCGCGATTGATATAGAAATTCAAAGTAGCCCACTACCAACTCCCTCCCGAAAAGTAACATCTCTGTAAGATAAGTACACATGGATCCCACTCAGTGGTTGCCGCCGGAGGCCGCAAAAATCCTGCTCGTTCTCTCGCTGTCGTTCCTGATTGGGCTCGAGCGCGAGGAGCACAAAGCCACTGGCGAGCAATACGCATTCGGCGGAGTGCGCACGTTCCCCTTGATCGGCCTGATCGGCTATTCCTTAGCTCTGCTCGCTGACGGACAACTGCTCCCGATAACGTTGGGATTCGCCGTGGTGGCCGCGTTCCTGGTCGTCTCTTACCGCTACAAGCTTTCCACCGCAACGCGCGCCGGCGTTACTTCTGAAATGTCCGGATTGGCAACCTACATAATCGGCGCCCTGGTCTATAAAGAACAATATTGGATCGCCACCACGCTCAGCGTCGCCGATATCCTGTTGCTCGAGCTCAAAGCTGGCCTCGAAAGCCTCACCAAGCGCATTGCTCCGGATGAGATCCTCACCTTTGCAAAATTTTTGCTCCTCACAGCTGTCATCCTGCCGGTTCTCCCCAACCGCGATCTCGGACCATTCCAAATCAACCCCTTCAAGACCTGGCTGGTAGTCGTCGCAGTCAGCGCCATCTCATATGGAAGCTATGTCATCGGTCTGCTGACTAAGGGACAAGGCGGCATTATTGTCGCGGCGATTCTCGGTGGCGCTTACTCATCCACCGTCACAACTATCGTATTGGCAAGAAGAGCAGCACGCGAAAATCGTCCCCATCTCTTTGCCGGTGGAACACTGATCGCCTCCGGCATGATGTATCTTCGCCTGACCGTGCTGCTCGCAATCTTCAATCGCAACTTGCTCATGCTGTTGTGGCCATCATTTGCCGCACTGGCCGCCCTCGCGTTAGCTGTAGGTTGGCTGTGGTCGCGTTTGCCGGATTCCCGGATCGGCCCCATTCATCCCGAATACCAGGCCAAGAACCCGCTCGAGTTCCGCGCGGCATTCCTCTTCGGGATCCTGTTCCTCGCCATGGTAATCATCACGCACTACGCGCTTGTCTATCTCGGGAAGGCTGGACTCTATGGTCTCGCCGGCGTGATGGGCGTTGTCGACGTGGATCCATTCATTCTTGGAATGACCCAATCCACCGGCCCCACCACTCCAACAACAGTAGCGGCCGCGGCTATCTTGATCGCCGCAGCCAGTAACAATCTGGTCAAAGGTATCTATGCCTACACCATCGCCGATCGCAAAACCGGCGTTCAGAGCTTGGCTCTTCTCGTAACGCTAGCCGCCTTGGGTCTAGGCCCTCTGTTATGGCTAGCGTCCTGAGCATTCCCGGGTGGGGCAGCGCCATGCGCTGCCAAGCCGTGGGGCAGGCGCTTTCGCCTGGTGTGCTCAGTATGATTTGCAATCAAGGGGTGAAAGTCCCCCATGGACCATAATGACCGGAACCATCCGTCTAGGCAAGGGTGTCCGTCGCGAGGCGGAATCTGAAGAAAGCTGATGACGAAATCGTGGATTCGACGTACAGGAAGCGGATATGAGGCCAGCCCAGCGTGGGTCACCCGGCCAGGGACGGGGAAGCCCAATCGTCATTCGGAACGCTGTGAGGGTAGATCCGACGGATCTGCGAGAAGAAGGCAAGTCTTACCTGAGGAGAGCTCGATCTTGGTCCGTGCAGCGCGGACTACCGCCGGAGCAATCCGGCGGGACACAGACCGAGCAGTCAGCAGAGGCCGTAGTAGCCCAACCGGGTGAAGGGCCGAATCTTTAATGCAAGGAGCAGAGGGAAGATTTCGATGAACGTGGAGCAGCCGAACAGCAAACAGCACCACGGCGAGCACGCGGCCGGCAGAACCGGCCAGCCCTCGCCCGGTTCGCGGCAATCGTTCACGGCATTCGACTCACAACGAGCCTTGACAGTTCATTTGATGGAGCAGGTACGCGACCCCAAGAACCTTCTTCGCGCCTACCGGCGGGTACGCTCCAATAAGGGTAAGCCGGGCGTGGATGGGATGACCGTTCACCAACTGGCCGACTGGCTTCGGGCCCATAGTGCGGCGTTGACGGCTTCGCTGCTGGAAGGGACCTACCGGCCCCAACCCGTTCGCAGAGTGCAGATCCCGAAGCCGGGTGGAGGACAACGCCAACTGGGTATTCCCGCGGTTGTGGATCGTCTGGTTCAACAGATGATCCTCCAAGTGCTGGACCCCATTTTGGATCCCACCTTTCCGACTCGAGTTACGGCTTCCGGCCTGGACGCAGCCCACATATGGCGCTCGAACAGGCCCGGCAATACGTGAATCGGGAAGGCCGTGAGTTTGTTGTGGACCTCGATCTGGAGAAGTTCTTCGACCGGGTCAACCACGATATCCTTATGTCTCGCATCGCGCGCAGGATCGGCGACAAACGCCTGCTCCTCATCATCCGGCGCTTTCTTCAGGCCGGTCTGATGCAGGACGTGCGTTACCCGCGATGAGGGAACTCCACAAGGTGGTCCGCTCTCCCCTGTATTGGCTAATCTCCTGCTTGACGATCTGGACCAGTTACTGGACAGCCGCGGACATCGCTTCTGCCGCTACGCCGACGATTGCAACATCTATGTGCGGTCATTGGCCGCCGGTCAGCGAGTGATGGATTCGGTCACACGGTTTCTGGAAGGAAAACTCAAGCTCCGAGTGAACCGTGAAAAGAGCGCTGTGGCGCCGGTCGGCGAACGCAAGTTCCTCGGCCATCGCTTGCTCTTGAACGGCAAACTCGGAATCTCTCCCAAAAGCGTTCAGCGCGCCAAGGAGAAGATTCGGCAGATTACCCGTCGCAGCCGGGGCGTGAGCCTCGCGCAAGTCATCGTCGACCTCAACTTGTTTCTGGTTGGATGGATCACCTACTACCGCTATGCGGCTTGTCGGTTTGAACTCCAATGCCTGGACGAGTGGATTCGGCGCAGGCTGCGCTCCTACCGCCTCAAGCAGCGCAAACGAGGCAAGTCCATCGCCGGGTTCCTCCGCTCGATGGGTGTCTCGGCGGTGTCGGCTCGCAAAGTGGGCAGTTCCGGCAAAGGGCCTTGGCGTTTGGCTGATTGCCCTGCTGTCCACAAAGCTATGCCGATCCGGTGGTTCCACTCCCAGGGGCTCGTTTTCCTTGTTGCCAAATATGACCTGTTACGACATTAATGAAACCGCCGTATACGGCAAGTACGTACGGTGGTGTGGGAGGACGGGGCTGGGCTGCGAGGCCCCTCCTACCCGATCCAACTCGCTCATCGCTAAAACGGCAAATATCCGATCAGCATCAGCGCAATCAGGATCAGCAAAATCGTGCCCAACGCGCCGCTCGGATAATATCCCCATCCTCTGCTGTAGGGCCACGCTGGGACAGCCGCCAACAACAGAATGATCAACAAAATCAGAAATAACATCGCTCGCTCCTTTCCACTGGCTTTCAAACGCATTTTTGGTTCCACTAGCAGCAGTTCAAGTTACAAACATAACCATCCTCTATGTTTGTAAAAACGGCATGCGTGGCAACCGCACGCGAGCACTTTTTATAACTAACCGCCCGTCGTTACAACAGCGCCACTAACATCGCCCCCGCCGCCAACGTCATAACCACCGCCGTCGCCCATCCCAGCCCATGCAGCAGCGGCGAACTCACCCTGTCACCCATCACCTTCCGGTCCGAAGTCAACACCACCACCAGGACAATCAGCGGAGGCGCCAGCCCGCCGTTCACCACTGCCGACCAGAACAACATCGCCATCGCATCAAAATGCAGGTAGTTCAATACCAGACCCAATAGCATCGCGAAACCCAAGACGCCGTAAAACCGCGGCGCGGAGCGGGGCTTGCTTTCCAGCGAGTGCCGCCAGCCCGCTCCCTCCGCGATCGCATACGCAGTCGACCCCGCCAGCACCGGCACGCTTAGTAATCCAGTTCCAATGATCCCCAGCGCGAACAGCCAATACGCGCCGTCACCCGCCAACGGCCGCAAAGCCTCCGCTGCTTGCCGCGCACTCACAATGGCCGTCTTTCCGTGCGTGTTCAACGTTGTCGCCGTCGTAAGAATAATGAAGAACATGATCAGGTTCGAAAACAACATGCCCGTCACCACGTCGATTTCCGAGTTGCTCAGTTCCTTGTCCGTTGCCCCGCGCCTCTGCTTCAGCGTGGTCCGCCCCTTGCCTTTGTCCTCTTCCACTTCCTGCGCCGCTTGCCAGAAAAATAGATAGGGAGAGATGGTGGTGCCGAAAATCGCCACCAGCGTAGCCAAATACCCGCTCGACAGTGCAATGTGCGGCATAACTGTGAAACGGATCACAGCCGCCCAATTTGGGTGCGAGAGAAACGCAGCCACTACATAAGCAAACAGCACCAGCGCCAGCCACTTGAGTATGTTCGCGATCCGGCGGTAGGAAGACCAGAACAGCAGGCCCACCATCAATGCCGTATACAACGGCGTGAAAAAGTAGGCATTCACGCCCGTGATCATTCCCGTGGTCTCCGCCATTCCGGCCAGATCGGCCGCGATGTTCACCACATTCGCGACAATCAGCAGCAAGCAAGCCATCCACAGCACCCATTTCGGATGCTGTGTGCGAATGACGCCGGCCAGTCCGCGCCCGGTCACCATGCCAACCCGGGCACACATCAACTGCACCGAGATCATCAGAGGAATCGTCAGCAGCGCGGTCCAAAGAGTCGCCAATCCGAACTGCGCACCGGCGATGGAATAGGTGGAAATTCCGGAGGGATCGTCATCGGCCGCGCCGCTGGTAAGACCCGGTCCTAAAATCGAAAAGAAACGGCGGAGCCAATGGCGCGATGTTCGGCCCCGCCTTGTAGCCATCAAAACTTAGCTAAACTCGTCTTCCGACATGCATCACCAAGCTCACGAGAAACAGCACCAGAAACAAAAAGAACAGAATCTTGGCGATTCCCGCGAATGCGATAGCCACGCCACCGAACCCCATGATGGCCGCTACCAGAGCGATCAAAAAGAACACCAGCGCATAATAAAGCATTTGCGTATTCTCCTTCCTTCCGCACGATATGCATATAGATTGCCATCCTACGAGTCGATTGCAATCAGTTAGATGCGCCATTTAACGCGCCGCGCTAACGAGTATTGTAGGGAGAGCTCAGGAAAACTCTACCGATGTCACCGCGAAACCGGAGCGCTGCGGAACGCTTCTTGATTCACCAGGCTCTCAGCCAGCTTGGTAAGTTTTTCGTCGGCTTTCTTCTCCTCGGTCAGCGTCGCATCCAGCAACGCTACCGCCTCGTGAATGCCCAGCGTTTTGGCGAACGCCTGCACCGAACCGTAAGCCGCGATCTCGTAATGCTCCACCCGATTCGCAGCGGCGATCAGACCCGCATCGCGCAACGGGGATTGGTCCGTGTTGCTAACCATTTCCTCCCCTTCTGCGATCAGCCCCTTCATCGCATCGCAAGTTTGTCCCTTCGGATTCTTCTGAAGCACTTGGAACACCTGCTCCAACCTCGTCACGTGCCCCTTCGTCTCGCCTAAATGGGATTCGAACGCCTGCCGCAGCGCGGGAGACGTGGTCGCTTCCGCCATTTTCGGCAACGCCTTCACCAGCCGTTGCTCGGCATCGTACAGATCTTCAATCTGTTCCAGAAACAAATCTTCCATACTTTCAATTTTCATGATGACCTTCCTTTGATTTTGAAATGTTGGACACGCAGTCCCATTCATAAAGACGATGCGTTGACCTCACCCATATCGAAAGAAACCGTGAGAAGTGGGGCAGGCGCTTCCGCCTGCCAACTTTATTCCTACGGAGGTATCCTGCCGACCGAAGCTGCCGGCGGGAAGGTCATTCGGCCGCATCGCACCGCGCGCTATCGCGTCATTCCAAACAAGTGGCCAAGCCAAACCGAACCGCGACCGTAAGGAAGTCGGTGCTTTGCCCGATTAGCCTCGCCACCCGCCCATCTATAATAAAAGTTCCCGCTCATGGCGTCCCAAGCCTCCGCAATCCCGCTCATCGAACGCGACCGCGTAGTGCGGGCCAGCTTCCTAGGCCTCATTCTCTTTTCCCTCGGCCATTTTTTCATCGATCTCTACTCCGCCGCGCTCGGCACCTTCCAGCCCTTGCTCGGCCCCAAGCTCGGCCTAAATCTCACGCGCGCCGGAATCCTCGGAGGCCTGCTCGTCTTCTCAGCGTCCGTCATGCAGCCCGTCTACGGCTACCTCTCGGATCGCTTCCACACCCGCCTATTCTCCGCGCTAGCCCCCGCCGTAGCCGGCATTTTCATCTCCGCGCTCGGACTCGCGCCCACTTTCGGCTGGCTAGTCGCGCTGGTCCTCCTCGGCGGCTGCGGTGTCGCCTCCTTCCATCCCCAAGCCTCCGCCCGCGCCACTCACCGACTAACGGGAAATCGCGGCCATTGGATGGCCATCTTCATCAGCGCCGGAACGCTCGGCCTAGCCGCGGGTCCTCTTTACTTCTCAGCCCTCGTAACCTGGCTAGGATTGCCGCGCACCTATTGGGCCGCGCTCCCCGGCATCGTAATCACCATCCTGCTGCTGGCTCTTCTCCCGGAACACCCGCGCCCAGCCCCGCACCTGCGCAAGCACTTTGACTGGCAGCCGCTGCGCGCAGTTTGGAAACCACTCACCGTCCTTTATTTCCTGGTCTTCATACGATCCACCATCCAAGTTGTATTCGGTCAATTTCTCCCGCTCTACTTGAATCGCGAGCGTGGATTCGCATTCACCAACGCCGCGTACTCCCTCACTCTCTACTTGGCTGCCGGCGCCATTGGCGGATTCCTGGGAGGCCGCATGGCCGATCGCTTCGGTGGCCGCCGCATCATCCTTATATCCATGGTCGGCTGCCTTCCCTTCTCCGCCCTGTTTTTCCTGACCACCGGCCCAGCCTCCATGATCGGCCTCGCACTCACCGGCCTCATCCTGTTGTTCACCATCCCCGTCAACGTAGTGATGGCCCAGGAACTGGTGCCCACGCAAGCCGGAACCGTATCGGCTTTAATGATGGGATTCGCCTGGGGCATGGCCGGCCTCATCTTCATTCCACTCACCGGCTGGGCGGGCGATCACTTCACCTTGCATCACTCACTCGCCGCCCTCAGCCTATTTCCAGTAATTGGATTCTTCCTCGCCCTGAAATTACCCAAATGAAACCGGCCGTTTGTTTACTCAGCGGCGGCCTCGACTCAGCAACCTGCCTCGCGCTAGCCCGCCGCGACGGATTCGCCTGCTACGCCCTAACCTTCGATTACGGCCAGCGCCATCGCGCCGAGCTCGCAGCCGCCGCCAAAGTAGCCGCCAGCCAGCGCGTGGAGCAACATCTGGTAGTCCCCATCAACCTGCGATTATTCGGCGGTTCCGCGCTCACCGGCAATCTCGACGTCCCCAAAACCGGCGTCACCCCAGGCATCCCCATCACCTACGTCCCCGCGCGCAATACCGTGTTCCTATCGTTAGCGCTAGCCTGGGCCGAAGTGCTATCCAGTTCCGACATATTCATCGGCGTGAATGCCGTGGATTACTCGGGCTACCCCGACTGCCGTCCCGAATTCATTCGAGCCTTCGAAAATATGGCCCAGCTCGCCACCAAAGCCGGCGTGGAAGGCCGGGCCCACCTCACGATTCACGCGCCTCTCTCGCAGCTCTCCAAATCCGAAATCATCCGCCTAGGCGAAACGCTCAGTGTGGATTTCCGTCTAACGCACAGTTGTTATGACCCGGACGAAAACGGCCGCCCCTGCGGCCTATGCGACTCCTGCCGCCTCCGCTTGAAAGGATTCCGCGAAGCGGCCCTCCCAGATCCCCTCGATTATATTCATGAAAATCGCTGAAATATTTTATTCCATTCAAGGCGAAGGAATGCTGGCGGGAGTTCCGTCCGTATTCGTGCGCACCAGCGGCTGCAATTTACGCTGTACCTGGTGCGACACTCCCTACACCTCATGGCAACCCGAAGGCGAAGAACGCGACATCGAATCCATCGCCCAACAAGTAGAAAGCTACGGCGCGACGCACGTAGTAGTAACCGGCGGTGAGCCCATGATCGCCCCACAAATCGACGAATTAACCCACCGCCTCAAGCAACACATAACCATCGAAACAGCCGGCACAGTAGACGCACATGTGCGTTGCGATTTAATGAGCATCAGCCCCAAACTAGCGAACTCCACGCCGCACACCCGCGAAGACGGCCGCTGGGCCGCCCAGCACGACCGCCTGCGCTATCAACCGGAAATCCTAAAGCGCCTGACCCAGCTCTACCCCCACCAACTAAAATTCGTAATCGCGGACCCCGCGGACATAACCGAAGTCAACGCCATAGTAGAAGCAACGGGAACATCCAAAAGCCGCGTCCTCTTGATGCCGGAAGGCATTGATGCGGCAACCCTAACGCACCGCTCACGCTGGCTAGCTGAAATCTGCAAGCGCGAAGGCTACCGCCTAAGCCCCCGCCTCCACATAGATTTGTGGGGCAACAACCGCGGAACTTAAAAAAACCAGGGGACACCATGGGCAAGCGTCCGATACGCCGCCGGTCAATAAATACTCCAATGGTGTCCCCGGTGTTCCCCGCCCGGTCATCTCAAACCAATCTGTGGAACTATTTCCCAGGCCCGGCAGGATCACCAGCAAACACTCCGCACCTCACAGTCAGCGCATTATCCGTAAAGCTGCCGTAACACCGACCTGCGCAAGTGACCCGCCGGAGCTGTATTTTTGGGACCTGAGACGTAAAAACCTCACGATGCCTTTAAACGGGAGATGAAATTGACCGGAAACGTGATCGGATTGAGTTCGTTCTCGTTCTTTACTACTGAGATCTAGGGGCGGATGCTCAACCACATCCGCCATGATGTGACGCGAATTCCTGCCAAGAATCCCCCACTGCTAAACTATTGTCGTAGCAACCATGCCTGGATCAACTGACGAGCGAAAGGCGCTTGAACTGGTCAGGAACCATGCCGAATTCAAGGCGACACTGGTTTCTCTGACTATGAATGGCGATCTGCCGATTTTGGACTCCCATGTGCACGCTGTTGCCCGGAAGTGGTTCGAACTCGCGAGAACGCACTATATTGATGCGTGCGCTTTGGATGTCAGGAAAAATCCACGCTCGGTATACTCCCGTACGTATTATGCGGCCTACAGTGCGTCAAAAGCAGTCCGGTATGTGGTTCGGGGGTTCGTCAGCCTGCGGGGAGACGATCACAAGAAGGTCGCAGATCTTCCAAACAGCTTCCCAGATGTCGACTCCTGGGTTGCGAAGTTGCCCCTCCTCTATGAGCACAGACTCAGAGCAGATTATGACAACTGGTCAGACACCGCCGCCGAAAGTGTGCTTGCGCCCGCGGATTGTTTGGCTATCGCAGCAGACTTTCTCAAGACTGCGGAACAATTCCTGCTGGTCGATTATGGACTAAAGATATGATGCACACTCGGGACGCGATAGATTTAGAACAGGCACAGGAGGAAGCGTTGGGACTTTTTGCCCAGTCTTTGGGCCTGCCGGAAGTGAGTGCTGTCGTCGAACTCGCAGGAACTGAGGAGTTCCTAAAGTTCCGCGTGGGGCGCCGTGCGCCAGTCTACGACCATGCTCTCCGCGAAACCCTTGAGGGGCTGCCAGACGAAAATCCGTATCGCGGCTTGCTCGGGCTGCAAATCGACCCACCTGGGCGGTTTCCTGACTCAATCGAGGCCAACGTCCTTCGCGGTCTACTTGTCAGGTCAACCCGACCGATAGCCGGCCAGCCGACCCCTCACGCATTTCCCGGTCAGTATGTTCCATTTCAAAACAACGAAGAAACTCAGGCAATTCAGCCCGCCACACACCTCATCGTGGGCCGGCGTGGCGTCGGCAAGACGACACTGATCCTTAAAGCAAAGGAGCTTATCGAGAGATCTCGGAATTTGGCAGTCGTGTTAGATATGCAGCCGTACAGCAGTCCCGACGACTCGGTATTGATCGACGTCTTGTCGGACCTCGCCAAAGAAATATCGAGAGTCGCTAGCAGGAAGTATCCGAAAGCATCGAGCGCGATCAAAAAGCTGGGCCAGTTTGCCGACGATTTATTCAAAGGTACAATTAAACCCGACCGGGCGAGCGCCGCACTTCGAAGAGTAGTTTCAGACCTGACAACGGCGGTCGACGCCGACCTCATCCTGTTCCTGGATGACTACCATCTGGTGCACACCGACCAGCAGGCAAAAGTAGTGGAGGCGATTCACGGTGGGTTGAAGGGTGCAAGAGGTTGGCTGAAAGTGGCAGGACTACGGTCACTGCTGAGGGTGTATGATCCTAAAGCCAAGAAGGGCCTCCAGACTCCGGGAGATGCACAAGTAATCTCGCTGGATCTGACGCTGGTTGACCCCGAAGCTGCAGAGGCACATCTGCGACGCATTCTCCTCAATTTCCTCAGACTCGTTGGTGTCGACAGGTTGCGTGTTGCCGTAGCAGAAAGAGCATTTCATCGGCTCGTGTGGGCCAATGCGGGGGTCCCACGAGACTTCCTCCAGATGTTCTCCAAATCCATTGAGCACGCGAGGAGAGCGGGCCGTCAGAGAGTAGAGTTGAGCGACGCAAATCTTGCGATCGGCGAGTTTGGACGACAGAAAATGGCAGAACTAGAGGAAGACGCACGGAACGAGCAGAATCTACTAAAGAGGGCGCTCGATGCGATCGAGGCCCAGTGCCTCGAACCAAAGCAGAAAAAGGTCAATGCGTTCTTGATTAGAAGTGAGTCGAGTGAGGAATATAAGGCGGTACAGACCTTAAGCGACCTGCGGTTGTTGCACCTATTGCACCAAACTATAACTCCGCACAAAGCGGGCGAACGATACGAGGCTTACATGCTCGACTATTCGCTATTTACAGGGTTCCGACAAAGGCGCAATATCGAAGAAATGTTGCCGGAGGATGGAAAGCAGTTCAAAGCGAAGCAGCTAAGGAAAATTCCAATCCTTCCCGAGGGTTTTCTGACGACATAGGCCTGCGGTGTCACCGCGCTGCTTGCAATCGAATACTCACGAACACGGAAGCGCATGAAATCGAGAAACATTCAGCCGACTAATCAGACGGGAGAAAACACCCCTCCGCCCCAAGCCCCTGCAAACCACTCGACAACTCCTCGGCCGTCAGTTCCGGCGTATCGCGAACCAAATATCGCCACAGCCGCATCTTCAACGGAAGATCACTTGGATCAACGGCCCGAGGCACGATAGCTAAAACTCTCTTCCCCATCCCAATCGCCGCCCCAAGTTCGAAAAACAGATTGGGACTCAACGAAGAATCTGCGTCGAGCAGCGCCACCAGTAAATCGCTACTGCGAAACCCGGCCTCAAGTTCGTCCACCGCTGGCTCACTGGTTCGATCGTCAAGTCCGTCCAGCCAAACGGTAACGCCTCTCTGCCCGAGAGCCTCAGCAAAAGAACGCACCCAGTCCGCATCACGTGCAGAGTGCGAAATGAAGACGCTTCGTTTTTGCATGCGTTCCACTGTTGATTGTCTCACCCGCGCGGCAATCCCATAAACTGAGAACACGACCCAACCGTGAAAACCATTCAAATTGCCCTCGACCCAAAACTCCTAAAAGCCACCACTCTCGCCGCCAGGCGCCAAAAAGTAAGCCGATCCTCCCTAATCCGCCACGCTCTCCGCGAACACCTGAAGCATCTCCGCATAGCAGACCTCGAGGAACAAGACCGGCGTGGCTATCAAGCGAAGCCCCAGCGTCCAGAAGAACATCTTCCCTGGGAGCAAGCCGCGTCTTGGCCTCCGGTCAATTAGCGGTCACGCCGAACTCAGTCCCCGGGATACTTCTGGCACCCGGCGTCAGTCTTCGTAACAGATTTGAAACTCCACCTCACCCCCCGCACCGCCCCATTTCATAACATTTCAGACCCCACCAAAGGACTTTTCATACTTTCCCGGATAAAAAGAATGCTACGGCCGGTCCGCAACCGGCTCGTCCAAAGGACGAGTGTTTCATGTCTGTTTGTTATCAACGATTTTTCTCTCGCCGAAAAGGCGCCATTCTTGGAGGCCTGATCGCTATTCTCGCCATCGCCGCCCTGCCTGTCAGAGCCGACACCGTACTGGCCAGTACTCTAAGCACGTCAGTGCCCCCATTCGATCCCGCCACCGGCGACTCTTGGCAGGTAGGACTGAGCTCAAATACCGAACTTGCCGTCGGTTTCCAGGACCCTTCGGCATCCTTGTCATACCTGTTAAGCCAAATTCAGGTGGCCGACAATTTCTCGGTCTCTGATCCGAATTCAGGCACCAATCCGGCCCTCAACAACCTGATCGTAGGACTTTGGCAGGGTACTACCAACGACCCGAACACCGCCACCGAGCTCCAGTCCTGGAACATCACCGCACCCGGAGCCACCGGCAATCCGGGACAGTTGTACACTCTCCCCTCGGCTTCGCCGACCACCATCAAACCGGGTGATTTCTATTTCATTACCGAAAACGTTACGCCGGATGGAGCGAACACCTCCGAGTGGGGATGGCAGGAGAACAACCTAACGCCGTTCCAGATCGGCCTGTACTTCGGGACCTTCGGCACGCCAGGGAGCTTCTCTTTTGCGGACAACCCTTGCGCTGACCCCGCCACATGCACCGCCATCACTGATCCCAACGCCTCCGGCACTCCCTCTTACAGCGTGAGCGGAAATGCGGTCACTACACCAGAACCACGCAACGCCCCGCTCTTCGGCGGCGCAATACTGATCTTGCTTATCTTGTCACGGCGGCGGAACGTCTTGGCATCGGCGAAAGCGTAGCGCGCGCACTCCAGCCGATCGAGTACCAGTACCTCAACCGAAAGCCCCAGTCCGCCACTCTCGGATCATCGATTATAATTGGATGACTTTCGAGACAAGTCTCTCCGGCGAGACAAAGGCTTTCGGAAATGGCGGACTTTGCGCCCGCGCAAACGCGGTACCAGTTCGACTCCTTCTGTCTGGACGTCACGCGGCGAGTGTTGCTGCGCAACGGGAACCCACTTGCGCTCACTGGCAAATCCGTTGACACGCTGCTCGTATTAATCGAGCGGGCCGGTGCTACCGTTACCAAACGCGAGCTCATCGACGCCGTGTGGGGCCACGCGGCCATCGAAGAGAATAATCTAAACCAATGTATTTCCGCAGTTCGTAAAGCCCTGGGCGAACAGCGCGGAAAGCACAAGTACATCCTTACTGTAACGGGCGTCGGCTATCGTTTTGTCGCTCCAGTCCGCCAGACTGATGCCTCGGCCACCACACTCGAAGCGCCCGCGCCGGCGGTTGTGCCCCGCTGGCGCTCCTACGCACGTGCCGGATTGGTGTCTGCCGCCGTGCTGTGCCTCGCAGTTTCTGCCATCTACTTGTGGCGCAGCAACTCCGCCCAAGCCGCGCGCCGCCGCACCACCGTGATTCTGCCGCTCAAAGTGCTGCCCGAAACATCTGGAAACGCGTGGCTCTCAACGGCCGTCGGCGACATGCTCTATCACGAGCTGGCAGGCCGTGAGCGCTTGCGGATAATCTCTCCCGACGAGACAGCACGCATGGAGCGCGATCTGCCGCATCGCAGTTCCGCCTCCCAGTCTCTACGCGACATCCGCGCCTACACCCAGGCGGATTTCGCCTTGGGCGGCACCATCACAGTGCTTTCCGCTCAGGCCAACCAACCGCTGCGAATCGATCTGCACGTTCAGGATCTTCGCACCGGCGACATCACGGCTGCCGCCTCTTGGGATGGCTCTGAGCAGCAGCTATTCGCCATGATCCGGCCTTTGGGTGAACGTGTACGCCAATCGCTCGGCATCCCCAACGCCACTGCCACCGCATCTTCGTCACCAATTCCCTCCCGCCAGCCGGCCATGCAGCTTTACGCGGCCGGAATCCGAGCGTTTCGATCCTCCGATTTCCTCACTGCCAAAGACCGCTTACTGCAAGCCGTCGAAGCCGATCCTTCCAATGCTCTCTGCTATTCGGCGCTTTCCTCCGCATGGCACGAGCTCGGTTACGAGTCCAATGCCGCCGATGCCGCACGCCGCGCCTTCGATCTCTCCTCCTCGCTCGGTCAACTGGACCGGCTCTCCATCGAAGGCCGCTACCGCTTCTCGATTCACGATTGGCCACGAGCCGCCGAGATCTATGCCGCCATCTGGAAATTGGTCCCCGATAGCATTGAGGACGCATCCGCCCTGTCGGAGGCCTACCGCTCTTCCGGAAAACAAGACGAAGCCCGCCGTGTCATCACCGCCCTTCGAAATTTGCCTGCCCCGCTCCGCGACGACCCTCGCATCGATCTTTTGGAAACCAATGTCGTGCGATCCACTTGGTCGGACTATCAGCGCATCGCCCAGCTAGCCGCCATCGCCGCCCGCAAAGCTCGCGAGCGTCAGATGCTCGATCTGTACGCCAACGCTCGCATGATCGAAGCCAATGCCTTGAAGCACCAGGGCGCCCACGCTGCCGCCGAAGCCGCCCGAAACGAAGGCAAGCGAGTCTGCCAGGATCTGCACGATTTCAAATGCTTGGCTTGGGTATTTCGCTCCGAAGGAAACACCCTCCTGCAATCCGGGAAGCTGCGCCTGGCCGAGGTGAGCTACGGCCAAGCCCTCGCGTTCGCGCGCCAGATAGGGAACCACGACGAGCCCATCAATGAGTTGAATGGCCTGGGCCTCATCCATTACTGGATGCAGGATTTTAAACGCTCCGACGCGGATTTTCGCGAAGCTTTGCGCATGAGTGAAGAAGCGCGTGAATCCTCCACCGAGACTCTGATCAACTACTGCGGTCTCCTGATGGCCACCGGCCGCCTGGACGAAGCACGCCGCTCCATCGATAGCGCGCTGGCTCAGGCGCGGGCCTTTCACGAGATCGATTCCGAAGCAAATTCGCTCCTCCTGCGGGCGCAACTGGATGTCCTAGCCGGTGATCCGCGCGCCGCCGTCGCCTCCGCCCGGAATGCGTTGGCCGTTGCAAAGAAATCGGCGTCGTGGGGCATAGGGGCGGATGCCGATCTTGAGCTGGCGCGAGCCCTGGCCGCCACTGGCGATACCCCTGGAGCTCGCCACGCCATGCGCGACGCTGCGGCAATCCGCGGGACAACCACGTTCCAGGACTTTGAAATCGATTTCTATCGCGCGCAGGCCGCCTTCTACGCCACCGACTATTCAGATGCCGAACGGTTAGCCCGCCAGGCCGCCGAACAAGCGCGTGCCTTCCGGGTCCCGGAATTCGAGGCGCGCACCGAAAGCCTACTAGCCCTCGCGCTCCTGGCGCAAGACCGCGTGAGCGATGCGCATGCCATCGCCTCTCGGCTGGCTTCTCCACCCCAAGGGTCCGATCGATCCTTGTCCAGCCTCGAAGCTCGTCTCGCCACTTTAGCCACCGAAGGGCGCCTCAACCCGGCCACTCATTCCATCGCCGGCTTCGAGGACCTCGCAGCGAAAGCGCGCCAGGCCGGCTATGTTGAGATGGCGTTCGAGATCCGGCTGGCAGCCGCTAGGTCAAATCCTACGGCTCAACCTCTCCGTCAACTCGAGTCGGAAGCTCAAGCCCTCGGTTACGTCAGCGTGGCCTCACGCGCCCGCAGCTTGTATTTGACTCATTAGCCAATGCGTTCACAACCCATCGCGCGATTTCACGCGGAGCAGAATCACTGGCCAGTGGGCCTGGCTTGAGCGCGAAGCCAGCGGTAGGAGCCGGAGAAAAATCCACCGTTTCCGGACCGTCAGTGGCACATGTCGCGATAGGCGGCTTCACGTCTGCCAGTGCAATGTACGGCGACGCCGCAGCCCAGCGATTGATGCTATTTTTGAAGCTACAATGACGGCCCACTTTAGGGCGCTCCTTGGGCGTACATCCATACCGATGCCAGAGATCGGATCAAGCCTTGGAATTGCCCTAACTGTCGGAGCGACGATTCTTCTGCTGCCAATAAATTATCAGGTTCTGCTGAGTGATCCAATTCCATCGGTCTCCTGCCCATTACCGTTCCCTTTGATCTGGTTGGCTTTTCTAGGCGTGCCCTTATCATGGATGGTTATCGCGATCCCGAGCATCATATTTTACTTTTGGTCGCGTCCGTGTTTACGTGGGTCTCTGATTTCGTCGACCCGAACGCTAATTGCAATGGTGCTTGTCGGAGTAGGATCCGTGGTGTGGTTCCGTCGAGGCTGGGACCTCGGAATCGAATATCAAAGCTACCAATACACTCTCTACACGGCGATTCTGAGCTTTCTTCTCGCGGCGGCCACGGCAGGAACGTTCCTTGCATCGCGGCGGACTGGTTCACTTCTCCTGAATGTGGCGGCGAACTTCCTTCTGTTTGCGTGGGCGTCGACGTTCGCCTTCCCGTATTTGGGGGAACTTCCTTAGGCTCGCCCCGAGCGATCATGTGGCGTGGCTGAACGTCATGTTAGCTTCGTTGGCGCGCCGCTCACGCGGCCCAGAGGTCCCATTGTGGGAGATTACTCTCGTGAAACGCCGCTAACGGAAAGCAGGAACACTTGAGACGCCTGCGTGTGCTGGACCTCGAAGAAAAACGCCGCCGCGGTTATCAAGCCAAGCCGCAACGCTCTGAGGAGTGTCGCGCCCGGGATGCCGCCTCTCGGACGGAAGATTCACCCGCGGTGACGTTCACCTCTGCCGATTTGCGTCGACCGACAAGCAGCGGCCGGCTCTCATACTAACCGTAACGGTGGCGCCAATTACACCCATCGTCCGCAGCGCCCCCCTCAGAGCCGATATTGGATCCGGATGCCGGAATGAAGCACCGGCGTTCGGTAAACCTTCACAATGTCGTGACAGTCTCGCAGGACCGTCTCGGCAAGCGAGCAGCCAGCTTAAACCATGAACGCATGCAAGAGGTCTGCGCCGCCCTGGGGTTTTCGCTTGGGTGTGTCTGAACCGCAGTCACGCCTCACCCACAACCAAATCCATCTTCCCCCTCAACAACCTCCACCACCCACCCCCACTCCCCGCTCGTGGCCCATGTTATTCCGGTTCCGAGAGGTCTCAACATGCGAGCAACAACAGAAACTGATCCCGTCCTTCGCTGGGCCGCCCGGCGCGCAGCCATCAACCGAAAAAACTCCGAACACTCCACCGGACCCCGCACCGACGCCGGCAAACAGCGCTCCTCGCAAAACGCGCTCAGTCACGGCTTAACCTGCCGCACGGCCGTCCTGCCCACCGAAAATCAGGAAGTCTACGAAAAACACTGCCGCAACTTTCGCGACCAATTCAAGCCCGCCAACGCCACCGAAACCCAACTGGTCCAGGAACTAGCCGACACCTCCTGGCGTCTGAATCGCATTCCGCTCCTCGAAACCAGTCTGTTCACTGAAGTCCCCAACCCCGAGTCCCCCAACTAGCGAAGCTCGGACTCTACAGCTCGCGCATCTCGCGCCAATATCAGAACGCGCTCGACAAGCTCCACACCCTCCAATCGGAGCGCCTGGACCAGGAACGCACCGACCTCCGCCACGCCGCCGAGCCCCTGGAACTCCATAGACGCAGAGGACTTCCTTGGCAACCCTCTGACCATGGCTTCGTTTTTTCAAAAGAGCAAGTCGAGTGCCACGACGAGCTCCTGATGCGTCAAAATGAAGCCCACCACTGCGCCTACGCGCGCTACGAAATGCCCCCATCCCTAAATGCGCAACTTCATAGCCTGAAAAAAAAGGCCTTCCCGAACCGAACAACCGATTAACCGAACAACCGAACAACCGAACAACCGAACAACCGAACAACCGAACAACCGAATAATCGACCAACCGATGAACCGATCAACCGCCCAAGCGATCAACGCGGCGCCTCGGAAACCGAGGCTCCGCTCAGCTCATACCCATGCTCCGCAATCTTCACCCACAACGTCTCCGCTTCCCGCCCATGCAGCGCAAAAATCTGCCGCACCAGATCACAAACCTGCTCGCAGCCCTTCTCGTAAAAAACCAAAACCGAAGGACCCGCCCCGCTCAGCGCGCATCCCAACAAGCCCGGCGCCCGCAGCTTCACCATCTCTTCCAGCCCCGGCACCAGCGCGTATCTATATGGTTGATGCAGCCGATCCTCGAACGCAGCCGGAAACGCACTCGTTGTTCCCGTTGCCAGCGCCGCAATCAGCAGCGCACTCCGCTGGACATTGAAAATCGCATCCTGCCGCGAATACACCTCCGGAAGCACCGCCCGCGCCTGGCTGGTCGGCAGCTCATAGTTGGGCACAACAACGGCCACGCCATAACTAGCCGGAAGCTCCAGCCTCACCGCCCGCGCCACGCCGCCCGCATCAATCGCGCTCGCCACAATCGATCCCAACACGCAAGCCGACACGTTGTCCGGATGCCCCTCAATCTGCGCCGCTTCGTCCAGAATCCGATGCGGTTTCCAATGCAGCCCCAGCAACTGATCCGCGATCACCACCCCCGCCGTCAGCGCCGCCGCGCTCGACCCCAACCCTTTTTCGATGGGAATGTCGTTATCTATATCGAGCGCGATCATGGGCAAACTTCCGCCCACATCTTGCGTCACACGCAGGGCCGTCTGCCAAATCAGGTTGTCTTCAGTGGTCGGAATTTTATGTGCGTCGCGCCCGCGCACCTGGATGCTCAACCGCGCCGCAGGCTCAAAGGTGCACGTCAGATAAACTCCCAGTGCCAGACCCAACGCGTCAAAGCCGGGGCCGAGATTCGCGCTGGAAGCTGGTACGCGGACTCGCATCGGAAGTGTCTACAGCTTCACTACACTCCCTCTCTTGCACGATTCATAAACCGACGTCACCACTTCGAGCGCCCGGTATCCATCCTCGCAGGAGGAAACCGGCTTGCGCCCGCTGCGAATGGATTCTCCGAAATCCAGAAACTGCCGTTCAAACGGCGCCAGCGAAATCGCCATCGGATCGGACGCTCCCGACGAGACATTTTGATCCACCGGCGCCGGCTCTCCCGAATCATTTTCCACATCCCATGTCGTGAGCTTATCGCCGGATATCACCGCCGTCCCTTTGGTGCCGTGAATTTCGATCCGCTCCGTATATCCAGGCCAAAATGCGGTAGCCGATTGAATTACGCCCGTCGCGCCCGACGCGTACTTCACCAGCGCCGACACCACATCCTCGGATTCGATCTTGTGCAGCGCCCCCAGTTGCCAATAGCCAAAAATCTCCGACACCGGACCCGCCAGCCACAGCAAAATATCCACCTGATGCACCGCCTGGTTGATCAGCGCTCCACCGCCTTCGGTAGCCCAGCTTCCTTTAATCGGTCGCGAGTAGTATGCGGCCGATCGAAACCACTTCACGTACGCATCCGCCTGCAGAATCCGCCCCAACCGCCCCGCATCCAAAGCTCGCCGCAAAAATTGCGTGGAATCGTCGAAGCGATGTTGGCTAACCACGCTGAGTTGGATTCCGGTGCGGCGCGCAACATCCATCATCTTTCGCGCCGTCTCCAGATTCGTGGACATCGGCTTCTGCACCTGCACGTGCTTCTTCGTTTCCCCGCAAATCTCGAGCGGTTGCAACCGGAAATCCGGAAACGTGCAGACGTCCACATAATCCACCCGCGGATGCCGGCAAACCTCCTCATAGGTCGGAACAAACTGGCATCCATACTTATCGGCGAATGCACGTCCACTCTCGGCGTTAATATCGGTACAAACCACCAGCTCATACCCGATATTCGCGTAAGCCTGCGCATGCTTATGCGAAATCGCTCCAGTCCCAATCATTCCCACCCGCATAGTCTCGCCCTATTGTACGAGACCGTTGCGAGTTCCGCAGATACTCACATCCAACCCAAGATTTTGAAACGCCGACGCCTTCACAGCCAACGCCCGATTCGCCGAACTCGCATCCGGAGCATACGCCACCTGAATATGATTCGACTTATGCCGCCCCATCATCTGGTCGCGCGTAATCCCGTATGTCACCGCATGCATAATCGGCCACTGCGGCGTAGTAATGCGCCATCTTCGCTCGGTCTCTTCACGCGGAAGCTCCCTAACCACCGCGCGCCCCAAATCGGCCTTCAGTTTCCCGCTATCCACAAAAACCCGGCTCCAAACAATCTCACCCGGCTTGCTGATGCCCTTCAACGTGCCGCCGCCCAATCGAAAATACATCGGCGGCTGCCGCTCGCTCACCGCTCCCCGGTACCCATCCGTGAAATGCTGCGCCGGTGCCGCGCCGCTAATCTCAAACACCCAAACAAATTCGCCGTTGTAATCCTCGCCGAACCGGATATCATGCAAAGTCGTCTCCGGATCGAACCCAAGCTTAGTCCAGATGCGATTCGTCACCAGCGCATCCAAACCAGCACACTCATCCACCTCATTGAAATGCGGCAGCGCGCGCCCCGCATAAAGTTCCCGTCCATCCCGCGCAAGAACCGGCGGACGTTGAACATTATTCAGCAACCCCTCCGCCAGATCGGACGCCGGCGTCAAATCCTTCAACCCTTGCTGATATTGAATCCCGATCGCATCGCACCCAAATTCATCGGCAATGCGCAACGCCGCGATATACATCTTGCACTGTTCCAGAATCTGCTCGTCGGTAAGCTCGCTGTCCGGATTCCGGCCAGTCAAAAACCTCATGCCGCTTTTATCCAGCCATTCGCGCACCGCTCGCGCTTCCGAATCCGGCGTCCTCTGCATCTCAGCATAGAGAGCCGATTGACTCAGCCGCTCTTTAAACACTCCCGTCGGATGCAGCAGCTCGTCCGGAATGATGGCGTTGTACATCCCCATGCATCCTTCGTCGAAAACCCCGAGAATGGCCTTGTCACGCTGCAGCGTTTCCGAAATTTCTCGCGCCAGCGCCTCTTCCGCGGCCGGCAATCGAAGACTCGCGAGCGAATGCACGTGAGTAGCATCATGACCAATGCCTTCTCCGCCGAGCCATCTCTTCAACCCATTCAAAAAAAACTGATCCGTAAAATCCCTGCTCCACAATGTCTCGTACCGAACGCCCGCCTTAGTGAGCGATCCATTGAGATTCAGCATTCCCACCAGCCCCGGCCACTCGCCGCTCCAGTTGGCAACAGTAAGGATAGGACCCTGATGCGTAAAAAGCCCATGCAACACGTGATGACTGTATTGCCACACCGCTTCCACCACAATCAGCGGCGCAGTTCGCGGGATGTCGCGAAAAATCTGCATCCCGTATTTCTGGCTGTCGATAAATCCATGCCCCTTGGCCGGATCGAACGGATGCCCACGCTTCACCTCGCGTCCAGCGCCGCGAATAGCCGCAATCACGGACGCCTCCACCGACTCTTGCGCCGGCCAGCACTTCTGGTTGGCGGACAGTCGCAAATCGCCGCTGGCGATCAGAAAGACAGGTTCACTCATTTGTCGTTATTGTGCCACGACCCGTATGTTATCGTGAGTAAGTAGACCTTCCTGCAGTAGCTCCGGGCCGGTAGCTCAGTTGGTAGAGCATCGCACTTTTAATGCGGTGGTCGCGGGTTCGATCCCCGCCCGGCTCACCATTCGTCGCAGCGAACACGATCGGATCTCTTGCCCAACTGCGTTCGAGATCGGCTTCCAATTGTTCCTGTCGCGCATGAATCCAAGGCGAGTAATGCTTCTCAGTCACGCGGACGCTAGAGTGGCCCAAGAGAATTGAAACCCGCTCCAACGGAACAGAAGCCATCAAAAGCTCCACGGCGAACGTATCGCGGAATCGGTGCGGGTGCCCGCCATCGACTCCGGCCAAGCAAAAGAGCTTCCGAAGGCTGCGACGCCAGTTCCCGCTGGCGGTGTCAATTTCGCCGTTACCGCTCCAAAAGAAGTAGCCCGGCGTTACAGGCACAATTGTGTTGAGTGCATCCACTGCTACCTGGGGCAGCCGGGTGTTCACCGGCACGCCTGTCTTTTGGGTGTACAGAAATAGGCGATTCCCTTTTAGGCGATCGACGGCACATGTG